>CAYVEQ010000004.1:53054-63294 GCA_964450835.1 uncultured Synergistaceae bacterium
TCAAAATCGGACAGCCTGCAACAGACTTTGCGTCCGTTACCTATATCATAAGCTTTAAGAAACGTCCCCGCAGTCCCGATGTATGCCGTGTAAGCCTCAGGTTCAGCCGCGTCATATCCCGTGTTTCGAGAATTATATCTTCCGTTGTGCCTCTCCATGTGCATAATAAGTTGCTGTATAACAATAATTAATGAATTATACAAAATTGAACTTGCCGCTGCGCCAAAAACAGGCTGACAAAGCCTATCAATCCGCAAGGGTGCCGGCTGTATTCGTTTCATAGACAGAGTCTTTATCGTTCCTGCTCCGGAACGCCTGCTCCCGTTCCTTAATGTGAGCGGCGCGCGTGAGCGGGGAAGTTGCGGATGAAAGGCTGCATCTTTCGGCTTTAGCGGATGAAGACGTTCGGCTGTTCTGAGGAGTCGGAGAGCGCCGGAAAGAATCCCGTCTGCCTGTCTGTATAAATTACAATGCGGTTCATTGTCAGCCATGCTTTAATTCCGCACCGGTGTCCCCGGCATATCCGGGCAATCAAGCAGTGACACACAGCCCTAATCATTCGCCCTCGCTTGCAGCCGTTTGCAAAGCCGCTTTTCAAGAACAGATACAGACACTTGCCCTGCAGCCAAGTGAGAGATTTCTCGCACGCATTTTTGGTAAAATATCATACAGTAAGTTCAAGACGTTTTTTATCGCCCGCTCGCCTTGCGTTGAAGGCGTAGTTAGCAGCGCGGCGACGGCTGCGTTTTGGAAGAAATAGAGGTGCTTGTGAATGCCGGTGGATTTTTCAGACTGCGCGGTCAACAGATTTAAAATGTATGCGGGTGCCAACGGAGCGAAAATCAGCATTTCCTGCGACGGCAGGCAGTATATGCTGAAATTTCCGTCAAAGGCGCCGGAGCGGCGGTACAAGGTTGAATATAAGAACAGCACCGTCGCGGAGTATCTCGGCTGTCACATATTCAATATCTTAGGCGTTCGGGCTCAGGAAACTCTCCTCGGAACGTATAGAATCGGAGAGAAAGAAAAAGTCGTAGTCGCGTGCGAAGACCTTACCGCCAGAGGCAAGGTAATCGCCGATTTTATTTCCGTAAAGAACGCCGTCCTGGACGGCGCGGTGCGCGAAGCGGGCGCTGATATAGACGCGACGCTCCTGGCGATAGAGCGGCAGACTTTAGTTGAACCGCGCCGCTTAAAGACTTTTTTCTGGGATATGTTTGTCGCGGACGCATATATCGGAAATTTTGACAGACACGGCGGCAACTGGGGGCTTCTTATAGACGAGAAGAATGAAACGGCTGAGCCGTGTCCCGCCTACGACTGCGGCTCGTCTTTTTTTTCAGGCGCGGACAGCGGCGAGAAAAAATCAATAATGACCGACAAGAACGATTTTTATTATCACACTTATGTCATCCCGCGTTCCGCTCTGTCGGCGAACGGCAAGAAGATAAAATATTTTGATTTCCTCGCGTCCAACCAATATCCCGACTGCACGCTCTCGCTATTGAAAATCGCGGGAAGGCTGAAAAAACGGCTTGTTGAAATTGAGCGGCTGGTGGAAGATCTGGACGAAAGAATCGTGCCGCGGGAAGACAAAATATTTTATTCGTTCCTTGTCAACTCGCGCAAAGAACACCTGATCGATAAGGCCGCGAATATAATATTGAAAGAATATCCGGAATACCGGGACGCCGCGTCTTCCGGCGAAAGCGGCGGGCTGTGATTTTCGTCCCGCCGCGGAATTACGCCGCAAAGCGGCTGGAATTTCTCCCCGCCGCGTCAATCAGTCGTTGTCGGACTTTGATATCTCATTCCAGTATTCCCGCACGAGAGTCTGTTCTTGGCCTGACAGAGGATTGCCGCGAGGAGGTTTGCATATCCGGTTTTCAATGTACCGACGGATGTTGAAGTCCAATATCAGAGGAAATATATCCGTCGTGTATAAAAACGCACTCCGATTCGTATATCTCATTTGTCTGCTTGCCTCAAGGCGCTCTTTCCACGGTTCGGATTCCATCGCTTTTAATATGCGCGAGATAGCGGAGACGCTCTTCCGCGTTATTTTACTTATTTCTTCTTGAGAAAAAATATACTCCGGCTGCGGCTGTATTGTCTGGCTGAGCTGAACCCGTTTGTCCGGTTTAGTAAACTGTATTAAATGGAAATTTTTAAGGAAGGCCGTCTCCCAGACATCGCAGTGTCCGGCAAGGACACGGGATCGTACTAAATTATACCTTTCGCAGAAAGCCTTCCACACGACATCGCTGAATCCGGCAGCGACAGGGGACGGTATTAAATGGTACTTTTTGCAGAAGCCCGCCACCCTGTCGTTTATACGCTTCTCTTCCTCGCGATATCTTATAAGTGTATCGTCCAGCATTTTTTTAGTATGATCTGACAACTCGGTCATCTTCGTCGCCTCCCGGTTCAAATTTTTCGTCTGCCTCTGATTATTGCGCATACCCGATTTAATTTCAATTGCATCTAATCGAGCATTGCGGATTCGCCGACGGCGCCAAGCCCCGCCTATATAACGGCATACAGACAGGCCGCTGAACAATCACTTTTTCATTTTTTTCTTCCCCGAGAATGAAAAGCTGTCGCTTTGCGGAGTTGTCTGCGGGCGCGCTGCGCTTTTCGCGTGGCCGGACGCAGCGCGCTTTGTCCGTCAAATTTGCGCGGAGCGGCGTTTTGCGGTGTGCGGAAATTCTGCCGATAAACTGCGATTATATAGCGATTGCTTAAACGGCTTTTATGTGGTACAAAGACAAAAGGACAAACAATTCCGTCAGAGCATGGACGGAGTAAAACGAGGTGCCGGCATTAGCGTGTTCCATGTAAGAGACGGCACGGTAGTCGGAGATTTCAGAGAGGACTCAGATGGAGGGCGTCGTAAACTGCCCGAGGCTTGAGGAGTTGTTAGCCAGCGCCGAAAAAGCTATGGAGCGCAGAGATTATAAAACGGCGCACGACTACGTGAAAGAAGCGATGCGCGTATGGACGGAGGAGCCTCGCGTCTGCTTCATGAGCGGGAAGATATACGACGCGGAGAACGAACACGAGAAGTTGCTTGAGGAATATAGACAGGCCATGCTGCCCGCGCCTTACCGGGAAGAAAACTATTACAGATACGGGCAGGCGTGTACATATCTTGACATGAAAGACGAAGCTCTCTATGTCCTTGAAAGGATGCAGTATCTGTTCTCCGACAACGTATGGACTGGAAAAATGGAGGCCGCGTACACGTTTAAAAATTAAACGCCGAGCTTGCCGCTCGTACTTTAAGACTGCCTCACAGCGGCGCGGAATGCGGCCGGAGAAAAGTTCTACGGCCGTTTCCTTTATACACTCTTATAAAATATTTTCAAACAATGAAGACGGTGAATTTTTATGTCCGCAATTCATGTGTTTACGGGAAAACGGCTGAAAGATTATGCCGCATGCGCCGATTATGATGAGAAGCGCGGCTGCTGCGCGCAGATTCAAAAGTATCTCCGCAGCCCGGCCGACGGCAAAGTTCTCTCGCTTGTCGGCTTCATCGGCATGGGCAACACGACGATGATGGCGCAGGCGATAAACGAAATGACGCGGGAGGAGCTTGATAAGACGTGCCTCATGATCCTGTCCGAGGCCGACACGCTGGCGCAGCTTGAAGAAGAAATCCGCGAGCTTGACGGCGAAGGGTACGAGTATTTTTTCATTGACGAAATTACCGGCCTGGATGATTTTGTGACGGCCTGCGGCTCCGTCTTTGAAAATATTCCGGGCATGGCGCGCAAGAAGGTTGTTCTGACAGGCTCAGATTCTTTCGGCTTTATACTGGCGGACAGGTACGGCCTCCGCGGGCGCCAGAAGATGCTGAACACTTCCCGCACCAACTTTCACGAGTTCAGCAGGCTGCTGAAATTCAACGACGTTAAAAAATATATAAGGTACGGAGGATCTCTGCTACATAAATATTCAGACGATGATACCCGCCTGGCCGGTTCTCCTTTCGCGTCTTCGGAAATGCTGGGCGCGTTTATGCGCAGGGCGTTTTCATTAAACATTTCCAAAACCTTCCGGCGCAACAAAGATCTTCCGCCTGATTTCAATCGCGCCGAAAGGCTGCGCGAAGAAGGTCTGTTTACAAACGCCGTAAGCAGAGTTGTCGCATATATGAACGAACGGCCGGTGCTGGACAGTCTGCGGGAAATGGCGCCGCAGTATCTGCCGCTCTTCGCGAAATTCATTCCGCAAAGCGGCTCTTTGCCGCCGGGAGAAACTGGCAGAGCCATAAGGCCGTACGAAGGGCTGCTGAAATCTTTAGTAGAAGAATATTTGGAATGCCTTGAGATAAACTCAAAGATAGACAAGTATATAACCAAAGCGGATATGGCTGAGATACTTGAATGCCTTGACGCGATCGGACTTATAGGAAAGGTCAGCGACGTAGAATGGACGGACGCGGAAGACGTTTCTGCACCACGGAAAAGCCGGCGCATAATATTCAGGCAGCCCGGACTGAGATGCGGAATAGGCAGAACGCTGCTCAGAACCGTCGAAGAAAAGCGGTACCTGTATATCAAAAAACACGTGGATTTGGTAACCGTGAGCTATCGGCTGAACCCCGCGTATCAGGGCATAGCGAAGCAAGAAGACGCTCTCCGTAAACTTTGCGGCGCGGTCTGGAGAGAGCTTAAAGAAAAAATCCTGAAAGATGTCGTCCTCTTGGAGGCGACAGATATAATAGCCGACTTAAATGAAAAGGAGCGGCTGAAAGAAAACGGAGGACGGTATGAAGCCTATAAACTGATTTGCAGCGCAGCAGACTCCGCCGCGGAAGAGATAGACGCGGTCTTATTCGACAAACGCACGTGCGAGTACCGTTTGTTTGAAGTCCGCTTTAATAAAAATTCAGAAAAAACTTACGGCAGCTCTCTTGACGACGAGCATATCGGACGCTTGCTTGAATCTCGACTAAAAGGAAAAATCGCAGCAAAGACGATCCTGTACCGCGGGCCAAGCAGACTTATGCGTGTAGATGACTCCGGAGAGCCGCGCTATAAGCAGACCGTCTTGTACAATATAGAAGACTTCCTCAACGAAATCGAAGCAGACCCCATCTCACTCTTTGAAGACAGGCGCGCGAAGCTGATGAAAGAACAGAAAAGCTGAATCGCTCGGGCGGTGGCTTTTCGCGCGCGACGGCTTCTATCCAAAGGCGGAAATATTTTTTCGCTGCGGCGCGCATCGTATCTTTGAGGCCATGAATTTATAATAAATCGGCTGGCAGCGGCCTGCGGTGCGAAGGCCTGCATATTCTGGCTTCTATATACATATGCGCGTTAGTATTTTTGTATCAGGGGTAAGACGTCCGCCGAATACAGGAAAGCGAAGTTCCTCTGGCGCTTTTCCGTTCTGCATTTATCCGGCTCTTCGCGCCGCGGCTTTGCCTCCATCGCGCTTAGATTGCGTGAAATAGTGGAAACGTCCCTCGCCGCTATCATCGCTGTTAAATCCTGGCCAAAGTCGTACCCGTCGGGGAGCTCTATCGCGGCGGCATGACCGCAGACTCCTACCGCGATGATCCGCGTCAGAAGGGGAGGCGCGGATTCGTACGAGCCGAAATAAACCTTTAACTCTTCCTGCGTGCGTTTGGGCGGCTGTCCCATCTTTACAGGCGTTAAGTATCGTAGCGCAGAATTTGAAGTCTGCTGTTTATGCGGAGAGTGTCTGGCCGGTACTTCACGAGCAGGTCGTTAAGCAAATCTATATATATGAGCGGGCAACTCAAGTATTTTTCTATCCACGGTCTGCCGGCATGCCGATATCATATATAAAGGCAGGCTTCGATTGCAATCAAAGGAAAGAGATTTGTTTACACTTATGCTTTCCGCGCGGAGACACCGTGCGAAAGGCAAGCCGCGCGAGAGATTTTGAGAACAAAACAAAGGAGGACGCGCGCTCTCCTTTGTTTTTGCAAAGCCCTTGAAAAATCTCCGCCGCCCGCGATGTGGGGGAAAAACCGTATATCAAACGGATAAATATTTCTTTTCCCGACGAGATTTTTTCCGTTTTTACGTCCTGCGGAGAGCCTAATTTGCCTCTGATCAGCTCGGGCGTTCCATACCGCGCCGTAAGACAGTCGAAAAGCGCGCGTAGTTCGTGGGGCTGGTTTGTTTCTTCGTCAAACGGCTTGGGGCGAAGCGCGGGAATTCCGGCGATCGCCGCGAGCGCGAGCGTGCCGGTCGCGTCTTTTACGCCGTAGCGTACGTATCCGGCCTGCGTCATCGCTTTGTCGTATTTAGCCTGAAATACTGCCACGTCTTCGGCGGCGCCTTTTTGTTTGGCCGTCGCATAAAGTTCGGCGGCCTGTCCTTTGTTCCTTTCCACTGTATAACTTTCTTTATAAAACAACTGTGCGTAAGTAAATTTTTTTATTGCCAAAACTTCGCCGCGAAATCGGAGCGCGAAAGCCGAGCGGTTCTTAGTGTGTTTTGAATGCAACTGAAAATATGCTTGTTTAGCTCTATGCGTTTCTGTCATCATATACGCGTAACGGAAGCGGCGCTCTTTGGGAACGAAGCGCGCGTACTGAACAGACGAAAGGAGATTGTGTAATGACTGAACAGGTTAGAAATTTTTTTGAACGCGAGCGCGAGATTGAAAACGGAAAGGCGGAATGGAAGAACGGCGAAACGCACACGACGGCGCGGTGCGGCGCGGATGTGCGGAGCGCGCGAACTGAAGAGACGAAAGGAGACTGCGTTATGACGGAATGGGCCTCGAATTTTTCTGAGCGCGATATTGAGAACGGAGCGCTGCTGCTGGGCGACAGGGATGAGACTCGCAATACGGTCCGGTGCGTTATGGATATGTGGAAGGTTGCGGATAAACTGGAGCCTGTTGTAGTGCTTGACTTTGACGGAAGTTTATACGAGCGTTCCGGCGGCAAAGGACTGCTCGTTGATTTCTCAAGCATCGGCAGTTATGTTCCGGATTTTTACACTCCTCTTCTGCGCCACGGCTGTTACGAAGAAAGTCCGCGGGCGAGCGCGGAGCTAATCGTCGATTTAATCATGACGGATAAACAGAGCAAAGGCAGCAACGACGAGTTCTGGACTCAGAGCGCAAGGCAGCTTATGGCCGAGTATTCTGAATACGGTCTCATCCTGGCCGGCCTGGATGCGATAAATAAAGGCGGAGAAAATAATTTTGCGCTGCGCTTTGCCGGCGCGCACGGTTTTCTTTACTCTCTGATGCGTAATATTGTATCAAAAAGAGAGAAAGAGACCGTGCGCTGGGGAGACATCTCCAATTCTCTGCGAGAGTGGCAAGTGGGATCTTTAACAGAGTTTGAAAAAAACTTTAGCAATGAGCTGAGGGAGCAGCACAGCGGCGACGCGATCCCCTTCTCTGAAACGCTTGCTTTGTACACGAAATCGTCAAGCGGCAATACCGCCGGCTGTGTTTTTGGCACAGCCGTGGCTTTCGGCGGCGCTTTCTGGCAATTTAACAATAAAATCGCCAAGAAGGCGGATATCTACGACAAATTCAAATCTTTGGATCTCCGCGCCTTTATTGACGGCGAATGCGGCGAAGACGGAAAAATATTATTTGTTGCCGGAGGGGCGGACAGAAAATTTTCGTCCATTCTCGCGCTCATGACTCTTATGGGCTGCTGCGCTGCGGCGGACTCCGCGAACAAGAGATTTGCCTGCTTAATCTCAGACATTGCGGCGTGGGATATATTCGGAGGGCTGTGCAAACTGAAAGATAATTTTCCGAACTCGTTCAGGCTGATAACGGGCGTTGAGGATTTCGCCCGCGGCGCACGGCTCACCGATATAAGCGCTGAAGACTGGATAGACAAACTCGCCGAACTTACCGGTCAAAACGTCATCTGGCATAAGAGCGACAGCGGATTTATCAAGAAACTGTTTAAACACCGCACAGCCGCGATGAATCTGATGTACGACGTGAGCGTCTTAGGCGGCGACGGCCTCGCGGCGATAGAGCGCGGCGGAGAAATACAGTATGAGTATATTCCGCGGGCCGTTGATTCGGACGGCGCGCCCGCCGTGCGCAAACCCGCGACCCGCTCCGGATCGTCCGCCGGTTCGTGGTTTGAGAAGATGAAGGCGCGACTTGAGGCGGAGGCATTGGAACGCGAGAAAACGGCGGCGCTGAAATGCAAAATTTTTGAGAAAATGCAGGCGCTCACTGAAGATGATGAAACGAAAGACGATGAAGGAGGCGAAGAAGACGGCGATTCAGACGGCGATCTTTGGACGGGTGATGACGATGACGATGACGATGACGATTAAAACGGCGCTTGCGGGTAATGGCGGAATTGGCATATGGAACGACAACATCAAAAGGAGGATTTTGAAATGACGGTTTCAATTGACAGGGCGAACGCGACTGGTGCGCAGAGCGGACGCGGGCTTCCGCCGATTTGCAAATTCTGCGGCAGAGAGCTGACTGATAAGAAGAACATAAAATCCGAGATCCGCACGGACGAAGGAAAGCTTGATCAGATAGCCACTATTCTGTCGTCGCGCGATCATAACAACGTGGCGATCACGGGGAAGGCCGGAACGGGAAAGACTGCTCTCGTCTCCGCTCTCGCGGCGGAGGTCGCGGCCGGGAAGTATCCCGCGCTGACCGGACGGCGCATCGTTGAGATAAACATAGATTCTTTGCTGCGCGAATCGTACAGCATCGCCGAAAAGGGCGAGCGCATGGCGAACCTGATGAAAGAGGCGGAGCGCGAAAGGATAATATTATTCTTTGACGAAGGGCACCGCCTCTGTGAGTTCGGCGAAAGCAACAGCCTCGCCAATATCCTGAAGCCTTATCTGACGGACGATAAGGTGCAGGTGATTATTGCGACGACGACCGACGAGTACAAAGCTTTTATCGCGCGCGACCCCGCCTTCAGACGCCGTTTTGAAGAGGTGCTGCACAGCGAGCCGGATGCCGGCAAGACGTGCGAGATACTGCGGTACGTCGCGGAGAGGCGTTATCCTGAAGTCACCGTCGAAGATGAAGCTCTGAACTCGTTAGTAGAGCTTGGCATACGCTATATCCCCGACAGAAACAACCCCGATAAATCGCTCTCGCTGCTTGACAATGCAGTCGCGTGGGAGAAGAATCACCGGGGCAAAGGCGTCGTCACGAAAGATATTGTATGCGGGATTATTTCAGAGCGCATTGGCGTGGCGAAGGACTTTCTCTCCGCGGACGTAAAGAAAAATCTCAAAGGACTGTCGGATTTTTTAGCGGAAAAATTTCCCGGCTGGGAAAATGCGTGCGGTAAAATCGCGGAAAGCGTGAGCAGGGCGCAGACCAGAAACCTCAGAGAGAGCGGGCCGCTCTCGTCTACGATCCTTTGCGGAGAAGATTTGCAGTTGATGACGGACATCGCGAAAGCGACGGTCAACAGGCTGGGATGCGTCGGCAAAGGGGCCGTTTACACTGTCGACGTATCTCGCATCGACAACTCCGACCCTTACACGAAATACGTTCTGAAAAACCCGCAGGCTGCCGTGATTTTCACAGAAATAAGCAGCACGACGCCTCTTGTGATCCTGGGCCGGCTGAACGAGGTTTTGCGCTCCGGCGAATTGAAGGAATTGAAGGACGGAAGCGGCAGGAATGCGAGTTACAGCCGAGCTCACGTCTTCTTCCTGTGCCGCGGAAAAATAGAAGCGGCGCGCGTCCTCGGCTTCGGGAACGACGCGGGAGGAGGTACGCTTCGGATAGACGGCGAAACTGCGGCGGCGCTTGAGGCCATGGGCGCTGACAAAGAGGAGATCATAGCGGTCGGCGCTCCGGACGGAGCGAAAAGAAATAAGATATACGGGAGCGTCTTCCTGCCGAAGCTCGCCGACGGCGCGAAAGAATGCGGATGCGGCGGGCAGATGTCGTTATCCGGGTCCGCCGAAGCTCGCGTCATTGAACTCCTCGGTGCTGAGACGGCCTGGAGCGACATGCACGACGCAATAGAAGAGATAGTGCGCGCTGCGCTCGCGTCGGACGCGGCCGATATCAAGATCGATTTCGCGGACGGGAGGTTCATCGCCGTACCTTCCCTCACAATGAATATTGACCCAAGCCGCGGCTGAACGTTTGGCGGCTCCGCAATAAGAATACCGCGGTAATCCGCGTGAAGCGCATAAAACGCGCAGGAGGGGCTTTGACAGCCCTCCCGCGCGTTTTGCTTTACTGATGAAGCAGTCTGTCAGCCGTCTTA
>CAYVEQ010000005.1:0-4079 GCA_964450835.1 uncultured Synergistaceae bacterium
TATGCGCAGGCAGGGCGGCGGACGCATCATTCAGATTTCCAGCTACGGCGGACAGGTGGCGTACGCGGCAAATTCCATGTACCATGCCACAAAGTTCGGCATTGAGGGCTTCTGTGAATCCGTGGCGCAGGAAGTGGAGCAGTTCGGCATCGGCGTTACTATCGTTGAGCCCGGCGGCGCGAGGACGGAGTTCCGTTACGGCAGCGCAAAGGTGGCGAAGCTGATGCCGGAATATGAAAGCTGCCACGGCTTCCTCAAAATGCTGGACGCGTCTAACGGGCTGGCTCCCGGAGATCCTGCGAAAATGGCGCGTCGGATAATTGAAAGCGCCGATAAAAATCCGGCTCCGCTGCGCATGGTGCTTGGCTCGCAGGCGCTGTCCGCGACCCTCAAACGGCTGAAAGAGCGTGTCGCGGATTACGAAACACAGACGGAACTTGCCGCTTCTACCGACATTCACGAATAATAAGCAATCTCGCACCAAAAGCGCAGATAAGGATAAGTAAACTGCGGGAACATATCGCTGTTTATCATACTGCCATGGTTAAATAAAAAGGAGTATTGATTATGCAATATGTAAAATTAGGCAATACCGGGGTTGATGTTTCAAGAATTTGCTTAGGCTGCATGAGTTTTGGAAAGCCTGGTTCAGAAAACGGCGTTTTCCCATGGGCCAAAGACTATAACGATGCGAAACCGATTTTCAGGAAAGCAATTGAATCGGGAATTAATTATTTTGATACTGCGAATGTTTATCAATTAGGAACCAGCGAAGAAATTACAGGACGTTTGATTAAAGATTTCGGGCTTAACCGGGACGAAATCGTTGTGGCGACGAAAGTGCATTTTGCGATGCGTGAAGGCCGGCCCAACGGTGCAGGTTCTTCAAGAAAAAACATCATGGCGGAAATCGACCATTCTTTAAAGAGATTAGGTCTTGATTATGTTGATTTATACCAAATCCATAGGCTTGACCACGAAACAAACTGGGAAGAGATTATGGAGGCACTGCACGATGTCGTAAAATCAGGAAAGGCAAGATACATCGGGGCCTGCACTATGTTTGCCTGGGAGTTTGAGCGTTTAAACAATATCGCGGAGAAACGCAACTGGACAAAGTTTGTTTCTATGCAAAACCAATATAACTTGATTTATAGAGAAGAAGAGCGTGAAATGATTCCGCTTTGTCAGGACAGAAAAATTGCGGTTATACCTTGGAGCCCGCTCGCAGGCGGAAGATGCGCCCATACTTGGGGTAAGGCTACCGCCAGAAATAGAGTCGACATGGTTTCACCGATGGTGTGGGGTGCGACAGACGCACAGGACAAAGTTGTTGTTGATAATCTGGAAAAAATTTCAAAAGAATTAGGTTACTCAATGGCACAGGTATCTTTAGCATGGATATTATCTAAGCCTTTTATTACGTCACCAATTGTCGGGACAACTTCGGCAGAACACGTTGAAGAAGCAGTATCAGCGCTCAATATCAAATTACCGGATGATATTATAAAAGCTCTCGAGAAGCCATATGTACCGCACATAAAAACAGGGGAGTTTTAATAAGAGGAACCCACAGTGACCAAAAATTTAATCATCTACTATTCGCGGAATGGAGAAAACTACTGGAACGGAAGCGTGAGAAGCATTGCCAAAGGCAACACGGAAATTGTTGCGGAGTTTATCGGCAAGGCCGTCGGAGGGGATATTTTTAAAATCGAAACAGTAAAGGAATATTCGGCCAATTACAATGCCTGCACAAAAGAGGCTATGGCTGAATTACGCGCCGGGGCAAGGCCGGAGTTAAAGCGCTGTCTTGAAAGTATCGCTGAGTACAGCAATATCTTTGTATGCGGACCATGCTGGTGGGGGACATTCCCGATGGCGGTGTTCACGCAGCTTGAAAGGCTTGATTTCAGCGGTAAAAAAGTGATCCCGGTTATGACCCACGAGGGAAGCGGCCTTGGTTCCTGCGAGCGGGATCTGAAGAAAATATGCAAAGGAGCTTCCTTCGGCAAAGGACTTCCTGTTCACGGTGCGGACGCGGCTGAATCTGAAGCGGCAGTGGCGTCGTGGGCTAAAAAAGCAGTGCAGCGCGGTTAAGGCAGGCCGCCCTCCTTAAAGGTGTCCGGTAGCGGCCCGAAATTTACGGCGGAGGGAAAGATAATGCAAAACAGAGTTTTAGGCAAAGATCTGGAAGTTTCAGCCGTCGGCCTCGGCTGTATGGGGTTTACCCACGCCTACGGAAAAGCGCTGGAAGAAAGCGAAGCCGCCAAAACAGTCGCTGAGGCCGCAGAGATGGGATATACCTTCTTTGATACAGCGGAATGCTATACCGGCAGCAGAGCGGACGGAAGTATCGCGTTCAATGAAGATCTGGTCGGCAGAGCGCTGAAACCGTATCGGGAAAAAGTGAAGATTGCGACAAAATTCGGCGTTGCGATTTCCGATGACGGACTGTTGACGGACTCAAGACCGGCAGCTGTACGGAAATCCGTTGAAGGAAGTCTGAAACGGCTTGGGACAGACTATGTGGATCTGTATTATCAGCACCGTATTGACCCGGAGGTTGAGCCGGAAGAAGTCGCCGGCGTCATGTCCGATCTCATGAAAGAGGGGAAAATACTGCATTGGGGCATTTCGGAAACCGATGAAAAATATCTGCGCCGCGCTCATGCCGTCTGTCCCGTTACCTGTATACAGAACCGCCTTTCAATGATGGCGCGGTGGCATGAAAAACTGTTTCCAGTACTGGAAGAACTGGGTGTCGGCTTTGTCGCCTTCAGTCCGCTTGCAAACGGTTTTCTGACAGATACTTTTAAGAAGGGGGAGAAATTTGAAGAAGGAGACTACAGGAACATCATGCCTCAATACAGGGAGGACAACTATAACGCCAATCTCGGACTGCTGAATCTTATACGCACGCTTGCGGCCGGGAAAAACGCGACGCCCGCGCAGATTTCCCTCGCTTGGATGCTGTGCAAGAAACCGTATATCGTGCCGATTCCCGGCTCGCGCAAAGCGGAACGTATCAGGGAAAATTTCCGGGCGAGCCGGATTGCGATGACTGCCGAAGAAGTGGCCGAGATTGACTCGAGGCTTGACGCGATTCCTGTTTCCGGCGTGTTCGGCGGGTCGGACGTCAAAAAGAAATAACAATGAAAGGATGAGTTTTATTATGGCGCTGACACGAAAAACAATGCGGCTTTTGCTGCTCCTGGCACTGCTTCTGCCGGTTTTTCCGCTTGCCGCCGGCGCAGGCGGCAATAAGGGGGAAAGCTTGGATTCGACCGGACATATTCTCGTCGCTTACTTCTCCCGTACCGGAGAGAATTACGCCGTCGGCGTGGTTAAAAAAGGCAGCACGCACATTATCGCGGATATGATTGCCGAAAAAACCGGCGGGGATTTGTTCGAGATTGCCCCGGCGAATCCCTATCCGGACGCCTACGACAAATGTGTTGACGCGGCAAAGCGGGAACGGGCCGGTAATGCCCGTCCGGAAATTCTTAACCCGCCCGAGGACCTGTCCTCATACGATACTGTTTTCATCGGCTACCCGATTTGGTGCGGCGATTTGCCGATGGCGGTCTACACCTTCCTTGAAAAGTACGACTTTTCCGGCAAGACGGTTATCCCGTTCTGCACTCATGAGGGAAGCGGCCTGTCGGGGACGAAGAGCAGCATTGAAAGGGCCTGCCCTGGCGCGGCGGTATTAGACGGGATTGCCGTCCGGGGCCGCGAGGCGCAGAACGAACAAAAGGCAGCAGACGCGAATGTCTCGGACTGGCTTGAAAAAATCGGATTATTGTCCGGCGCGGCTCAAAAATAACGGTGCTTTCTGAATAGTTTCTTCAAAACAGCGCGCAGGTTGTTTTTTGATGTGATACGGATAACGGCATCCGGTTTCTCCCTTACGATGTCCGTTTTCGTCCGTATCACTTCTTTTTTGTGGGGTTTTCTCCCCCGCGGGGCTTTCGTCAAAAAACAGGCCGATTCGCCCCCCGGATAAAGAAATTTCTTAACTTTTCTCAAAAAAATTGACAGCGCCGCGTGTCCGGGCGGGGCAACACGCGGCTTTG
>CAYVEQ010000005.1:4179-19832 GCA_964450835.1 uncultured Synergistaceae bacterium
AATATGGGCAATTAGACGGAGGTGTTTGTCCTATGCCCATTTTTGTCGGAGCCGCGCTCGCGGCGGCGCTATTCTGCCTGTACGCGGCGTTTTCGCTGTCGCGTTTTCGCGAGAGCGCGGGAGCTATGGAGCAGACCGCGCGCGAATTGCTTTCGCGCCTTCAAAGCGTGGAAGCGAGGCTTGGCGACGCAGAGGAGACCATCGATAAAAACCTGACCGCGATGCGGCGCGAGCAGAACGAAAACGCGGCCGCCGGACGCGCGGAGCAGGCCAATAACTTGTACGCGAGATTTGAGGATTTCAAAAAGCAGTTTAGGGAACAGGGCGAGTCGCAGAGTTCGCTGATAAAGGAGATAAGCAAAAACCAGACGGAAAGCCTCGGCTCTTTCTCAAACCAGCTTACCGGCATAAGCCGCCTTAACGAGGAAAAACTGGAGGCCGTGCGCGGGATTGTAGAAAAAAAACTGGGCGAGCTACAGGAAGGCAACGAGAAAAAGCTGGAGGCCATGCGCGCGACTGTTGACGAAAAACTTCAGGCGACGCTCGAAAAGAGGCTGGGCGACGCCTTCTCCAAAGTTTCGGAAAATCTGAACGCGGTTCAAAGCGGGCTTGGCGAGATGCGCGCCCTCGCCTCGGGCGTGGGCGACCTGAAAAAAGTCCTGACGAACGTCAAAACGCGCGGAACGTGGGGCGAGATGCAGCTGCGAGCGCTTCTTGAACAGATTCTCACGAAAGAGCAGTACGCGGAGAACGTCGAGACGAAACCGGGAAGCGGACAGCGTGTCGAGTTCGCGATAGCGCTCCCGGGAGGCGAGGACGGAAAGGCCGTCTATCTGCCGATCGACTCCAAATTCCCGATGGAGGACTATCAGAGCATAGTGTCGGCCTCAGAGCGCGGCGACGCCTTGGAAATCGCCGAGGCGCAGAAGAAACTGCGGACGCGCGTGACCGGCGAGGCGAAGGATATACGCGACAAATACATAGACCCGCCGCACACGACGGACTTCGGGATACTTTATCTGCCCGTCGAGGGGCTGTACGCCGAGGTGCTGCGGCTCGACGGCCTCTGCGAGAGCCTCGCGCGCGAATACCGCGTGGTTCCGGCCGGGCCGACGACGATTTGCGCTCTGCTCAACAGCCTGCAGATGGGCTTCCGCACGCTGGCCATAGAGAAGCGGTCAAGCGAGGTATGGACGCTGCTCGGCAAGGTCAAGACGGAATTTGAGACATTCGGCGCAGTGCTCGACAAGACGCGCAAAAAAATAGACGAGGCCCGCAGCGAACTTGACAAAGCCGGATCGCGCACCCGCGCCATCAACCGCGATCTGAAGAAAGTCCAGGAACTCCCTGTTGAAAAAGGAGATTTTCAGACGCGGGACGACGAGGCGGACGAGGCGTAGAAGTTCTGATTTCGCGCGAAAGTGGCAAGCCGGAGCGCGCGGCGTAAAGAGCAGGTTTAAGGATAAAAAAAGCGCGGCGGAAGCCGCGCCTTTTTTATGTTCCTGCGTCAGGGTCTTGAGAGCCTTCCTATGAAGAGCGCCGCGCCGCTTTCGTTGTCGCGGATGATATATATGAAGGGCCTGTCAGCGCGGAATACGATTTTTTCGCCGCGCGGGGGCAGCGAGGCGCGCATAAGCGCGACGGCGGTAGCCGCTGCCGCCTCCGTGCCCTCTTCCGTCACTTCCGCGAAGGTCTTGTGCATGACCCCGCTTATCGAGATGCCGCCCGCTCCGTTGATGCCGGAAAAATCCGCCGCCGCGTCAAAGGCGAGAGGCATCCCGAGCCGCGCGAGAGTCCGGCTTAAATCGTAAGCGCCCTCCTGCCTGAACCTTGGCAGGAATATCTCGACTTCGGCAGGCTCCATGGCGGCGAGCCATTCGTCCAAAGTTTCCGCGTTCAGCCTCTCGCCGAGCGCCTCGACGGAGGACTCTTTGTCCGGCAGCAGGACGAGCATCGAGAAGCGCCCGCCCTTGTAAGGCATCTCTATCATCTCGGCGTCCCCGACCTTCGCGTAGTTCAGTTCGCTTGAGAGACGGGTCATCGTCGGGACGCTGACAGATTCCGCCGCGCCTGTAAAGAACGGCCGGGGCGCGGTATCGGTCTTTTTGAATCTTTCCTGCCACTCCGCTTTGAAGTAGACGGCGTTGGTAAGCACTGTCTTTGTGTCTTTCGTTATCGCGCCGCCCGGAAGGATGTCGGTTATTTTCCCGTTTGTCCGCTCCTCCACCCATCTGTTGATCGTGTCGCGGGATTCTTCGGGATGTCCCGCGTAGTCAAGCTGTTTGAGGGCGGAGCGGTAATCGAGTCGCGCCAGCATATAAAAGTCCGGAAGGATTTTTTCGCCGGCGGCGGGCCATATGGCGTTTGCCGTTCTTACCGTGGCGCTCTCCTCCGGCACGGAGTTTATCGAGCCGATTAACGCGCCCATAGCCTTGTGAATCTCCGGCGTGAAGTGGAGCACGAGAGCCATCTCCTCGGCCGTCCTGCCGCGGGCGCCCGCGTAGGTCATAGCGAGCGCCGAAGAAACGCTGTACGGCGAGAGGAATACGTTCTGTCCCGGCGCGTCCGACGCGACGGCCTTGTAGATGTCGAATGTGAATCTGTTGACCGCGAGCGCGGCGGACGCCGCGAGCGCTTCCTCCGGCGCGCCGGCGCTTTGCGCCGCCCTCGCCGTTCCCGCGAAGAGAAGCGCGAGCATCATTGCCGCGATTATTGCTTTGCCTTTCATTTAATTGCCTCCTTTGTCAGCTGTTACAGCTCCGGCAAAGATTATAGCGTAAAAGCGCGAAAGTTGCCGCGCCTCGGGCGGGCGTTTGTAACACGGCTTTTCCCGCGAGTGCTAAAATTATGGCGCGGGGTCGGATTCTGCGATTGTACAGGAGTGATTGACAATGAGTATTCTTACGGTAAATACTGAGAAATGCGTGAAATGCGGAATATGTCTGAAAGCCTGCCCGGCGGGGCTCGTCAGCACGGACGGGCTGGGTTTCCCGGAAGTCGACGAAAAACGCGCGGGAAGGTGCATCGCCTGCGGCCAGTGCGTTCTGCTCTGCCCGCGCCGCGCGAACAAGCATTCTTTCATTAAAGACTCGGAGCTTGTGAGCGCGGAGAGCATTAAACTGCCGGACGAGGAGGAGGGGCTCAATCTCATAAAGACGCGCCGCAGCGTTAGGTTCTTCCGGAAAGAGCCGCTTCCACGCGAAACATTCGAAAAGCTCTTCGACGCGGCGCGCCAGGCGCCGACTGCGGTCAACAGCCAGAATGTGCGCTGGATTGTGACGCTTTCGCCCGAAAAGACCAAAGAAGTTACAAATCTGATCCTCTGCTGGTTTCGCGAGGAGATATTCAAAGACCCGACAAGCCGCTTGGCGATACTCGGAGCCGGAATGATAGCGAAAGCGAAGGAGGGCGACGACAGACTGCTTCGCGGCGCCCCTCACATCGCCGTGGCGGTCGTGCCCGGGTCCTACGGCTGGCCGGAGGACGGCGCAATCGCTCTGACATATCTGGAGCTCGCCGCGCACGCGGCGGGCGTGGGCTGCTGCTGGGGCGGCTACCTCACCACGGCGATACGCAGTTTCAAAGGATTGCGCGAGTACCTTGGCGTCGGCGAGGATGAGCACGTCTGCGGCGCCCAGATGATGGGCTACCCAGCCTTGCGTCCGGCGCGCCAGTTCGCGCCGCGCAAGGAGCCGAAGATAAACTGGATTGAATAGCGCGCGGCGGCGGCCGCGCCTTGCGGGGCGCGTCGCCTCTTACGGCGCGATACATACAAAGCGGGCGCGACGCGCGAAAAAGGAGACTGGACATGAACGGATACACTCTCGCTGCTTCGATAAGAGTCCGGTACAGCGAGACGGATCAGATGAAAATAGTCTACAACGCCAACTATCTCGATTGGTTTGAAATAGCGCGCACAGAGCTGTGCCGCAAATGGGGGCGCCCCTACACGGCGTGGGAGGCGGACGGGCTGAACCTTCCGGTCGTCGAGGCATACTGCCGCTACAAAAGTCCGGCTCGTTACGACAACAAGGTAGACTTATGGGCGCGGATAACGGAAATCAAATGCCACAGCGTAAAGTTCGAATACCGCGTGACGCTCGCCGAAAGCGGCAGGCTGCTTGCCGAAGGCTGGACGAAGCACGGCTGCACCGACGGGTCTGGCAAACTGTATAAATCAGAACACCCGTTTTATTTATGGGTGAAAGGCATAGCGGGGGAAGATTGAGCGAAAGGCGCCGTGCCTTCACGCTGGCAGAAACGCTCTGCGCCGCGGGGATTATCTGTCTGCTTGCGGGAGCCTTCGCCCTCGCGTTCCCCGCGGGGCAGGACGGGCGCGCGGTCGTAGGGAGCAAGGCCGAAGCGATCGGGTCGTGACTCAGTTCGAAGATGGCCTTCGCAGCGCGAGAAGGCGAAGATTTCAAAATCACCGCGGCGGACGACGGAACGCGCAATCTCACGCTGGAGCTTCAACGGTTCGGCGGATCAAAAAATCTTTCCGTTGAATCGTACGAAAGCGACCGCGTGTCGATTGAACGGGCGAATCTCGCGAAAGAATATACTTTCGACGGAGAGTGGTTTACTCTCACACCGGCAGCATCGTTTATGATAAAATCGCTGAAGGAGCCGTCGGTAAAGCTCTGTGTGACGGTATCGGGCATCGGCTGCGTCGATATAAAAGAAACACCGGAGGAACAATAAGGCGTGGGAAACAACTCTTGGCATGACGAAATAGACTTTCACTGCACCTTCGGCGCGTGGCCCTTCAGAAAGAGCCTCGACATAACGCCGGCCGGTTTCCTCTACTGCGGCGAGCTTTTCCCGCTCAAGACGATAACCCGCCTGCGCTGGGGCGCCGACAAAAAACGCGGCGGCATACTGCCGAGGGTCCTCTATCACGCGACATTCGGCACGTCCACGCGGGAATTCACGATAAAGACAAAACAGAAAGATTTTTACGATCACCTCACGCGGCGCTTCTGGCTTGCGGCGGGACGCCGTCTTATGGCGGAAATGCTCGACGGGCTGAAAAAAGGCGGCGACTATGCGTTCGGCGACTTCACGGTCACCGACCGCGGCATTACGGTCAGGCCGAGAGGAATATTCAGGAGCCAGAACCCGCAGTTCTTTGAATGGCCCGCGCTCAAATGGGGAATAGTCAACGGCAGCCTCGTGTTCACAAAGGCGGAGAAGCCGGAACAGCCCGTAGCAAGCGCGTCGTTTCTGTGGATTGACAACGCGCACATACTCGGCGTAGCTTTGGCGCTTCTTCAGGAACGCGCCGACAAGAGGAGGTTAAGCGCAATCGCGGATTAAATGAACGACAGACCCAGACGCATCCCTGTCCCCGAATGGATAGAGATAGACCCCAAAAGCGCTGCCGCCTGCGGGGCTCATTCCTCTTATGCCGCCTCGCCCTACTTCGCGGCTCCCGACTTCTATTCGATGCACAGCGGCGGCGGCCTCACGATAATAGGACAGTACCCGACCTACCAGCAGACGAAAGGTTACAGCTGCGGCCCCTGCGCCGTACTCACCGTACTCTGGCACTTCGGCGTGAGATGTTACGACGAGGAGAGGCTTGTCGAACTCTGCGGAACTCTAACGAAGCAGAACGAGCGGGGCGAAGGCGGCACGCCGACATCCGGGATATGCCGCTTCTTTGAAAAAATCGGCTGGAACGTCGAGTCGAGTTTCTACGCGCCGGTGCGCAACAGCATTATATTCGGCAGCCCGGAGCGCTTCCGCCGCTACGCGATTGAGAAACTGCGCGCGGGAATCCCGATAATGGTCGAGAACATCTGCCTCGGCGCGCACTGGCGCGTGCTGATCGGCTACGACACGATGGGAACGGAGAGAATAGACGACGACGTGCTTATCTTCATGGACAGCTCCGACACGCGCGACCACTGCAACGACGGCTACGCCGTGGAAAACGCGGAGGAATTTTTCGACACATGGCGCGACCACGGCGCCTTGCCGAAAGACCAGAGAATACAGCAGTTCGTCGCGGCGTGGCCGAAAGAGCGAGGAATTTAAGCGGCGCACGCAGCCGGTAAAGTTTTTACGAAAATAAGAAAATGCCCGAAAACACCGCGCGCGTCTTCGTGCCGCCGGATGCGCGGCGAAAGAGAAAAAACAGAAGCCCCCGGCGAACGGGGGCTTCTTGCCGCTGTCGGCGGTTGATTACAGTGCTGTTTTGCTGTATTCGTCGCGCATTCCTTTGACCGCGGCCGCGAGCGCCTCGGGGTCAAGCACCATTTCCATCATAGAAATCTGCTCTTCCCACTGAGCGGGATCGCACTCTTCGCGAATAGCCTCGTCAAATATGTGATATACGGGGAGTCCCAACGGAACTCCGGCAAGCGGGCCTGCATAGGTCGGATCGCCGTTCGTCACGGTTTCGGCGTAGATTTCCGCGCCTTCCGCGTCCGAAGAACCGAGCACTACCACGCAGTTCTCGGCGCCGAACTTTTCAGCGGCGTCTTTGATTCGCTGCTGGTTCTGCAAGTCCATCGCTCCTGCCGCGGTTCAGACAAAGCACTCCGTTGCCGAGAAAACTATCTCAGCGCCGGAATCCTTAAGGCACGCTTCCATCGCGGGCCCCGGGACGCCGTCTCTTTCACCGAGCAGGAGCAGTTTCTTACCCGTTAATTTACCCATGGACAAGATACCTCCCAGTCTGATTTATCGCTAAACCGGACGCGAGTCCGGCTTTCGCCTTGTCGGAACGCCGACGAGCGGCTCAGGCTTCGGCGGCGAGCTTCGCTATCTCTTCTCTGATAGCCTCAGCCGTGCACTCGTCCTTGGAGAGGCGCTTCACTTCCGCGCCGTTCTTCCAGAAGAGGAAGGTCGGAAGGCCCATGACGCGGAAACTCATCGCGACTCTTTTGTTGCACGAGCAGTCTACCGCGGTGAACTTCACTTTATCGCCGAACTCATGCTCAAGCTCGTGGTACCGCGGCTTAAGCGCCATGCACGGGACGCACTGCGGCCCCCAGAAATCCACCACGACCGGCTTTGATGTCTCCTGACGCACTTCGGCGTCGCAATTTTCTTTTGTAAGGTCAATCATAATGCGGTTCCTCCCGTTTATTTTTTTATATGCTCCCAGTCGCGTATACATCATCTTTTAACACAGGCGCGAAGTGAAAGTCAATAATGATTTTTGTACTTTTAACCGCTTAACCGACCAATCAGCCCTCCGCCGCGGGCAGCATCGCGTCACGAAGAGTCTTAAGAAGCATCTGCCTGTCCATGATTCCGAAATCCTCGCCTGGCGCGGGCAGAAACGGACGGTTTCTTTCGATTTTGTAACGCTCGCGCGCCTTCTCTATCGCGATGAGCCCCTCCTTGTCGTATCGGCGGTCGTTCTTTTCTATAATCAGCGAACGGAAGGGACCGCGCATCAGCGGAACGTTCGGCGGAAGAGGAGCGGAGACCAGTTTCCATCCCTCCTGCAGCAGCTCTTCCGTCTTGTCGAGCGTCGCAAGAGGCGTGCCTTCAACGGCCGTTATTTCGCAAGACAGGGCCTCGCCGCCTTCAATCCACGGATTGTTGGTAACTACGCGCAATATTCTTTCTGTCACAGCATAACCTCCGCGGTGCCGGATGACGCCGCTTATGATAAAAATATTTTACTTCATGTCAATATGGAAGTAATTGTTCAAAATCACAAATAACGGAAAGCGGAAGAACGGCCGCGCGGCCGCGCAGGAACTCCGGCCGCCTGTCCGCCTTTATGCGGTTTTCACACGCGCGTGCGCGAAAGAAAAACGGGCGGTATGCATCGCCGCCCGTTTTGATCCGGTTGTCACTCTTTCTCGAAAATCGTCTGATCTTCTATCTTTGTCGTCAGAGCCCTGAGGGCGCGCATAAGTATCTCTCTGCGCGTCGCTTTGTCGGCTTCGGTGCCGAGGCCCGGTTCTCCGACGGGATGCGGAATCGCCACGCCCGGAACTATTCTGTTGCTTCCGACAGTGAGCATTATCGGGACTATCGTAGCTATCTGGACTACCGGAATACCGGCTGTGTCCTCGATTTCTCTTGTCATCGATGCTCCGCACCGGGTACAGGTTCCTCAGGTGGAGGTGAGGATCACGCCGTCAACGCCCGCTTCTTTGAGCTTCGCGCCTATCTCGCGTCCGAATTTCTCGGCGAACGCGACAGCCGTGCCTGTCCCGGTCGTCGTGTAGAATTTGTCGTAGAGTCTGCCGAAGGCTCCTTCTTTCTCAAGTTCGCGCATCACGTCGATCGGCACCACGACATCAGGGTCGATATTGGCCCATTGACGGTCATAACCGCCGTGTATTGACTCGTAGTTATCCGGCGTCATATCAGTGAGGCGCGATATGTCGTATTCGCCGAAGCTCTCCGCGGAGGAGACTCGGATGCGGTCGGGGTTGCCTTTCGGCACTATGCCGCCCGATGTGACGAGCGCGATTGTCGCCTGTCTGATGTCGGCGATGGGGCTTGCCGGACGGATTTTCTTGAACACCGGCATTTCGTACTCGGTGCGGAACTCTTCGCCGCGCAGTTTTTTGAGGAGCATTTCCACCGCGCGCTCGGCTCCGCTCTTTTCGTGGAAGAAAGATTTGCGTATGCCGCGGTGAATGTATCCCTCTGCGCGGGCGGGGCCCATTGGCTCGCCTTTGGCGAGTTTGAGGCCGAGTTTAGCCATCGCGGGAAGAGCTTTGCGCATGCCGCGGGCGGAGTCGGCGCATGGAACGATGTAGGTTTTCTTTGAGTAGAGCTCGACGCCGGGGTTTTCGGGATACATGGAGGTTACGGTCGGTATGCCGAGCTCCGCGGCGGCCGCCGCAGCGATGTCGCCGCAGGCGAAGCCGTAGCGTCCCGCGTTGAAGGCTGGCCCCGCGATGAAGAGATCCGGTTTCTGATCCTTTATCATTTCAAGGCATGCAGCGCGCGCCTCTTCGGTGTGCTCGCCGTAGTAACCGTCGCCGCATATTACAGTCGCGACTATCGCCGCTTCTTCGCCAAACGCCTGCCTGAGTCCGATGCCGGGACCGACCGCGCCCTCGCGTACCTCGGGCAGATGGTCGGCTTTCTCTTCGCCGCCTATGTTGGCGAAGAACTGGTTGATGTAATGCACAACTCTGACGGTCATTTAATTTACCTCCTATATCCACTCGCAGCCGAGTTTGTTATAGCCTATCTCGGCCGTGGAGGCTATGATGGATTGAAGCTCGACGTACATTGACCCGTCTGGGCGCAGGCTTTCGTCCGCGCCGCCCGAGAGGTTGGCTATTGACTCCGGATAGCCGATGACTTTATCCATGGCGGGAACTTCGATCATTTCGTTGACGTTGCCGGTCGAGACAAATCCGGTGAGCTCTGGCGTGGAGTCGGCAAGGCTCTGGCTCGCGCCGTCGGTTCCGGCCGACTCGTCGGAGATGAGGACGGCTTTGATGCCCGCCTTTTCAAAGCTCTTCGCGTTGAGGCAGAGGTCTGTGTCGGGATTGCCGTAGCCCTCTTCGGAGACGATGACGCCTTCGGCGCCGAGCTGCTTCGCTATCGAGAGGTTCATCTGCGCCGCGCGCAGTTTTCCGGCGAGCGTTGTGCTTTCCTGCGTCGCGACAACGCCGAGGAAGTTTATCTCGCTGCCGTGGCGGGCGTAGAGAGCCTGCACTATCGGGTTGTGGCAGTGGTGCCACGTCGTGTTTTTATCGCAGCTCGCGACGCAGTTTCCGGAAACCAGCGCGCCGTCAAGAACCTCGTTGGGGTGCAGGAGCGTCGGGAGCGACGGACGGAGATCCGCGGCGTAGAGATATGTGTCGTGGAGCAGTCCCTGTGTGATGTTCATGCAGACGTAGAGTATTTTAGGAAGCTCCGGGTATTTCGCGGTCTCCTCAAAAGCCTCTCCCTTTTCAAATACCGCGATTTCGTCGGCAGCGGCTCCGTTTTCGTCCGCGCGGCGCGCGAGGTAGACGGCGAGCTTAAGTCCCGCCTCGCGGAGCGACGCCTCGTAAATGGGTTTTTCAAGATTATCGGCAGGCACGACCGAGAGAACTATGTTGTACGTCGCGGAGAAGGGCGAGTAAGGAGCGGCGGGGCCGCTCATGTCGATGAAGCCTTCCTGAAAGGCGACAATCGGCCCGCAGGTGACGACGACAGCCCCGTCGAGGACGAGCGTCGCGCCCTCTCCCGCTTTGTCCATCGGAGCGGCAAATCCCGGGAAATAATTGCCCTTTCCCTTTTTGACGCGGGGTTCTATCGCGTCCTTTACCGGAATAATTCTTGTTCTCTCACCGGGACAGGCAAAGTCTATGTGGACCGATTTGAAGTTTTTGTCCTCCGCAACGAGGGCTTCAGCCTCGGCCTTGTTCACACAGAGCACTCCGTCGCTCACGCGCGTCGTGTCCGCGAAGGCGAGCCCTTTTATGTGAACCTTGTGCAGTTCCAGGCGCATACCAGATTCCTCCCTTTCGATAAGCTGAGGCATAAGTCTCTGCTCCGCGGCGAATGCCGCGGGCAGCAAAGAGGCCCACGCTTCCCGCCTTGTATTTTACCCTTTCGATATTCATAATTCATTATTCGCAAGAACATAAATATTATATATAATAACTTCTGAACTATGCCGCCGAATAAAATTTTTGGGGTATCATAGTGTATAATAACTCTCAAAATATGCTCTTGAATGCATTATCGGGGTGTTTTTCCGATGTTCAGGAAGATCGCGCAGGATATAGCGGAAAACACAAGCCAGGTCATCGGCCGCAGCGTTCTTGTCACAGACGGGAACGGCATAATAATCGGCAGCAACGAGAAAAAAAGGATCGGCACATTCCACGAGCCCTCTGTCAGAGTGATGCTGGAGAACAGGCCTCTTGCCACAGACAGCGAGGATGCGAGAAAGATGCAGGGCGTCTATCCCGGCTACACTCTGCCTATCAGGTTTTTCGGCAGGGTCATGGGCTCCATCTCGATATCGGGCACGCCGGAGGAGGTGGAGCGCTTCGGCCTGCTGGTGCAGAAGCAGGCGGAAATTATGCTGCGCGAGCAGGCTTTCCTCGAGTCCAGCCTGATACGCGAGCGCGCCCTCTGCGACCTTGTCGAGGATGTCGCCGCATACGACGGCTCGCAGGGCATGGAGAGGCTGATAAATCTGCGGGGCAAGGAACTCGGAGTCACCCTCTCGCGCTGCAGGAACGTCGTGATTGCGGAGATAAAATCGTGGAGGGAGGACTCGGGCGAGCAAGCCTACCGGACTGCCGTGCGCGAACTGCGGAGCGCTTTCTCGCATCCGCGCAACGTCGTATGCCCGCAGAGAAACCGCTGCGTGACGGCCTTCGTCACGCCTAACAGGCTTGGCACGGACGACGACGTGACGCTGAATGTAGAAAAAACCGCGGAAAAATTCAAGGAGGCTCTCGCGCTCAGGGGGATAACAGCCGATGTTGCCGTCGGTTTCCCCGCGAACGATATGCGAGAGCTCGCGTTTTCTCTCCGCTCCGCGAGGAACGCTATGAGGCTCGGCTCGCTGCTCAAAAAAAGCGGAGTCTTTTCCGCGCGCGATATGACCGGCGAGGCTCTGCTCGATATGCTGCCGGCCGGAAAGCGCGAGGAGTTTGCCGCGAGGACGCTCGCCGGCCTTGAGAGCCGCGGCGATTACGAAGAGATGCGCGACACATTCCTCGGCTGGTGCGAGTCTCCCTTTTCGAGCGGCGCCGTGGCGGCGAAACTGTCGATGCACCGCAACAGCCTGCAGTACAGATTAAAAAAAATCCGCGCCCTTACTGGAAAAGACCCGTGGAACTTCAAAGACGCTTTTGAGCTGTGGGCCGCCTTTGTGCTGAAGAATATCAGCGATGAGAGCGGCGAGTGAAGCGCGTGACAAGGACGGAAAACCGCGCTCTCCGCGTGAATTGAAAATTTCAGCGCCGCCCCGGGCCGGGGCGGCGATTTTTTTGACGCTGCGCGGCGCCGCGCGTGTCCCGCAAGTCCGGCGGCTTAGCGAAAAATTTTTTCGCAAAACGGGCGCAAACCCGCAAAGCTCTTTGCGCGCGGCGCTTTCACTCTTTCTTGGCTGGCGTGCGAAGACGCGAAAAAGTCTCCGCGCGGACGCGCGTTAAGCACGCGAACGTTTCGTGCTCATGAAAAGCGTTACCGCTGCGGCGCTCGCAGTTTTCGCCAAAGCGCGATGTGCGCGCGCCCGGCCCGAGGATATTTTTCAACGGCCCCGCGCGCGTTTGACCTGCAAATGCGCTGTGTATATAATTATCGGATGTACACGAAAAATTCTTCGTTTGAAGGAGAGGTATGGATGCCGTACGATTTTGCCGCCATCGAGCCCAAGTGGCAGAAAGAATGGGCGGACGCTAAAATCTTCGAAGTCGAGACCGACGCCTCGAAAGAAAAATTCTACTGCCTCGAAATGTTCCCCTACCCGAGCGGCGCACTCCACATGGGACACCTGCGCAATTACACGATAGGCGACCTCATGGCCCGCTTCCTGCGCATGAACGGAAAGAACGTCCTTTACCCGATGGGCTTCGACTCTTTCGGTATGCCGGCGGAGAACGCCGCCATAAAGAACAAGACGGCCCCGTCGGACTGGACGTGGAGCAACATAGAGCACATGACGCAGCAGCTGAAGCACGCCGGTTACAGCTATGACTGGAGACGCCGTGTCGAGACATGCAGCGAGAGATATTACCGCTGGAATCAGTGGCTTTTCCTTCAGTTCTATAAGAAAGGGCTTGTCTACCGCAAGCACGCCCCCGTCAACTGGTGCGAGAACTGCCAGACGGTGCTGGCCAACGAGCAGGTCATAGGCGACGGCGTCTGCTGGCGCTGCGGCACGCCAGTTACGAAGCGCGGCCTCGACCAGTGGTTTATCCGCATAACGGAATACGCGCAGGAGCTTGTCGACTGCCTTGACGAGCTCAAAGGCTGGCCGGAGCGCGTCCTGACGATGCAGCGCAACTGGATAGGCCGCTCGGAAGGCGTCCACTTCGAGATGGATATAGCGGATACGGAGCTTAAGCTCGAAGCATACACGACACGCATAGACACGATATTCGGGGTCACTTTCGTCGCTCTCGCGGCGGAACACCCGTTTGTCGAAGAGTTCGCGAAAAGAACAGGCGGCAACAAAGCCCGCGAGATGCTCGACTTCGCGAGACGCATGTCAAACCGCAGCGCGATTGAGCGCACAGCAGTCGGCGTCGACAAGCAGGGGATGGACACGGGCTTTTGCGCCGTCAACCCTGTTACCGGAGAGAAAGTCCCGATCTGGATCGCGGACTATGTTCTGACAGATTACGGCACGGGCGCGATTATGGGCGTTCCGGCGCACGACCAGCGCGACTTTGATTTCGCCCGCAAATATAATATCCCGGTCATCACGGTAGTCCGCCCCAAAGACGGCCCCGCGCCCGACGGCGCGACTATGCCCTCGGCGGTGGCGGCTGACGGCGTTGCCTGCAACTCCTCTTTCCTTGACGGCCTTGAAACGCCGGAAGCAATCAAAAAGGCCGCGGAATGGTTTGAAGAGCACGGGAAAGGCAGACGCGAAGTGCAGTTCCGCCTCCGTGACTGGCTCATCTCGCGCCAGCGCTACTGGGGCACCCCGATACCGATGGTCTATTGCGACCGCTGCGGAATCGTGCCCGTACCCGAAGAACAGCTGCCTGTAAAACTGCCTCTTGACATAGAAATGCCTGCGAACGGCGGCAACCCGCTGGCGCTGCGCCCCGACTGGTACGAAACGACCTGCCCCGTCTGCGGCGGACCGGCGCGGCGCGAGACGGACACGATGGACACCTTCTTCTGCTCCTCGTGGTACTTCGACCGCTACACCTCCCCGTGGTGCGACGACAAGCCTTTTGACCCGCAAGACGCCGCCTACTGGATGCCCGTCGACCAGTACATCGGCGGCATAGAACACGCCTGTCTGCACCTCATCTACGCGCGCTTCTTCACCAAAGTCCTCTCCGACCTCGGCCTTCTGCCGAAAGATGTGCGCGAGCCTTTCAGGCGTCTGCTCACGCAGGGCATGGTCATCAAAGACGGCGCCAAGATGTCGAAGTCTCTCGGCAACGTCGTCGACCCCGACGAAATAATCAAAAAATACGGCGCGGACACGGCACGCCTTTTCATACTCTTCGCCGCGCCGCCTGAAAAAGATCTTGACTGGACGGAGCGCGGCGTCGAAGGCGCGAACAGATTCCTGGGCCGCGTATGGCGCCTTGTCGAAAGCAGTCTTGATGAACTTAAAGCCGTTTCGCCCGAACGGCTCCCGATGCGCGAAATCACGCTGAAAGAAGAACGCGACTTAAAGCGCGTCATACACAGCACACTCGACCGCGTCACGAAGGACATACGCGACGAACGCCAGTTCAACACAGCTGTCGCAAGGCTCATGGAACTCGCGAACGCGCTTATATCCTACGCCCCTGCCGACGAAAAAGGACGGCGCGTAAAACGCGAGGGCGTCGAGACTCTGCTCTCCTGCCTCTCGCCCTTTGCCCCGCATATCACGGAAGAGCTCTGGCACATGCTCGGCAACGAAGATTTCCTCTCCGTCCGCAAGTGGTTTGAAGTGGATGCGGAAGCTCTCGCAGAGGACACCGTTACTGTCGTTCTTCAGATAAACGGCAAAGTCCGCGAACAATTCGCCGTTCCCGCGGGGCTCTCAAAAGAAGGGCTGCTTGCAGAAGTAATGGAGCGCGAAGAAACTAAAAAACGCATCGAAGGCAAAGAAATCGTCAAAACGATCGCGGTGCCCGGGAAACTCGTCAACATAGTGGTGAAAGGCTGATGCCGCAGCTCCTCCTGATAGCCGCGTCGGGCACCGCGCAAAGACGGCTGCTGGAGGAGACCTCCGCCGCGCTTAAAAAAGACGGATACACGGCCGCCGGAAAACAGGAAGGAGGGGAGTGGCGCTCGCTTCTCTCCGACAATATGACCGGCGGCCTTTTTGACGAAAAGCGCTTCATAGTGGTGGAATCTGCCGGCGCGCTGGGCCCGTTCCCGGAAAACCTCGCCTCTTTGGTCGAGCCGTCGTCGGACGCGGCGCTTCTGCTTGTCTACGAAAGCGACGCCAGAATGCAGCCCGCCAGATTCATTCCGAAAGAGATACTCTCGAAGTGCCGCGTGATAAAGGCGGCGGAATTTCCTCGCTGGCCGCGCGAGCGCGGGCTGTGGACGGCGCGCCTCGCGAAAGAGATGGATGTGCCCATATCCCCTCGCGGCATAGCCATGCTCGTCGAACTCACAGAAGACCCCGAAGAAATACGGGCGCAGCTGAAAAGCCTTAAACTCCTCAAAAAAAATCCGATAGAGGCTGAGGACGTGAAAAGCATCTGCCTTGACGACGGGAGCCGCGATCTCCTGCGTCTCCTTGACGGCCTCTGCGACGGCGACGTCGCTGGCGCGATAAAAAGCCTGCGCGCCATATCGTCGTCTGGCGATCTGATACCCTCCATAACGCCGGTGTACAACAGAATGAGGCTGGCATGGTACGCGAGCCTCGGAAACGAAGGGAGCGCCGTGGCGCGCGCCATAGGCGCGAAAGATTACGCGTGGCGCATGGCAAATCAGGCGGCGCGCCGCTACGGCAGAGAGGCTCTCACGGACTTTACCGCGAGCCTGATAAGAATCAGCCTGGAAGAAAGAAGCGGCCGGGGCGC
>CAYVEQ010000005.1:19932-22494 GCA_964450835.1 uncultured Synergistaceae bacterium
TGGTGGGCCCATCAGGAATCGAACCTGAAACCATCCGGTTATGAGCCGGGAGCTCTAACCAATTGAGCTATGGGCCCAATTCGTGCCGCTAAAGAACCGTTATCGCCGAAACCGGGCAACTGTCAGCCGCTTCTTTCGTAAGAGCGGTGACCTCTTGGGAAGTAACGATGCTTTTCCCTTCCTGCTCGTCCAGCTTAAAATTCTGCGGGCAAAGTTCGGCGCAAACTCCACAACCGATGCAGTCGTCTGAATCTATCTTGACGCTCATGAGGAGCCACCTCCCTTTCACAAGAGGCAATTTTACGCCATTTTCTTTGAAACGTCAAATACTTTTTGCGCCGCTGAAAATCATAGTGCGGCCTCAGGCGTGACGGCGAGCCGCTGTTCTCCTCCCGCGTCGTGGCGCAGAGTTAGCAACGAGCGGTACTCGGGGACGGCCTTTTCCTTCGGCTCGTCGTAGGCGATAAAGACGCCGACGCCCGCCACCTCCGCCTCAAACTGCTTCGCCATGAGCAGCATTCCGGAAGCGGTGCTGCCGCCGCGCATAAAATCGTCTATTATCAGCACGCGTCCTCCTCGCTTCATCTGGCGCGTGCCGATGTACATTGTTTTGACGTCTCCGCTTGCCGTAGGGTAATGCACGCCGACGGCGGCGCCGTCGCTCGGCCTGTTGCGGAAGCGGCAGACCGCGAGCGGCACGCCGAGCGCGTAGGCGGCAAACATCGCAATCGGTATGCCCTTCACCTCGGAAGTCAGAACAACGTCCGGCTCCGTTCCCGTAAAGAGCGACGCCATGCAGTAGCCCAGCATAACAGCCGACTCGGGATTGAAAATCAGGTCGCTGTAATAAATCAGCCCGCCCGGCAGATTTCTCTCAGGGTCGGCGAGCTTTCGCGCGATACCCGAGAGAAATTCCATGCGATACCCCGGCGAGCAGACAGGAATGAAGCGCGCACCGCCGCTGCGTCCGCGGTCCACGGTCATCTGTCCGAAGCCCTCCGCCTCCATTGCGGAGTTTATCACTTCAACGTCGTCGCTTATGACGGTCTTTGAGACGTTGAATTTATTGGCGAGTTCCGTCAGCGGCACGAGCTTTGACGGGCACATCATAAACCTCGCCGCGAGCCTGACGAGCCTCTCGGTTCTCTGTCCTCTCATTGCAATCACTCCACGATATATGTTTTACGCGCCCATCCCGAAGCGCGAAATCTCTCACCGGCCTCGCGCGCCTCTTCCGCCTTTCGGTAAAGGGCGAAAAAAGCGCTCCCGCTCCCGCACAGCCCCCAGCCTCGCGCGCCCGTGCTTTCTGCGATCTTTTCTGCCGCGAGATACTCTTTGTGCTCCGCCGCGGCTTGCGGATAAAAATCATTAGGCAGAAGCCCGGCGACTCCGCCCCGTGCGAGAGACAAAACCTGCCGCATATCGGAACTCCCGCGTCCGCGCTCCACGCGCGAGTGCGCGCCCTCCGCGCGGCGCGCGTCCAGCTTCGCGTATGCCTCCCCGGTGGACGAACTCCACAAAGGAAAGACGAGAAGCCAGACGAAATCAAAAGGCTTCGGAAAGGGTTTCATCCTTTCGCCGATTCCTCGAGCCTCCGCGAACTCCCAATCAGACGCCAGAAAGGTCACATCCGCCCCCAGCGCCGCCGTCTCGTCCGCGCCAAGCGCGGCCCCGTAAGAGGCGGCGAGCCATTTCAAAAGCGCGCCCGCGTTTCCGCTTCCCGCCCCTATGCCGCTGCCCGCCGGGAAAATTTTTTCAAGCGTAACCGCAAGCGGCGGAATCTCTCCCCGCTTTCTCGCGGCGGCCAGAACTCTCTCGACGAGATTGACACCCTCTATTTTAATCCCCGTAATGTTCAGGGAATCTCCTGTAATTTCACCGTATTTCTTTTGAATTGTCAACTTTTCTTCCGACATTTTCTGCCAGAAGAGAGAATAAATTTCGTGGTAACCGTTTTCGAGTTTTGAGTAGACTCTGAGAATAAGATTTATTTTCACAGGTGAAGAGATAGTGACAGCCATCGGCCCTTCCCTTTCGTTTTTTGAATATCAAAAACCCCGGCGCTTGACCGGGGTCTCGTTCGTGCTGAGTAGTTCAGAAAATTTTTTTCCCGCTCGGTTCCAGAAAAAGCTCCACTTCGCCGGTGAGAAGATCCGAATAGCTGAATGAAACTGTGCTTCGGTATGACTCGATAAATATCGTGAAGAGGCTGGGGTAGGTTTCCTGTATAACGCCGATGCGTTCTTCAATCTTGCGTCTTCCGTTGGAGGCGCGGTACGAGATTCTGGAACCCTTGTGGAGAGAGATTGTCTCACGGATCGATTCTATTGTAACTGGCACAAGCACCACCTCCACGATAACCTTTCCACATTATACAATAAAGCGGGAAATCACGCAACTTGCTCAAACGGGCGAAGCAGGCGGGACTTTGCGCGTAGCCGCACCGCGTGTCAAACGCGCACAGACGCGCGACAAACGCGTGGAGGTCTCTGATGCTCTTATGGATTGCCGGAAGCGCGACGCTTCTCTATTACGTCATGACCTGCCAACCTTGTTAAATCA
>CAYVEQ010000005.1:22504-33033 GCA_964450835.1 uncultured Synergistaceae bacterium
AGCGGGAAATCACGCAACTTGCTCAAACGGGCGAAGCAGGCGCGGCCGGCCCGTCGGCGCTCGCGTTCTGCTTCACGGCGTACACTGAGATTCCTGCTGTGCTGGCCGAGAGGTCTTGCTTTTTCATCTGTAGCGCCCTGACACCCTGCCCGGTTTTACGCCTGTCGGGATGTTCGAATTTCAAACTCTCAAACTTCCGCTGCGTGATGAGCAAATTGTTATTCGCTTAAATCAGGATCATGCGTCGGTTTTTAATTTCCCCGCCGGCTGAGTCACGCGTTCGGCGCTGTTTTTATATATTGACACTGTGTCAGTATTTGAATATAATTTATTTATAATGACGCGGTGTCAATGTTATACCGCTTAATCATGGGAGCGGGGGGGGGATTGCCTTGCCCAAAGGATCGCCGGATCTTAAAGCAAGCCGCAGGGACGAGATCATTACCGCCTGTGAGAAACTGTACCGTACAAAGAGCTTCAAAGAAATCACTATGAAAGATATCGGCAACGCCACCAGTTTTACGCGTACTTCCATTTACAACTATTTCCGAACGAAGGAAGAAATTTTCCTGGCGTTGCTCAAGCGGGAATATGAAATATGGATAGCTTCTTTGAAAAAGATCATGGCGGAAAACAACGCCATGACGAAGAATGAATTCGCAGATATGCTGGCCCGTTCGCTTGAGGAGCGCGCCCGGCTTTTAAAAATTATGTCCATGAACCACTACGACATGGAAGCCGGCAGCAGCCCGGAACAGCTGGCGGAATTTAAGATTGCGTACGGCGAAGCCATCCGCACCGTAACAGAGGGGCTGAACAAGTACTTCCCCGACATGACCGCTTCTGAAAAACATGACTTTATCTACACTTTTTTCCCGTTCATGTTTGGGGTCTATCCGTACACATTTGTTACTGAAAAGCAGAAGGCGGCGATGGCAAAAGCCGGAGTCAGTTATGTGTATATGACAATCTATGAAATCACCTACAACTGTGTCAGAAATTTATTGAAAGCATAGGAGGATACAGGAAATATGAAAATAGCCGTTATCAAAGGCAGCCCGCACAAAAACGGCTCCTCAAATCTGCTGGCGGATCAGTTTGCGGCGGGCGCGAGAGAGGCGGGACACGATGTTCTTGAGTTTGACGCGGCACACATGAATATTCATCCCTGCCTCGGCTGCGGACACTGCGGCATGGACGGCCCTTGTGCGCAAAAGGATGATATGGCGCGTATCACAGAAGCTTTGCTTTCCGCTGATATGGCCGTATTTGTGACGCCGCTCTACTACTTCGGGATGTCGGCGCAGCTGAAAACCGTCATTGACCGTTTTTACAGCCATACCGTGAAACTTTCCTCCAGGCATATTAAGACGGCGCTGATTGCGGCGGCTTGGGATTCCGGCGGGGACGTAATGACATGCCTGCTTGAGCATTACAAGAAACTTTGCCGGTATATGAACTTCACAGAGTGCGGCATGATATTGGGAGAAGGCTGCGGAACCCCGTCCATTACAAGAAACAGTCCGTATATGCGGGAAGCGTACGAGCTTGGAAAATCTTTGCAGAGGAGTTAAGACCGATGAGCAGAACATTAGTAGCGTATTTCAGCGCGAGCGGGGTAACGGCTCAGGTGGCAAAGGAATTGGCTAAGGCCGCGGATGCGGATCTTTACGAAATCCTGCCGGCGGAGCCTTATACCGATGCCGATTTAAACTGGATGAACAAAAAATCGCGCAGCTCAATCGAGATGAAAGATGAGCACAGCCGTCCGGCTCTGGCAGCGGCAGATGCCAATATCTCGGCATATGACACAGTTTTGCTGGGATTTCCCATCTGGTGGGGCTTAGCGCCTACGATAGTCAACACTTTCCTGGAGAGCTATGATTTTTCCGGTAAGAGAATTATTCTGTTTGCCACTTCGGGCGGCAGCGGATTTGGAAGAACCGCCGAGGCGTTAAGGCCTTCTGTTTCCAAAAGCGCCGCCATCGTGCAGGGCCGGGTTTTGAGCGGACGGTCGACAGCCGAGAGCCTGAAAAGCTGGGCAGCTTCGATTCTTTAAGCAAGGCGCACCATGAAGTACACAAATCTTGGGAAATCGGACCTGCATGTTTCACGCATCTGCATGGGATGCATGGGCTTCGGCAACGCCGCCGCAGGGCAGCACAGCTGGACTGTGGACGAGGCACAGACGAGAGAGATAATCAGACGCGGACTGGACCTGGGTATCAACTTCTATGACACAGCCATTGTCTATCAGAACGGCACAAGCGAGCAGTATGTCGGGAAAGCGCTGCGCGATTTCGCGAAACGGGATGAGTATGTCATCGCCACCAAGTTCACGCCGCGGACGCAGGATGAAATTGACGCGAAAGTCAGCGGGCAGAAGCATATTGAAAATTATTTGAATCAAAGCCTCAAAAATCTCGGTTTGGATTACGTCGATCTGTATATCTGTCACATGTGGGACTATCATACGCCGATGGAAGAAATCATGGAGGGGCTGGATAACGCCGTAAAGGCCGGCAAGACGCGGTATATCGGCATTTCCAACTGCTTCGCGTGGCAGCTGGCCAAAGCGAATTTCTACGCCGAAGCGCATAACCTGACGGAATTTATCTCCGTCCAGGGGCATTACAACCTGATTGCCAGGGAGGAAGAACGGGAAATGGCGCCTTTCTGCAAAGATCAGGGCATCGCCATGACACCCTACAGCGCGTTGGCCGGGGGACGCCTTTCCAGGCGTCCGGGTGAGAGCACAAAGCGGCTTCGGGAGGACTCATACGCCAAGTTCAAATATGACGCGACGTCCGCCGCGGACGGAAAAATCATCGCGCGGGCAGCGGAGTTGGCGGATAAGAAGGGCGTTTCCATGACAGAGATCTCCCTGGCGTGGCTCTTGACAAAAACGGCCGCTCCCGTGGTGGGCGCTACAAAGATTTCTCATGTTGAAGGAGCCGCCAAATCTGTCGATTTAGAACTTACGCAGGATGAGATAGACTATCTTGAGGAGCTGTACGTTCCCCATGCTCTTGCCGGCGTAATGGCTCAAAACGGCAAACAAAAAGCGGGAAATGTAGTTTGATTGCGGGAAAAGGGACAGATTTAAGAAAAGTCATTCCATGAACAAAACAACCGGAAAACGTCAAATGATCGTCAGCATTACGCTGATTTTATCCCTGACTTTCGCTCTGCCGGCTTATGCGGGTACAGCGGCCGGTGACAGCGGACACACACAGGAAAACATTACCCGGGAGGGAAGATAATATGGAAAGAATAGTACAGACAGCCGGCAGAAAGCAGCTCGGCGATTTTGCTCCCGACTTTGCACATTATAACGACGACGTGCTCTTCGGGGAGAATTGGAACAATCATGATATTGATGTAAAGACACGGTGCATCATCACGGTTGTCGCGCTGATGGCCTCGGGTGTCACGGATTCCTCGCTTATTCATCATCTCGAAAACGCGAAGGCCCATGGCGTTACCATGCCGGAAATCGCCGCCGTTATCACACATGTTGGTTTCTACGCCGGATGGCCAAAGGCGTGGGCGGTGTTTCGCGCCGCTAAGGAAGTGTGGAATGAAACGGCGCCGGTGCTGACGGAGAAAGACAAATACCAGAGTACTATTTTCTTTCCCATCGGAGCGCCGAACGACGGCTTCGCGAAGTATTTCACCGGGCAGAGTTATCTCGCGCCGATATCAAATGAGCAGGTAGGCATATACAATGTCACATTCGAGCCCGGCTGCCGGAATTGGTGGCATGTCCACCGCGCCGGCAAGGGCGGCGGTCAGATTCTCGTCTGCGTAGGCGGGCGCGGGTATTACCAGGAATGGGGTAAAGAGCCTGTCGAGATGAAACCTGGCGACTGCGTCAACATTCCCGAGGGCGTGAAACATTGGCACGGGGCGGCCCGCGACAGCTGGTTCTCGCATCTGGCAATTGAAGTGCCGGGAGAAAACAGCCGCAGTGAATGGCTGGAGCCGGTCACGGACGAAGAGTACGCGAAAACGCGGTAACAAGTTGTCAGTGCGCCGCTCCGCAGCAGAATTTAACGGCTTGCCCTGCGGGCGAAGCGCGGGGCTTCCGCAAAGAGGCCCGCTTGAACATGCGGAAGTGTCCGCTGCGATATTCATGCGAGCCTGAATATAAAGCCGTTTGCCGCGGCTGCGTTTGAAACGCCGCAGGCGCGGAAGGTATCGGAAAACGTATCAGAATCAAAAAAATTTTTACCGGGAGGCTTGCTTTAACATGAAAAAACAATATAGAAACGTAAAAAACATCACAGGTATTCTGCTTGCCCTGCTGCTGGCGTTCTGCCTGCCGGCTTATGCCGCGGGGCAGGACAATGCGGCGGCCGGCGGCGGTAAAATTCTTGTCGCCTACTTCTCCGCTTCCGGCAACACGGAGGACACAGCGCGGAAACTCGCGGACGGGCTCGGAGCGGATATATTTGAGATTCGGCCGGAACAGCCTTATACAGACGATGATCTTAACTACAGGAATCCTGCAAGCCGCGTGTCCAAGGAACACGGCGATGAAGCCGCCCGCCCCGCCGTTGCCGGCAAAGTTGACAACATGGAGCAGTACAGCGTAGTGTTCGTCGGATACCCCGTTTGGTGGGGCAAAGCGCCGCGGATTATGAGCACCTTTATAGAGAGCTACGATTTCTCGGGCAAAACGCTCATCGCGTTCTGCACATCGGCAAGCTCGGGTTTCGGCGAAAGCGATTCGGCCCTGAGATCCGCAGCAGGAGGCTCGACATGGCTTGAAGGCAGGAGATTCTCTCCCGGCGCGTCCTCCGACGAAGTCATGCAATGGGCTAACGGGCTGAAAATTAATTAAAAAGGATACAGGTAATGACAAGGCATCAGTGTAAAGCCGCGGCAGTCGCCGCTATGTCGTTAACGACGGCGGCGCCTGCCGCGCGCAGCCGGGGACAAGAAAACGCACGGCGTGCGGCTTTTTGCAAATCAGGCACGGCGCTTGAAAAAGCAAAGAACTCGTGTTTAAGAGCCGCGGTCATCATTGCCTTTATGCTTGCCGGCGTCCTCGGCACCGCAGACGTGCCCTGCCTCGCTCAGAACAGCGCGGACGGTTTCGTGCCGGTTAAAGGCGGGAGCTTCAATATGGGCAGCCCGGCGGATGAACCGTGGCGCTCCGCCGACGAAACAATGCACACCGTGACTGTAAGCGATTTCTATATCAGCGCGTATGAAGTAAGGCAAAGCGACTATATGGCGGTCATGGGAAGCAATCCGTCAAATTTCAGAGGAGACAGCCTGCCTGTCGAGAATGTGTCGTGGCTTGACGCCATAGTGTACTGCAACGCTAAAAGCCTGAGCGAAAACCTTACGCCTGCTTATTCGGTTGACGGTCTGACCGTCACATGGGACAGGAGCGCCAACGGATACCGCCTGCCGACCGAGGCGGAATGGGAATATGCCTGCCGCGCCGGAACTGCGGGCCCATTCAGCACGGGGCAGGACATCAGCCCTGATGAATCCGATTTTTACGGGCACTACCCGTATGAAATTGAGAACAATTATTTTTCCCAGGAAAAGCTCCGGGTAAAGCCTGGCGAGTACCGTCAGACAACCGTCCCCGTGGACAGCTTCAAACCCAATTCATGGGGGCTCTACAATATGCACGGCAATGTGTCGGAATGGGTCTGGGACTATTACGGGGAATACGGGGCGAATGGCGCAGTTGATCCCACTGGGCCTGAAACAGGAACGCGCCGCGTTTACCGCGGGGGCGGCTGGAACGATTTCGCCAAGAATATGCGTTCCGCCTACCGCGCCGTGCTGCCTGAAAATCATAAGAGCTTCAATCTCGGCATCCGCCTTGTACGAAACGCGGCGGGCTCTCCGGGCGTCACAGCTTCGTCCGAGACGGCGCATGAACACACGGGAGGCGGGAAAACGCTGATTGCATTCTTCTCGTGGGGCGGCAATACAAGAGGAATAGCGGAGGAAATACAATCCCAGACAGGCGCCGATATTTTTGAGATTGAACTTGCCAAACCCTATCCTGACGATTACAACGCGATAATCGATCGGGCGCAGAAGGATCAGAACATTCAAGCAAGGCCGAAAATTAAAAACCATCTTAAGAACTTTGATGAATACGGCGTCATTCTCTTGGGTTATCCCAACTGGTGGGCGTCGATTCCGATGCCTGTCGCCTCTTTCCTTGAAGAATACGACCTTTCGGGCAGGACTGTTATCCCGTTCTGTTCCCACGGGGGAGGACGGCTGGGACAGAGCGTGACCGCCATTGCGAAACTGGCTCCCGAGGCGGAGATAGGCGAACCGCTGTCAATACACTATTCCGGAGGCGGCACATTGCACGCCGATGTCTCAAACTGGCTGGGAACCAATCATATCCTTGAAGTGCAGGAGGAACGCCGAACGATGCGGATGAAAATCAATAATACCGAAGTCTCGGTCGAATGGGAGAGAAACGAATCTGTTAAGGCTCTGGAAAAGCTTTGCGCCAAACAGCCTCTTAAAATCAATATGTCAATGTACGGCGGTTTCGAACAGGTCGGCCCTATCGGAGAAAAACTTCCGAGAAGCGACTCGCGGACAACAACGCGAGGAGGAGACATCGTGTTATATTCGGGAGATCAGCTCGTCGTGTTCTACGGCGCCAATGAGTGGTCATACACAAGACTCGGCCGGATTACAGGCAAGACAGGTAATGAAATCTCCGCTCTTCTTTCAAAAGGCAATGTAGTAATCACAATATCAAAGGAACAACAGAAATGACGAGAATGCAGTACAGAACATTGCCTCACGGACATGAGCGGATCAGCGTCATCGGCATGGGGTCATCCGTCGTCGGCGCGCAGCCGGAGAAAAATATAATCGAGACAGTACAGTATGCTGTCGAGAGCGGCGTTAACTATTTTGATCTGGCCGCAGGACACGCCGGCTGCTTTTCCGCCTACGGGAAGGCTCTCGCGGGATGCAGAAAAGATGTTTTTCTTCAGATCCATTTTGGCGCGGATTATGTTACAGGCGAATACGGCTGGACGACTGACATTGAAAAAATCAAACGCTCCGTCGACTGGCAGCTTGACAGATTGGAAACGGACTACATTGACTTCGGATTTATCCACTGCCTTGATGAACTGACGGATGTGTGTGATTACGAAGAAAGCGGAGCTCTTAAATATCTGCTGGATATGAAAGAGCAGGGCGTTGTGCGCCGCATCGGTCTTTCCTCGCATAATCCCGAAACCGTGAATTACATTTTGGACCGGAAAACCATCGATATGCTGATGTTTTCCATCAACCCGATGTATGATTACGGGCAGGGTGACTACGCTATCGGCTCCAACGGTGACAGACAGACACTCTACCGCCGCTGCGAAAAGGAGGGCGTCGGAATCGCGGTGATGAAGCCATACAACGCCGGTCAGCTTCTGGACGAAAAACTTTCGCCGTTTCCCAAGGCGCTGACGTGTGCCCAGTGTATCCAGTATGCGCTGGACAGGCCCGGGGTGCTGACTGTTCTCCCCGGAGCGGCAAACGTGAAAGAGATGAAACTGAACCTTGCCTATTTAGACGCGACAGCCGGGGAACGGGATTATTCCGTAATTTCAGGCTTGATGCCGGAAGACGCAGACGGCCGCTGCGTCTACTGCAACCATTGCGCTCCCTGCCCCGGCGGACTCAATGTCGGGCTGATCAACAAGTACTACGATCTGGCGCTTGCGGGCGATCCGATGGCGGCAAGTCACTACAATACGCTCTCAAAAACAGCTGCCGACTGCGTTTCCTGCGGACATTGCGACAGACGCTGTCCGTTTCATGTGAAGCAGTCCGAGAAAATGAAGGAGATTAATTCTTATTTCAGCAGACCTGGAATGAAGCGGTAATATTTGGTATCCGTCTGACTACACCAATCCCGTAAGAATTTGGGCCTTACCTGCCGTTCAGCCCCTGCCGGCCGGAAAAGGATTCCGGACGATACGCAGGCAACCTGTGTTCACGCACCGGCCGCCGCTAGGGCGAGTGCTGTAGGGGGGAGGCACGGGGTGAAAGACGCGTCTGCGGCTCTCTGTCCGAGCGCGGTTTTCACAATCGTTTAAGGGAATCCACCGCGAGGCGCGCACTTTTTGCGAAGGTGATTTTTGTGGAAAATTTTGTTTATCCGATGGTCGTGTATGAGGACACGGAGAACGGCGCGAAAATCTGGCGCGGCAACTTCCCGGGGCTTCACGGCTGCTGGCTTGAGGCCGCGTCAAAGGAAGAAGTGCTGCGGCTCGCGCCCTCCGTGCTTTGGGAATACGCCTCTGCCTGTTTTGAAACGGGCTGGACGCCGCCTGACGCTCCTCCCGTCGCGGAACTCGTGTCAGGCGGCGTCGGCGACGTTGTTACCGTAACGGCACGAAAGGGCGGCGCAGGCGGCCGCAGATGAATTTCCATAACGGCGGCGTGTCAGCGCGCCGTCATTTTTTTATGTCGCTTTTTTCTCCGCCTGTTACGCGAAGCAGCTCGTCCGGCGCTATCGGAAAGAAATCGTGGTCAGTTCCGGCCGCGGCCCACACAGTCGCGAAGCGAAACAAATCATCGTCTATCAGCGTGCGCGGCTGTTCCGGGTAGCCGACGGGAGGAACTCCTCCGGGGCGGAAACCCGACCACTCTTCGCACTCCTCCGCTCCGGCGAATGTGACATGCGACGCGCCAAGCGCCTTTTTTACCTTTTTCGCGTCGACTTTGTTGACGCCCGACATCAGCGCGAGCGCGTAAAATCTTCCGTGATTGACACGCAGCAGTATGCTTTTCAGTATTTCTTCCTCAGGCGCGCCTACAGCGACCGAAGCATCCTGCACTGTGAAGATCGTGGCTTCGGTATGTTTTATTGGCGAGCCGCAGCGCGCCTGTTCAAGAGATGCGCGTACCCTTTCGACCGGGTCAAAGTTTTCTTCAGCTTTAGACATCCAATCACTCCATATTGTCAGAATCGGTACGCCTTCCGGAAAATTCGTCGCCGAGGGACGGAGGCAGCGCGGCCCATGCGAAGAAAGAACCTCTCCCGCGCGCCGTTTCTTTTCCGGCAAAGTCGTAGAGTTCGATATTTTCAAGCACGGCACGTACATATTCGCGCGTTTCCGGGTAGGGTATGTCCTCTATCCATTCCACCCAGTCGGCGGCTTCTGCCGCGTTCCATCCCGCTACCGCCGCCGCGCCGGCGTTGTATGCGGCGACGGAGAGCGGGAGCCTGCGGCGGAATTTCGCGTGAAGGTAGGCGAAGTGCGCGGCGCCGAGCATTATATTCTCTTCTGGCACGAGATGAGAAAGGGAAGGAGCTTTAAGGCGCGACGCGGCCTCGCGAGCCGTCGCGGGCATCAGCTGCATGAGGCCGACCGCTCCTCGCGCGCTCACGGCCTCCGGCCTGAATTTACTCTCGCGTTCCATGATGGCGAACAGCACGCTTTCGCGCACGCCGACAGCGGCAGCGGCCGCTGCCGTTTCTGTCTCAAAACGCCGCGCGGGAGCGGCGGAGGATTCGGCGCGGTCGACGGCCCGCGTAAGTACCGGGTACCTGCCCTCGTACGCGAGCACAAAGGAATAAAAATCAAGCGGTTCGTGCAGAGAGAGCAATGATGCCGCGCATCTTGCCTCGCCGTCGCGGCCGAGCTTTTCAAGCGCGCGTATTTTCCAGTAGCAGAGCCTTGCCGGGCGCGCTGCGAAAGGCTGCGCCCATCCGTTGCGCGACCACGCCCGAAGAGCCGCGCTGTAATTCCCCTCTTTCCACGCCGCGCGTCCCGTTTTCCAGTCTTTCGCTGCGACACCGCGCGCCGCAGACGCAAAAGCCCACAGGCAGAGCAAGGCAAAGAGAAGAAAACAGATTCGCGCCTTGCCGCTATGCGCCGTTTGCGCTATTTTAGAGGCGGCGGCTTTTTCCGCCGCGGAGGGGATAGAGTGCATCGGACTGCGGCTCCTTGTCGTAACGATATAAGCAAAGTATCCGATAGAAGCGCCATGAAGTCAAGCGATGCAGATTTTCTCGCGCGCGCGGCCTTTCACGCCACTGTGCGGGAAATCGCAGCGACACCGAAGCCCGGGCTTGTAGACAGAGAGGGCAGCGGTTGTCACGACGACATGGACTTCGCGCTCTTTATGAAGAGCGCGCGGGCAATAGCGCCTTTCTGGGGGCGGCAGGCCCGGACGGGACTTGACGGCACGCCGCCAGAGGCCGCGATGGCGCGTCTGCGGCGGGCTGGAATCGAGGCGGAGCGCGCTATGTGTCGCGCCACGGGCGGCGTGAACACGCACAGAGGTCTTATATATCTCATGTCGCTTTTGCTGTACGGCGCGGGCTTCGCCATCGCATCGGGACTTCCGCGCGAAGCCTCTTGCGCGGCGGGCCGCGCCGCACTCGCTGTGCGCGGCTCCGTCGAGCGCGAGCTTGGTGCGCTTCGCGCATCGCGGCGCACAGGCACGCTCACGAACGGCGAGCGGCTGTTTCTGGAGCACGGCGTGACCGGCGTCCGGGGCGAGGCGGAGCGAGC
>CAYVEQ010000005.1:33133-46083 GCA_964450835.1 uncultured Synergistaceae bacterium
CCGAGGCGCGGCAAGAGTTCCGCGCGCCCGAGTGGAGACACGAACCGCTCTGCGAACTTGAGCGCAAATTCATGGAGCGGCGCGTAAGTCCGGGAGGCGCGGCGGACCTGCTTAGTTGCACATATTTTTTGCATATTTTTTCTTCTTGACATAATCTGTTTGTTGTCAGATCGTCGCGAGTATAGTATTATCTAATTATGCAGCAACACTCTTGCGCAAGATTCTCAGAAAAGGAGACAACGAATATGAGTCTGGGCAACAGGATTAAATCTCTTCGCAGGGCGCAGCACCTGACTCAGCAGAAACTCGCCGACAAGGTCGAGGTCAGCCGCATCTATGTTCAGGCGCTCGAAAGCAACAGGAGGCTCCCCTCCATGAAACTTCTGCAGCGTCTGGCGCCAGCGCTCAACGTAGAGATAGCGGATCTTCTGCAGGATTTTTCCAACCCCGATAAACCTGGGCGCGTGCAGCTTGAGTCGATGCTCGACGACGGCGAGCTCGAAATCTGGTACCGCAGCAAAAAGCTCTCCGAAAGAGAGCTCCGCCGCGTCTATCGCGTCATCGAAGCGGCGCTTGACGACTGGGACGAAGAGGATGGCGCAGGGAATTAGAGACGAGGAGCCGCCGGAGGAATCATACCCTTTGCCGCCTGAGTCGCTGCCAGACTGGGCGGCGGAAGAGGCCTCCGAGTGGCAGCGGCTCGACGAGTTTGACATTCTCGCCAAAGCGGAGGAGCGCACGGGGCTGTCGCTTGACATAAAGCGCGTCTCGCTCCCCGCCGGAGTATGGGGTGTCCATCTTGTACACGGCGAGCGCAGCCGTATTTTTATCAACTCCGCCCTCCCGCTTTTGTGGCAGCGCTTCGCGCTCTTTCACGAGCTTTATCATCTGCTGTACAACACGAAAGGCGCGCGCTTTTGGTCGCGCAGCTTCGTGTCGATGGAGAGCTTTGAGAACAGAGCGGACACATTCGCGTGGGCGGCGCTCCGTCCCGAGTGGGAAGAGGCGCAGTACCGCGACTGGGCCGAGGCGGAAACATGGCAGTACTGAAAAAACTTCCCTTTTTCCTGCCGCTTGCGGGCTGCCGGGGGCGGTGCGTCTACTGCGATCAGCGTTTGATAACAGGCGAGCGCTCCGTCCCGTCGCCCGACGACGTGCGCGCGGCGCTGCGCAAACTTACGGAGCCGCGCGAGATATGTTACTTCGGCGGCTCTTTCTGCCGTTTCCCTCATCCTCTCATAAAAGAATATCTTGACTGCGTAAGGGAGTGCGCGCCGGCCGGAAGCCGCGTGCGCTTCTCCACATACCCGGGCGACTTAAGAGACGACGCGCTCCGCGCTCTTGTCAAAGAATATCCCGTCTCGCGGATAGAACTCGGGATACCGTCGCTTGACCCGGCGGTGCTTTCCGCATGCCGCCGCGAGGCGGTTCCCGAAAAAATTTTTGAAGACATAAAAACTCTGAAAGCCGAGGGGCTTCCCATCGGCGTACAGATGATGATAGGGCTTCCCGGGCAGGGGAGAGAAAGCAGTCTCGCGGATCTCCGCGCCCTGTCGGCGCTGAAAGGCGGTGACCTGTGGGAGCTGAGGCTCTACCCGTGCCTTGTTATCGAGGGAACGGAGCTGGCGCTTATGTACGAAAGTGGAGAGTACCGGCCGCTCACAGTTGAAGAGGCCGTGCTGTGGGGCGGCGAGTTTATCGACGACGCTCTCTCGTTCGGCTTCGTCCCTATAAGGATAGGGCTGCAGGAGAGCGCGTCGCTTGCCGCAGGCGCGGTGGCCGGGCCGCACCATCCCGCTCTCGGCGAACTCATACTTGCCGAGGCAGCCTCGCGCCGCCTCGTCCGCGAAAAACCGGAAGGTCCGTGGACAGTGCCCAAGAGCGAAATTTCGCGCTTCACAGGCCACGGGCGCTTCGGGATAAAACGACTTGCCTCGCGCACCGGTATAAGCCTGAAAGAAGCTTCCCGCCTTGTTGTCTTCGTATGAGAACCAGCGCGCTTTCGCCGCGCGCCGAAAGGAATGATCAAATGCCAATCTCGCCGGAGAGAGAAAAAATACAGAAACTTTTCAAAAGCTTCAGCGGCGTGAAATTTTCCGCGCGAAACCGCTTTGTCCGCGCGGCCACATGGCTTGGCTGCTGCCTTGCGACCGGCGAGCTCACGTCCTCGGCCGCCTCGCGGGAGATTGAAACGGCTGCGGGCGGGGCAGGCGCGGTTATATCCGAGTTTGCCTATGTCAGCCGCGACGGGCGCGCGAAGACGACCCAGTGGGGGCTTGACCGCGCGGGAGCCGCGGACGAGGTGCGCGGCCTCGCGGAGGCTATACATAAACACGGCGCGAAGCTCATTGTCCAGATATGCCACGCGGGCGGAGCGCTGCTTTCATCTTATGCCGAAGAGCCGGGGGTTTCGCCGAGCGGCATAACTCCTCCGGGTTGCGACGGAGGAAGCGCCGAGATGACCGCAGCGGATATAAGGCGCGTGCGCGACGCCTTTGCAGCCGCTGCGCTGCGGGTGAAAGAGGGCGGCGCGGACGGCGTGGAGATACACGGCGCGCACGGCTATCTGCTGGCGCAGTTTCTCTCGCCCCTTCTCAACAGACGCGGCGACGAATACGGCGGAAGCGCTGAAAACCGCATCCGTTTCACCCGCGAAGTATGCGCTGCGGTGCGCGAGGCGGTCGGCGCGGATTTCCCCGTGTGGATAAAGATCAGCGCGGAAGAGGGCGTTTGCGGCGGCTACGGCTGGGAGACGGGCAGGCTCGCCGCTCTTGCCGCCGTCGCAGGCGGGGCGGACGCCGTTGAAATATCCTCCGGCACGTTCTATTCACCCGCTCTTCACGCGCCGAGTATGGTAGGAGTCTCCGCCGGAGAATCGGAGGCGCCCTTCGCATCGTACGCCGGCGACCTGAAAAAACTGCTGCGTAATAAAGCCGACATAATATTGACAGGCGGTCTGCGTTCACTCCCCGTGATCGCGCGTCTGCTTGACGAAGGCCGAGCCGATATGTTCGGTCTGAGCCGCCCCTTTATAGCGGAGCCGGACTTAATCAACCGCTGGGCCGAAGACGACGCGCGCCCTTCCGTCTGCATATCGTGCAACGCCTGCCGCAAAACAGCGCGGCTGGGAAATATAAGCTGTCCCGTTATGCGCGACAGAGAAGAAGGGGAGTGGGCCCCGCTCTGACGAAAGCGGAGAGCCGAAGCGTAAAAGAGCGGGGGAGGCGGCGAGCCTTTTCCGTTTTTTATGGCGGCAGGACAAAGTTCGCAAAAAGCCGGATGCGTTTCCCCGGCGGACAAACCGTCTGCCTGCGGGAAAACGGGCGGCATGCCATCGGCCGGCGCTGCTTCGCGCGCGCAGAGTCTTCGCGCGGCTTGCGGAAGGGAATTACATTCGCCTCGAAGTGCTACGCGCGCTGCGTCCATGAACACGCATAAAATAAATCAGACTTGTGTTGACATCGGCGGGGAAAGAAATTAAACTGAACACGGGAAAGTCTACCTTAGTTCAGGAGATGTGGCGATAAATATCAGTTTAAGGAGTGTAGGCCGATGGACAGTACTCAATTACAGAACCTTTTAATGGAAAAAGCGCATACGATGCCGAATAAGGCGCGTCGCGTCGCAGAGTATCTCCTCGCCAATATGAGAGCGGCGTCATTCCGTTCGATAGGCGACATCGCCGACGAACTGAAAGTTTCAAAGGCTCAGCTTGTGCGTGTTGCGCAGATGCTCGGATTTTCCGGCTACGCGGAGCTTAAAGCCTGCCTGCAAAAGACAATCATGGAACAGATTAACCCGGCGGCTTTGCTCGCCCGCGCGGTCAATTCAAGTGATTCATTCCCCGAGAGCATTTCCAAGGCTGAGCACGCCAATCTTGACGACACAATGGCGCAGCTTGCGCCGGAGAGTATAGACAGGTTCTGCGAAATCGTAAAGAGCGCGAACAGTATCTATTGCTTCGGCTGGGGCATCTCGTCGCTTGTGATGGAACTGATGCATATGCGGCTTACGGTAATGGGCTGCCGCTCGCTGCTCTGCCGCAGGGGCGGGCTGTCGCTATGGGAGCAGGCGCGCAGCGTGCGCGCGGGAGATGCGGCGATTGTCTGCGAACTGCCGAGCTATGCGGTTGAAGTCACGGAGTCGGTCGAGATAGCGCACAAAAACGGCGCCCGTGTAATCACGATGACGGACAGCGCGGCCGCGCCTGTCTGCCGTTTTGCGGAACTTCAGCTCAACGTCTCGGCCAACAGTCCCACCTTCGGGAGCAGCGTCATCGGGCCGATTTTCCTCACTCATGTGCTTACGTCGTCGCTCTCACTCTCGCTGGGGGACGAGGCAAGGATGTCTTTCGACGAGCAGGCGCAGTTCCTCCACGACGAAAGAATTTTCCATCCCATATTCGGGCTTAAATATTAAAAAGCTGGATTTGCGCGAATGCGTGAAGGGGCCGGAAGGCCCCTTTTTGTTGCGCGCGACGCGTCTTTCGCGCGGTTTTTTACCAGCTCAGCGTGTATATCCTTTCGATTTGCAGATTCAGCAGAGTGTCAGCCTGCGGCGCCTTGCCGTCTGCCAGGCGGTTGAACTCGGTCAGCATACGGACGTAGGCCATGCGTTTCTGCGGCGACCTTTCGCCTCTCATTCCGGCGCCAAGCAGCGCGGCAAGCTGGCTGTAGGCCGACGGCACGGGCACAAAGGTCACTCCTTCCGGCGTCAGCATCATGGTGTAGACGAAAGAGTAGCTGTCCGTGCCGTCAATCTGTTTCTCAAGATTCATGTAGAGCGGGGCTGCGGGAGACACATAGAGGCTTGTGCCCTTCGGCACTTCGATTTTGGCGGGGAGCGCGTGCCACCTCGTGTACCTGAACGGGGTTGAAGCGACATAGACGCGCGGGACGTGCGTCGTCATGCCGATCCACAGGTGTATTCCCTCGCCTTTTAAGTCCATAAAAGATATGCGCCACAGCAGATCGTCCTGACCGTCATGATCCGCCTGCGAGACGACAGGGTCGCTTGCTATGAACGAGAGCCCCTCCGGCTGTTCCAGGCGCCGCGCTCCTGCGCGTGTTCTGAGCCACGCCGAGGTTATCACTCCGTCGTCGTCCTCAAGCACGAGCGTTATCGGAAAGGCGTGAAGCTCGAGTGTCGTGATGTTGATTTTGCGACCGTTCCCCTCGGGCATGGGGAGCAGCAAGAGTATCAGCGCCATAACCGCTACGGCTGCCGGAAGGACAAGCAGTCTGATATTCACCCGTGTCTGTCCCGTGTAAAAGCGCTGTCTCATATTTCCGTTATCCATACCATGCCGCGCAGTTCCGAGAGGGGCAGAGCCGACAGCATTTCACCGACTGTCTCGCGCGTCACAGGGTACTCCGCGTCCGGGGCGATTTCCGAGAGGGGCTTTAACACGAAAGCTCTCTCGCGCATGCGAGGGTGAGGGATTGTCAGTCCCGGCTCACGCATTACGAGCGATTCGAAAAATATTATGTCAATGTCAATCTCGCGCGGCCCCCAACGGGTGCCTTCGCGTCTCCCGAGGTCTGCTTCCGCTTTTTTCAGAAGCGCGAGCAGGCCGGACGGGTCGAGCGAAACGCCAGCCTCGACACACATATTGAGGAAGGCGGGTTGGTCTTTCTTTCCCCACGGCGGCGTTTCCCATACGCGGCTTTTCGCATTGACACGCACGCCGTGGTTTTCAAGATATTTCAGCGCCGATTTCAGCTCTTCGAGCCTGTTTCCCAAATTGGAGCCGAGAGCGAGAAAAACTTTACTGTCAGACATATTTCGCTTTACATATTGCTTCCGTCATCATGAGCGCTTCTTTGTTCTCGCGCACATCGTGCACTCTTATTATATCGACGCCCTGAGCGCAGCAGAACGCGGTCACGGCGAGTGTGCCGCAGAGCCGGTCCTCAGGCGCCGCGGCTCCGGTAGCCTGTCCCACGCAGCTTTTGCGCGACGCTCCGACAAGCAGCGGGCAGCCGAGAGCCTTGAAGCTCTCGCAGTGACGAAGCAGCATGAGGTTCTGTTCGTAGTTTTTCGCGAAACCTATACCGGGGTCTATTATTATTCTCTCGCGCGACACGCCGAGAGATTCCGCTTTATCGGCCGCGTCTGCCAGAAACGAAGAAACCTCCGAAACGAGACAGCCGTAATCGCACGAGGCCTGCATTGTCTCGGGTGTGCCCCGCATGTGCATAAGGACAATCATGGCTCCTGTGCGCGCTGCCGCCGAGGCGATTCCATCGTCGAACTGAAGCCCCGACACGTCGTTTATTATGTCTGCGCCGCATCCCAGAGCGGCCTCCGCCACCGAAGAACGCGTCGTGTCTATCGAAAGGGGCATGAGCGGCAGCTCGCGCCGTATCGCGGCTGCGGCCGCTGCGATCCTCGAACGCTCCTCTTCTTCCGGCACGCGCTTTGCCCCGGGGCGAGTCGACTCGGCTCCCAGGTCCAGAATATCCGCGCCCTCTTCCGCCATTCTAACGGCTTTTCCTACGATTTCCGAAAGATTGCCGCCGCAGCGGCTCCCGCCGAAAAATGAATCGTCGGTAAGATTTATTATCCCCATCAGCAATGTCCGTTCTCCGAAGGACAGAGAAGCGCCGCCGGGCAAAAGGATGCGGCGCTTTGTTTCGGGCGCGGTCAGCTTTCGTATTTTCGCGGCGAGCGAGGGCAGGTTCCACCACGGCATCTTGTCGAGTTTGTCGGCGACGCGCCGCAGCTGCGCTCTCGCGCCGAAGATCACAACGTCGCTTGCTGCTACGCCGCAGGTTATGACGCGCGCGTGAACTGCCGCGTCGCATCCGCGCGAGAGCGACTCCTGCTTGATGATTGACGCGGCGGGCGCGGGAACGCCCGTCACATAAATCTGCACGGTTTCCCTGCGCGCCTCAAAGAAGCGCAGCGAAGCATCACTGCACCCGACGTGAGTGGCGGCCTGCGCGAGCTCCTCGGCGCTCGCGAACTTTATGAAATGCGCCCTCATCCGCGGTTAAGTTCCGAATCGCGCGGGAGCGCCCGGAGCGCTCCGTAAAATTTCGCCCCGCGGGGCGGCAAAAGTTCTGTCATTTTTTTTCATTCCGTTCCGAACTCCGGTCATCTGCCTGAATTTATCGGCGCGGCGCGCACGCGCCGCCGCCGCGTTAATTATACAATACTTTCAGTGCGCGCACCCGCGCGGTACAACGCGCGGCGATTTCAGAAAAAGAACAGAGACAAGCCGGCGGAACTTTCAGCGCGTCCGGCAAATTTCGGCAACGCGGCAAAATCACAAAAAAGACGGCGCGGAAGCGGCGTGACTTCCCGCGCTCGCACCCGCGCGGCACAACGCAATGCAAATAAAAAAAAACAACCGCGCGAAGCCGGAGGAAAAAATTTTTTTGACCTGTATTGACAAATGCGTATATCACGCCTATTATGTATCACGTGAGGACGCTTAGCACTCGTGCTTGATGAGTGCTAATAAAGAAGAACGAAGGCGGTGAGGTCGCGGTGATTACCGAAAGGCAGTTGGAGGTTGTACTCTCTGTCGTATACGAGTATATAAAAAACGGCGAGACGGTCGGCTCGCGCACGGTTTCGCGCCGTTACCTCACGGGGCGCAGCTCGGCAACGATTCGCAATGAAATGTCCGACCTCGAGGATATGGGTTTTCTCAAGCAGACGCACTCCTCTTCAGGCAGGATCCCGACGACTCAGGGCTACAGGCTCTATGTCGACTCGGTCTTGAGGAGGCTTGACAGCGCGGCGCCCTCCGTCATACTCCTGAAAAAAATGATGGAGCAGAGGCAGGGGCTTGAAAAAATGCTGGAGGCGGCCTCCGATATGCTGAGCCGCGTCTCGGACTACGTGGGAATAGCCGCCATCACGCCGCTTGACACTGTGCGTTTCCACCACGTGAACTTCGTGCGCATGGGCGAGCGCCAGGTGCTGCTTCTGGTCGTGCTTCGCGGCGGCCTTGTCCATCAGAAGTTCATAAACGTCTCGGTCGACATGACGCAGGAAGTTCTCGACGGCCTCGCGGCGAGGCTGAACCGTTTCTCCGGCATGGCGTGGAGCGACATAAAGAAAACAGTAAAGAACGAGCTGCTCGCCGACATCGGCCGTTATCACGACGAGTGCGAGAAGGCGGTGCTCGCGATAGACACTATGCTCGCTCAGGAGACGAAAATTTTCACAGGCTCTTTCAGCCATATGATGAACCTTCAGGATTTTCAGGATCTCGGGCGCATGCAGGCGCTCTGCTCGTTCCTGGAGGAGGAGGATAATATGGCGGAGCTGGTGAAACGCTGCTCGATAGACAAACTCAACATTGTGATAGGCGACGAAAATGACCTTCCCGGAATGAAAAGCTCCTCCTTCATCGCGGCGACCGGCGAGGCGGGGGGGCAGAAAGCCGTAGTCGGGGTCATAGGCCCCGAACGGATGGATTACGAAAAAGCGATAGCCTCGATAGGCGGAGTGCTGCGCAAGCTCGACGCCGAAACCGACGGAAAAGAGGAGATAAAGAAATGACCGACCTGGAAAACGAAAGCATAGCGGGAGGACAGAACGGCGAGGCGGCGGACGGCGCGCCGCAAGAGGGCGAAAGCGCTCCGAACCGCGATGAGACGGGGGAGTTTGCCGCAGAGATCGAAAGGCAGACCGCGGAGATAAAAAAACTCAAAGAGGAAGTCGCGCGCGCCCGTGCGGACTACTTCAACCTCAGAACGAGAATGGAGCGCGACCGCGAGAGCAACGCCAAGCTCGCCTCCGAGCAGGCCGTAAAAGAAATGCTGCCTGTCTTTGAAAACCTTGAAAGACTGGCGGCGGCGGTGAGCGACCCGGAGAGCGGACTGGCGAAAGGAATGACGATGGTCGTCAGGCAGTTTTCGGAGGGACTCGCGAAACTCGGGCTTGAATTCATACCGGCGGAAGGGCCTTTCGACCCAGCGCTTCACGAGGCCATATCGATGGAGCCGGTGGACGACGAGTCAAAGGACGGACACATCATCGGCGCGATAAGCAGAGGCTACAAGCTCGCGGGCAGAGTGCTTAAGGCGCCGCAGGTCCGCGTCGGCAAATACAACGGATAAAACATGGAAACAGCGCGCGGCGCGTGCGCCGCGGAAATTTTCAATAAAGGTGGAATAAATCATGGGAAAAGTAATAGGAATAGACCTCGGAACAACTAACAGCTGCGTTGCGGTAAAAGAGGGAGACAATGTAACGGTAATACCGAACCCCGAAGGGCAGCGCACCACACCTTCCGTAGTTGCCTTTTCGAAGGACGGGGAGATACTGGTAGGACAGCTGGCAAAGCGCCAGGCGATAGTCAACCCGGAGCGCACGGTAATATCAATCAAGCGCTCGATGGGAAGCGACAAGACAGTGGCCGTCGACGGCAAAAACTACACGCCGCAGCAGATTTCCGCGATGATACTCCAGAAGCTTAAAAAAGACGCGGAAACATACCTCGGCACCTCCGTCACGGAGGCTGTCATCACCTGCCCCGCCTACTTCACCGACGCTCAGCGCCAGGCCACAAAAGACGCGGGGACAATAGCCGGTCTCAACGTGCTCCGCATCATCAACGAGCCGACCGCAGCCTGTCTTGCATACGGCGCCAACCTCGAAAAGAGCGACAACAAGATAATGGTATACGACCTTGGCGGCGGCACTTTCGACGTTTCGATACTCGACGTCGGAGAGGACATCTTTGAAGTGCTGGCGACGGCCGGCGACAACAGGCTTGGCGGCGACGACTGGGACAACAGAATAGTCGAGTGGCTCGCGGCGGAATTCAAAAAGAGCGACGGCATCGACCTTCTGAGAGACAAAATGGCATCGCAGCGCCTCCGCGAGGCTGCGGAAAAGGCGAAGATAGAGCTTTCGTCCATGCAGGAGACGACGATATCGCTCCCCTTCATAACGGCGGACGCCAACGGCCCGAAGCACCTCGAACAGAAACTCACCCGCGCCAAATTCGAGGACCTTACGCGCGACCTGCTAGAGAGAACCAAGACGCCCGTGAGAACGGCGCTCGGCGACGCGAGGCTCGAACCGTCGCAGATAAACAAAATACTTCTCGTCGGCGGCTCGACCCGCATGCCGATGGTGCAGAAGCTGGTTCAGGAACTTATGGGCAAAGAGCCGTCGAGAGGCATCAACCCCGACGAATGCGTCGCGATGGGCGCGGCGCTGCAGGGCGCGATACTCTCGGGCGAACAGCAGGGCATAGTGCTGGTGGACGTGACCCCGCTCTCGCTCGGCCTTGAAACATTGGGCGGCGTCTTCACGAAAATAATCGACAAGAACACGGCGATCCCTGTTTCAAAGAGCCAGATTTTCACCACCGCGGCGGACAATCAGCCTCAGGTTGAGATACACGTTCTGCAGGGCGAGCGTGCGATGGCTAACGACAACGTTACGCTGGGCCGCTTCATCCTTGACGGAATCAAGCCGGCGCCGCGCGGAATCCCGCAGATTGAGGTCACCTTCGACATCGATGTGAACGGCATAGTCAACGTAACGGCGAAAGACAAGGCGACGGGCAAAGCACAGAATATCACGATACAGTCCTCAAGGCTTACCGAAGAGGAAATCGAGAAAATGCGCCGCGAGGCCGAAATCAACGAGAGCGCGGACAAAAAGCGCAAAGAGCTGATAGAGGCGCGCAACGAAGCGGAGTCGGTAATCTACCAGGCGGAGAAGCTCGTAAAAGAATCCGGAGCGGCGGGCGCGGCGGCACAAGGCCCCGTAAACGACAAAATTTCCGCGCTGCGCGAGAGAATGAAAGGCGAGGATGCTCAGGCCATCAGGAACGGAACGAAAGATTTAACCGACGCGATAAACGTTTTCGCGCAGGCCGCGCACGCCGCCGGCGCACAGCAGCCGGGCGCGCAGCAGGGAAGCGGCGGAGACGGCGAGACGGTAGACGCCGAGTTTCACGAAGAGGACAACAAATAGCCCGTATCATTAAAACAGGCACATTGCGGAGTTCCTGCGGCGCGCCGCGAAACTCCGCAATTTTTTAACGGCCGCGAGAGCGGCCCCGGAATTTTTACTAATCTTGACAAATAGCTGTGCGCGGTTATAATCCTTGCAGCGTTTCGCGCGCCGGAAACCTGCGGAAAATCTTAAAATACCCCCGCGCGCGGGACAGACTGCAAAGAGGTGGATTGCTGATGGCCGCTCCCGGTAAAAAAGATTATTACGAAATATTGGGCGTTAGCCGGGGAGCATCGGCTGACGAGATAAAAAAGGCCTACCGCGCGCTGACCAAGAAGTATCATCCCGACAGGAACCCGGGCAACGCCGAGGCCGAGGCGAAATATAAAGAGATCAACGAAGCCAACGAAGTGCTGAGCGATCCTCAAAAACGCGCGCAGTACGATCAGTTCGGCTACGTAGGCGACGTTCCCCCCGACGGTTTCGGAGGGGCAGGCGGCGGCTTTGGCGGTTTCGGCGGGCAGACCTTTACACAGGAGGACCTCGGCGATCTCTTCGGCGACTTTTTCGGCGGCTTCGGCGGAACGCGCAGACGCAGCGCTAGCCCGAACGCCCCGACGCGAGGCGGCGACCTTGAAGCCGGCGTGAGAATTACGCTGGAAGAGGCCTATAAAGGCGTAAAACGCAAACTGGAAATACCGCGCATGGACACATGCCAGCACTGCGGAGGAAGCGGAGCCGAGCCGGGCAGCAAAGTCGAAACCTGCCCCGCCTGTCACGGGAGCGGACAGGTAGTCCACGTGATTAATACCCCGCTCGGTCAGATGCAGCAGGTTGTTACCTGTACGAAATGCGGCGGCAGAGGAAAGACCGTTGAACGCATATGCACCGTCTGCCGCGGCGGCGGCCGCGTGAGAAAAACGCAGAGCGTAGAGGTCAAAATCCCGGCCGGGGTGGACAGCGGTACGCGCCTTCGCGTCTCGGGCAAAGGCGAGGCCGGCACAAACGGCGGTCCTGCCGGAGACCTCTTCATACTCACGGAAGTAATGCCCGACGCGAGATTTACGAGAAGAGGCGATGATCTCAACACTACAGTCGAAATTTCTTATCCGCAGGCTGCGCTCGGCTGCGAGGCGAGGGTGGACACATTCGACGGAATAGAAAAGCTTGACATTCCCGCCGGCACTCAGGCAGGTTCGGTTCTTCGCATAAAAGGGCGCGGCATGCCGAGGCTCAGGGGCAGGGGAAACGGCGACATGAATATACTGGTGCGCGTAAAAGTCCCCAAAACTCTGACGGCAAAAGAACGCGACCTGCTCATGCAGCTCGCGAAAGAAACAGGGCAGCAGGTCAAAAAATAGTTTTTCGCCGAGAATCGGGCTTTTTCGTGAAATTTACGAAAAGGCCCTTTTTTTGCCTTGGCAGAAAAGTGACAGTGAATCCTCCGCGCTTCGCGGCCCGTTTGCCGAAAGCGCGGATTTTTGCAGCGGCGCACTACCTCCGCGTTAATAAAATTTTCAGCGCGCTGCACGCGAGTCGCTAACAGGCGCCGCTATGTGCTATACTGACATATATTTCATTTAACAAAGAGGAGGAGAGCCAATGGCAGCATTTTTTGAAAAGCTGAACTACATTGCTAAAAGTGTAAATGATGCGGCGAACAACGCCGCTGAAACAACGCGCATAAAGAACCGCATAAGTTTTGAGAGGATAGCCGTGAAGGAGGCGTGCTGTAAAATCGGCGAGTATTACTACGCGAAGCATGTCGATAATCCGGAGCCTGTTGGTGACGAAGAGATTCTCGGATATCTCACAGAGATTGACGAACATATGAAAGTCATAGCCGAACTTGAAGCGGCGCTTGAAGCCGAACGCGCGGCGAAAGAGACCATCCGCAGCATGGCGTCCGCCGCGACGGCTGTTGAGCGTCCCGCCGCTTTTGAAGCCGAACGCGCGGCGAAAGAGACCGATCAGCCCTCGGACTTGCAGTGTCAGTCATGCGGCACGAAAAACGAGCA
>CAYVEQ010000005.1:46183-48351 GCA_964450835.1 uncultured Synergistaceae bacterium
AGACCGATCAGCCCTCGGACTTGCAGTGTCAGTCATGCGGCACGAAAAACGAGCAGGGCGCGAAGTTCTGCCGCGAGTGCGGGGCGAGGCTTGAAAAACCGGCTCCCGCCGAGGATGTCTGTCCTTCTTGCGGCGCCGCCCGCGACGCGGAAACAAAATTTTGCAGCGAGTGCGGGGGCAAGTTGAACTAGAGAAACCGCACCCGGGAGCAGAATCTTTTACGCGTGCTGGAGGTGCCGCTATGAACAGTGGCGACAGTTACTGGTGGTATATAACGATAAATACGGACACCGGCCTTGAAGATAATCTTCTTTCGCTTGCCGATATTTCCGGAAGTATAGGAACGGAGCTTCAGGAGACGCCGGGCGACATATCGAGGCTCCGTATGTACTATAAAAGCTCGGAAGAGATTTCATACTGGCGAGACAGACTCTCGGAAGCGATGAAAGAATTCCCCGAAGTCGCGATAGAAGACAGCGGCAAAATCGAAAATCAGCCGTGGAACGTTGTCGCGGAGGAGGCTTTTCCTCCACTTCCCGTAGGCGGGCGGCTTGTTGTCTTAGCGCCGTGGCACAGAGGGAAAGAGCCGAAAGAGCGCGTTCCTCTTTATATAAATCCCGGAAGCGCCTTTGGCACGGGCTATCACGAGAGTACACAGATAGCTCTTGAGCTGCTTGAAAAATATCTGCGCGCCGGCATGACCACTGCCGATATCGGCACCGGCTCCGGCATTCTCACGATAGCCGCCTTGAAACTCGGCGCGGGTTTCGCTTACGCGCGGGACATAGACCCGGCGGTCATTGAAGAAGTGCGCAAAAACTTCGGGCTGAACGACCTTCCGGCGGAAAAGATTGATCTCGCAGTCGGGGATCTGCTGAAAGGTTTCGTCGGAAAAGCAAACCTGCTGACAGCGAATATATTGCTCGAACCTTTGACGGCGATGCTCGGCGACGTGCCGGCAGTTATCGGAAGCGAAGGCACGGCTGTCTTCTCGGGAATGCTCGAAAAAGAAAAAACCATTTTTCTCGAAGCTCTCGCGAAAGCTCGCATGAAGCCGATTGATGAGCTTGTAAAAGGAGAATGGTGGGGTGTCGCTGCCGCGGCTGAGGCTTGAACGCTGCAGGTGTGATGGCGGTGTGTGGACCATCGACGGACAGGAGGCGCGCCATCTTGTTCGCGTCCGTCGCTGTTACACCGGCTCTCTTGTCGAAGGACTGCTGAACGGCGAAAAGATAACGCTCCGCCTGCGTTGCGACGGAACGTCCGTTACGGCGCGCGAGCTGGCGCGCGAGGAAGAGCCGCCGCTTGAACCGCGTGTCGAGCTTCTGCTCGGCCTGCTCAAAAACGACCAGCTTGACGAGGCGCTGCGCTTCTGCGCCGAAACGGGAGTATTTCGCGTGCATCTGCTTGTCTGCGAGAGAAGCGTGCCGCGCTGCGACGGCGCGAAGCTGGACGATAAAATGAAACGCTGGCGCAAAATTCTGGACGAGGCTACGAAACAGGCGGGAGCGGCCGCGGCCCCCGAGCTTTGCGTTCCGGTGCCTTTCGGAGCCTTCGATTTCGACGCTCTGCCGAAACAGCGCTTTGCAGCGCTGCTTTCCGATCTTTCGCGCCCGCTGCGCAAAACAAAAATCGCTGACAGTGTGGCCGCGGCTATAGGGCCTGAGGGCGACTGGACGCCCGCGGAGAGTGAAAGACTGCTTGTCGAAGGTTTCACACCGGTTACTCTCGGCGGCAGGATAATGCGCGCGAGCACCGCAGTCGCTGCCTTCTGCTCCTCTCTCGCGATGATGTACGAAAAACCTTAATCTTCCGCAGCAAAGAAAACTGCTCCGGCAGCTCAAAAACAGTTTCCCGAATATCTCACACCTTTCATAAATCTCATAAGCGCGGCCGCGACCTATAGACGCGGTTGTGTCTCTTTAGGCACCGTCGGGAAGACCTCGGCTTTTCGCCGCTTGCCGCGCTGTGCCCGAGCGCGGAATTGTGTATGTCTGCCGCCTTTAAGGCTTTAAGACGGGAGAAACGAAGCACGCCATGCATTACTGCAAGCGGTCTCGCCGCAGGACGTCGCATTGGTTCAGCGCGCGACGCTTTCCCGGCTCCTCCGCACGAAAAGACCCGGCGCGAACCGCGAAGAAAGACGCGCCGTACACGAGACAGGCCGC
>CAYVEQ010000005.1:48451-61089 GCA_964450835.1 uncultured Synergistaceae bacterium
CTCTTGAACTGTTCGCGCCGTTATTCTTCGAGCGGCGAGAACATCTTGCCCGGGTTCAGTATTCCGAGCGGGTCGAAGGCTTTTTTAATTCCGCGCAGAACTTCAAGTTCAGCGGGGTTTTTGTTCTCAATCAGGATTTTCTGCTTTACGTAGCCGACGCCGTGTTCGCCGCTGCCGACGCCGCCAAGCGCTATCGCCTCGCGAATCAGCTCGGCGAAGAACTCCTCAGCCCGGCGCGCCCACTGCTCGGGGCTCATGTTTTTTGGCTTCAGCGGTATCGGGTGAATGTTGCCGTCGCCGATATGGGCGATTATCCCTATCTCGATGCCCCAGTCGGCGCTTATTTTTTTGATGCGCCGCAGCATTTCGGGAACGGAGGAGAGCGGCACCATGAGATCGCCCGAGGCGCAGGCGTGAGGGTCTTTCGCGCGCATTCCCTCAAGGCCGTTCTGCCGCACGTTCCACATGGCGGCGGAGTCGGTGCGGCTTTCCGCGACGAATACCTCAAAGGCTCCGCAGTCGAGGCAGATTCTGCCGACTGTCTCATATCCGTCTTCAAGCTGTTCTTCCGTGTCGCCCTCTACCTGTATCAGGAGGTAGCCTTCGCTGCGTTCCTGTTCCGGCAGTGTGCACGAGAGGTATTCCGTCGTGTATTTGACGAGGTTCCGATCCATAAATTCGCAGGAGATTATGCGACGTCCGGAGCCGATGACCTTTGCCACGCTGTCGACGAGACTTTCGACGGTCGGGTAGCAGGCGAGGAGGTTGACCGTCTTTCCGGGCTTCGGTTCGAGGTTAACGATGAGTTTTGTCGCTATCGCAAGGGTGCCCTCGCTTCCGGCGAGGAGATTCAGCAGACTGTAGCCCCACGTGTCTTTGCGGTAGCGGCCGCCCAGTTCAAGCACCGCGCCCGAGGGGAGGACAACCTCCGCACCGAGTATGTGGCGGCGCGTGTTGCCGTAGCGTATTACTTTGCCGCCGCCCGCGTTCGTGGCGAAGTTGCCGCCGATGAAGCTCATCTCCGTGCTCATCGGGTAGCCCGCGTAGAGGAAGCCGTGTTCCGCCGCAGCGCGGCAGAGATCGTTTGTCACGACGCCAGGCTCGACGACGGCGACGCGGTTGACAGCGTCGATTTCAAGGATTTTGTTCATTCTCTCAAGCGACAGGACAATGCCTCCGGCCACGGGAACGGCGCCGCCGTTCAGGCCGCTGCCGGCGCCGCGCGGCGTTACCGGAATGCGCTCGCGGCTAGCGATTTTCATCACTGCGGAAACCTGCCCGGTTGTAGCAGGCTTGACCACGGCCTCAGGCATGTGCCCCCATATGCGGCCCGCCTGATCCCACGCATAGTTGTCAAGCACTTCTGCGTCTCCGATGATCGCGCCGCCGCGTCCCGTTGCCGACAGTAGCTCCTCGTAAATTTCTTTTGTAACTTTGCCGTAAGCGTTCATCATTCAAGCCCCTTGTATTTTTTTATCGCGGTGATGAGAGCGTTCAGCACTTCCATCGCGTCGCCCTGTATCGCGAGGTCGGCGACGCGGAATATCGGAGCTTCCGGGTCTGTGTTGACCGCGATAACCGTTTCGGCTCCCGACATGCCGGCGATGTGCTGGACAGCGCCGGATATGCCGAAGGTTATGTAGAGGCGGGGAGTCACGGATTTGCCCGAGAGTCCGACCTGCGCCGAGTATGGCGCCCAGCCGAGGTCGACCGCCATGCGCGAAGCGCCTACCGTGCCGCCGAGCAGCGCGGCGAGCTCTTCAAGCTTCGAGAAATTCCTTGCGTTTTTCATGCCTTTGCCGCCCGACACGATTATTTCCGCTTCCTGAAGCGGAAGGCCGACGCTGCGCTCCGGCTCGAAAGCAATGAATTTTATGAGTGACCGCATAAGCCCCTCCGCGGGCCTGAAGCGCACGCGCTTGCAGACGCGGCCGCAGTCGGCCGGAAGCGGGCGCTTTGATTTCGGGTGCACCGTACACATCTGCGGGTCGCGTCCCTTTGTTGTGATGTCGGCCATGACGTTGCCGCCTATCGCCGGCCGCGTCTGTATCAGCCGCTTGCTTTCGTGGTCTATCTTCAGTTCTGTGCAGTCTGCGGTGAGGCCGCAGCCGAGACGTGCGCTCAGCATCGGCATGACCGTGCGTCCCTGCGTCGTCGCGGAGGCGATGAGTATCGAGGGCTTTCGCTCCCCGATGAGTTCGGCGAGAGCGGCGGCCGTTATGTCCGCCTTGAAGTTTTTAAATTCTTTCTCATCGGCGACGTAGACTTTGTCCGCGCCGTAGTAAGCGAGCTGCGGCGCCGCCTCGAATACTCCGCTTCCTAAGACAACGCTTGCGAGCGGCGCGCCCAGAGCGTCGGCGAGTTCGCGGCCCCACGCGAGCAGTTCGCGTGAGACGGGGTGTATCGCGCCGTTTCGCACCTCCGCGAGAGTCCAGACTTCTCCGGTATTCATCTTGCCGCCTCCAGACAGCTCTTTTCTTCGAGAGTTTTCATGATTTCGTTTATCGAGGAGTCAAGTCCTTCCGCAGTGTTCACGCGGCGTCCCCGGCGGGTTACCTTCGGATAGGTGACACGCGAGACCCGCGTCGCGGAACCAGCGAGCCCTGTTTCCTCCGCATCCATGGAAAGATCGTCGGCAGTCAGGGTCGGAATCTCCGCCTTCTTCGCACGCAGTTTGCCGCCGAGCGTGCAGAGGCGCGGTACGTTCATCTCCTTGACCGGAATGACGAAAGCGGGGAGCGGCGCTTCATCCTTCTCGTGCCCGCCCTCGACGGCGCGCGTGACTTGGATTTTTTCGCCGGTCAGCATGTCAATCGCACTGACGTAAGTGAATACCGGAACTCCAATCAGCTCGGCACAGGCCGGGCCTACCTGTCCGGTCTCGCCGTCGGTGGCGCGCTCTCCTGCGAAGAAGAGGTCGAAAGGCCCCTCCTTAGAAAGCGCGCGGGCGAGAGTGCGCGCTGTGGCAAGCGTGTCGGCACCGCCGAACTTTCTGTCCGAAAGGAGCAAGCCTTTGTCGCAGCCCATCGCAAGCGCGTAGCGCACGGCCTTGAGCGCCGCGGGAGGTCCCATCGTCACCGCCGTGATTTCGGTCTCGCCCGCGGGCCGCGATTCTTTGAGGCGCACGGCGGCCTCGACGGCGTGAAGGTCGAGCGGGTTCAGTTCCGCCTCGACGCCGTCGCGAATCATTGTGCCGGTCTGCTCGTCGATTTTAACGGTGTCGACGGCCGGCACCTGTTTTATAAGTACGGCTATCCGCAAAATCTCTTCCTCCCCGCAAGTAAGCGTTGCTGTCATTGTCTTTTTCCCCGCGGCTTGCGTGCGAGACGGGGAAAATACAATTTATTATATCGCATAAACAGCCGGTGCTGAGATATAAAAAGCGCGGAACTCCCGCCTTCAACCCTGCTCGCGCGAGCTGGTGCGAGGCGGGTGAAAAAGAATACGCCGCGTCTTTAGCGCGGGCGGTTCGCCGCTTGAAGCGGGCGGCTTCCGACAAAAAAATCACGGGGAAGCTCTTTAGGGAAGCGTCCCCGTGAAAATCCGCCAGACGGATGTGAAACGCGGCTCTTTATTTAAGAGCCGCCGCTTTTACTGCGCACGCGAAAAATCTCTATCGGCGCGCGCCGAAATATGTCCGGCGAAGACGGTCGAAATCGGCGCTTTTTTTGTAAAGGGCGAGAGCCTCGTTGAGCTTGGCAAGCAGCGCGCCGTTTCCCCGGCGCACAGCTATGGCAAGAGGACGAGCTTGGCTGTCCGTCCTCTCGACAGAGAGACGCCCTCCGTAAACATTCGCGTTGAGATAATCGGCAGAGAGTTTCGACGTAACGGCTCGCGCGGCTTTTTTGGACAAAAGCAGGGCGATTGACTCTTCCGCTCCGTCTGTAGCTATTATCTCGCCGTCCGATGCGCAGTTTTTCAGCGCGTACTCCATGTGAACCGTGCCCTTTTCCGCCGCCGTGCAGGCGCCCTCCGCGCCCTCTTTCAACACAACGACGACGGAACGGTCCTCGGCGTAAGGCGCTGAAAAATCGGCCTCTCTCTTGCGTTCCTCGGTTACGATAAGAGCGGCGACGGCGATGTCGTAACGGTCTTCGTCTAAACCCGGCAGCAGCTCGTCAAAGGGCGTCGCCACGAACTCGACCCCGTCGTATCCCATCAGCTTGGCCAGCGCCTCCGTAAGCTCAACGTCGAAACCCGTGTATGTTCCGCTCGCGCTCTGGTAATATTCATAGGGCTGAAAGTCCCCGTCGGTGCCCGCGCGGAGCATCGAAGCCTCGGCGCCGCAGACATAAAAAAGGACGACAGCCGCGGCCGTTATAAATTTTTTCATTCGTTCACCTCTTTGCTTTACGCTCATACGGCGAAGTGGCAGGCCGCCCTGTGCCCCGGCGCTATCTCGCGGAGCGGGGGTTTCTCTTTCGCGCATATATCGCGGCACTCCGGGCAGCGGCTGTGGAAGGGACAGCCCGAAGGAAGATTGCTCGGGCTTGGAATTTCGCCTGCAAGAGGAGCCACCTTCTCGCCCGGTTTGAAATCGACCTTGAATATAGCGCGCATCAGAGCCTTTGAATAAGGGTGGCGCGCGTGTTCCGAAAGACGCCCCTGTTCTATCACCTCCACGATGTTGCCGAGGTACATGACTGCCACATTGTCGCACATCACGTCCACAAGCCCGATGTCGTGGCATATGAATATGTAGCTTATGCCGCGTTCCTTCTGAAGTCTCGCGAGAAGCAGGCAGACCTTTTCCTGAACCGAGATGTCAAGAGCTGAAGTGGCCTCGTCGCATATAACAACCTCAGGCTCAAGCGAGAGAGCGCGCGCAATGCCGAGACGCTGGCGCTGTCCGCCGCTCATGCTGTGCGGGTATCTGTCCGCGAACTCCTCCGGCAGCTCCACCATCCGCAGCAGCTCCGCAGCTTTAGCCGCGCATTCGCTCTTCCTGATGAGGCTGAAATTCAGCAGCGGTTCGCAGAGTATATCCCGCACCCTCATTTTCGGATTGAAGGCGGCCGCGGGGTCCTGGAAGACCATTTGTATCTTGCGCTTGTTCGCGCGGCGCTCCTCGCTGTTCTTAGCCTTCAGTAAGTCCCGCCCCTCGAAAATCACTTCGCCCGAAGTGGCCGGATGCAACTGAAGAATCGTGCGCACAAGCGTGGTTTTGCCGCAGCCGCTCTCGCCGATTATGCCCAGAGTTTCTCCCTCTATCGCGCGGAAGCTCACGTTGTCGCAGGCGGTCACATATCTGCCGCCCCCCACGGGAAATTTCTTCGTGAGATTTTTTACCTCCATTACGACGCGCCGTTCCCGCACGGCGTTACCTGTCGCCATAGCGGACGCCTCCTATCACCGGCACGGCCGAGAGCAGCCGCTTTGTGTAATCGTGGCGAGGGGAATGTATTACATCCTCGCGGGAGCCGCTCTCGACTGCCGCGCCGTCTTTCATTACTATTATCTTATCGGACATGTACGAAGCGACGCCGAGATTATGCGTCACTATAATAACGGCGGCGCGGTACCTGTCGCGCACGTCCAGTATCTGCCGGACTATCTGTGCCTGCGTCGTCACGTCAAGCGCGCTCGTCGGCTCGTCGGCAAGCAGCAGCTTCGGACTGAAAGTCATCGCCATCGCTATGCCGACGCGCTGGCGCATGCCGCCAGAAAGCTCAAAAGGATAGCGTTCCATTATATCGGCGGGCGCCGGGAGATTCACCGAAGCAAGCATCGACATGGCAAGCGAGACAGCGTCGCCCGCTGATTTCTCCGGCGCGTGTGTGCGTATGTAATCGACGAACTGCCCGCCGACTTTACGTATCGGGTTTATCATGTTGCCGCTGTCCTGAAAGATCATCGACATCCCGCGTGCGCGCAGAGAGCGCCATTCATCAGGCGAGCCGGCGAGCACGTCGCGTCCGTCAAACTCCACCGTTCCCCCGGTAACGCGCCCGGCGCCCGGAAGGCAGCCCATGACGGCGCGTATTACAGTGGTCTTGCCGCTTCCGCTTTCGCCGACAATCGACAGAATCTCGCCGCGTTCGAGCGAGAGCGTGACATTCTTTACGGTTTCCCTTGCGCCGTAGCTGACGGTCAGGCCGTTTACTTCAAGAAGCATTTTCGCACTCTCCGGCCTTTAATTACCGGCCGCGGGCTTTATGTCTTTCGTAAGCCAGTAGTAGTCGCAGGGGAATATATCTGCGTTGGCGACGGCCTTGGTGCTTACCATGTTTGTCTCGGGGTAGCCGAAAATCACTGTCGCGGCGTCGTCGAGGAGCGTCTGCTGCATTTTGATGACGATCTCGCGGCGCTTTGCCGGGTCGAACTCTACCGCGAGACTGTCGCTCAGCGCGTCGAACGCGGCGTTGCTGTACCCGCTCCCGTTCTCGGGGTTGCTGCCGTTCACGTTGGTCTTCCAGTAGAGGTTGATGTAAACTTCCGGGTCGCCGGCCTGAGCCGTCAGGATGTTGGAAATGCACAGGTCGTACTCGCCGCGTATGCCGATCCCGTCAAGGACGTTGTAATCCACGTTCTTCAGATTGACTTTTATTCCGACGTTTTTCGCGTCGGACTGCGTCGCCTCGGCAAAGAGCGGGAGCTCCGCGCGGCCGCTGTAAAATACGAAGTCGAGCTCGAGATTCTTCCCGTCCTTGTCAACATAGCCGTCGCCGTCGGTGTCTTTCCAGCCCGCCTCGGCGAGAAGGCTCTTTGAACGCTCAATGTCGAACGCGTTGGGGTCTTTGAATGTGTCAAAGCCGTAATCCATCGAAGGAGGAATCGCGGGGCCGCCGGGAACGAAAGTTCCTTTGAGCAGCACATTGCAGTATGTCTCGCGGTCAAGAGCGGAAATGAGAGCCTCGCGCACGCGTTTGTCGCTGAGCGGGCGTCCCTCCGCGCAGTTCAGGCGCGCGAGGACGCTGCGCAGAGACGCTATTTTGCTGATGTTGTATGTCTTTTCGTCTGAGAAGAGCGTAAGGTCGCCCGCGGCGATGTTTATCGCCATGTCGATCTCGCCTGACTGCAGGGCCATCGCGCGGGTGTTCGGGTCGTCTATCGTCGGTATCTCGACGGTATCGTAAGGCACCTCGCCGTCCCAGTAGTTCGGGTTTCTGGCCATTAAGGCCTTGGCCTTGGTATATTCCTTCACCATATAAGGCCCCGTGCATATCGGCCCTTCCTTCGCGTAGTCGCGGTCTTTGACATCAGTGTCGATGATTATGAAAAGTGGGTCTGCGAGCATCCCCGGAAGCGTCGGCACCGGGCGCTTTGTCTTTACGTAAAGGTTCTGCCCGTCGGCGCGGATTTCCTCGTACTCAAACATCGCTCTTGCGCGCGCGGCCTTCTCGAATGTGCGCTCGATAGTCTTTTTCGCGTCCTCGGCCGTCACCTGCCTGCCGTTTGAGAATTTCGCGCGCTCGTCGACAACGAAAGTCCACGTCAGACGGTCGTCGTTTATCTCCCAGCTCTTCGCGAGCCACGGTACGGCGTTCATTCTCCTGTCGAGCCTGACAAGGCATTCGCCGAGACCGTAGCGCATGACGACCCAGCCGAAATAGTTGTCTGTAGTCTCAAGGCTGTCCGCGAAGTTGGTGACGCCGAAGCGCAGCGTGCCGCCGGAAGCGGCGGTCGTTTCCCCGTCGCCGCCTTTCTTGCCCGTGCCCATGAAAGCGAATGCAGCCGCCGCCACGATGACCGCGGCGATAATTATTTTCACGCTCTTACTCATAATATATCTCTCCTTTGATTTGAAAAATTTTCAGATTGGAAGGCTGGAGGCAGCTATTTATCTCTCCTGCCTCGGGTCGAGAACGTCGCGCAGCGCGTCGCCCCAGAGGTTGAACGCCACGACCGTTATGAAAATAGCGAGGCCCGGGTAAATCATGAGCCACGGCGCCGTCTGCAGCTGCTGCCGTCCTTCGTTTAGCATAAGCCCCCACTCGGGCGCGGGCGGCTGAGAACCGAAGCCCAGGAAAGAAAGCCCAGCGAGCTCCATCATCATCGCGCCGATGTCGGAGGCGGCGGTAATCACCATGAGCGGCAGGATGTTCGGCACAATATGCCGCGCCAATATACGCAGGGGTCTGCCGCCGTTTACGACCGCCGCTTCGACGAAATCACGTTCCTTGACTTTCAGCACCATACTTCGCGCGAGGCGGGCGTACTTCGTCCACGTTACGACAGTCAGAGCGATGATCGCGTTCACCAGGCTTCCGCCCAGTATGCCCGCGACCGCGATGGCGAGTATCACGCCGGGGAAGGAGATCATCATATCCGACAGACGCATTATGGCAGTGTCCGTTTTCCCGCCGAAATATCCGGCCACGACGCCGAGAGTCGTGCCGACGGTAAAAACCGCCGCGACGAGCAGAAGCACGCTGCTTAGCGAATAGCTCGCGCCGAAGAGAACGCGGCTGAAGCAGTCGCGTCCGAGCTTGTCCGTACCGAAGAGATGTGCCGCCGACGGCGGAAGATAGGCGTTCTTCATCTCAGCCGAGAGGGGATCGTAGGGCGCGATAAGCGGCGCCGAGAGAGCGATAAGCGCGAGCAGCAGCACAAAGGAGCTCGCGATGGCAAAAGCCCGGTTTGTCTTAAGTCCCGCAATAATTTTTCCCATCTCTTATCTGCCTGCCTTTCTGAGACGCGGGTCAAGCCTGTTATAGGAAACGTCGATCACAAGGTTGATGACCATATACATGAGCGCTATCCAGAGCACGATGCCCTGCACGAGCTGGAAGTCGCGGTAGATTATCGACTGCACGGCGAGGTAGCCGAGGCCGGGCCACGAAAAAACTATCTCGACGACCGCCGCGCCGCCGAGCAGATTGCCGAAGGAAAGGCCGAGCAGGGTGATAAGCGGCAGCATTGCGTTTGGAAGCGCCTCTTTCCAGAGAATGTGGCTGTTGCTCATACCGCGTGCCACGGCTCCCGTCACGTAATCCTGATTCAGCTCTTCAAGCACGGCGGCGCGCACCTGACGCGTGTATTTCGCGGCCATGACGATTCCGAGCGTCAGCGCCGGAAGCACAAGGTTCCTCAGGCTCACGGAGCCGCCGACAATCGGAAGCCAGCGCAGCTTGAGGCCGAAAATCCAAAGAAGCATAAGCCCCATCCAGAAATTCGGGACAGAAATACTGAGGAATGTCATCGCGCGCACGATATAGTCCGCCGCGCCGTTGCGCCTGACGGCGGAATAAATTCCCAGCGGAACGGCAAGAGCGAGCATAAAGACAGTGGACGCGAGCGAAAGTATCACAGTGGCCGGAAGGCATTGCATCAGCTCTTCGAGAACGGGCTTCTTCACCATGTACGAAAAGCCCAGATTGCCTCGCAGCGCGCGCCCGAGCCAGTCGAGATACTGGAAGATGAAAGGCTTGTCGAGGCCGAGCTCGGCGCGCAGTGCGTCGATCTCCTGCCGGCTCACGACGGTGTCCTCGTTCCCCGCGATCATCTGCCGCACGGGGTCGCCCGGCGAGAGCATGACGAGCGCGAAAGTGATGAAGCTGATGCCCAGCAGGACGAGAATGATCTGCCCGATACGGTACATAAACTGCTTCTTTGACACAATACCATCTCCTCAAAAAAAATCCCTTTCCGCGAATACGGAAAGGGACACAGGCCGCCAAGCATCCACATACTTCCCGTTAATCGCAGAAACGTATGCATCGTACCGAAAAGGCTGCGCTCTGGCTTAGCTTCGCTTGTTGCGAAAACATCACAGTTGCGTAACAGCCGCGGAATCTCACCGCGTTCCCTGATTTGCCTCTCGTTGACGAGAGCACCTCTCGGTCAGATTATATGTTCGGGATTATAATACCGGGCGTGAAAATTTCAAATAGGCCGGCGAGTTTTCGTGTAAATTTTTATAAATTTGAGCGCCGGCTATTTACAGCACTATATATAGTGTTATAATCACTACGCAGTTCGCATATAGTGTACGGAGGTTATAAGATGAGATGTCCCGTGTGCGGAGCGCCGGAGACCAGAGTCATAGAGACACGCAGCTCCGACGAAGGGCGGGTGAACCGCAGGAGGCGCGAGTGCCCGGAGTGTCAGAACAGGTTCACCACCTACGAGAGGCTTGAGGAAAAGAGTTTTTTATGGGTTATAAAAAAAGACGGGCGGCGCGAAGCCTTCGACAGAGAGAAACTCATTCGCGGCTTTCAGCACGCCTGCGAGAAACTTCCCGTCACGCTCGAAACGCTGGAGGCGGCGGCGGCGCGCATCGAGGAGGAGATACGCGCGACGGGGCAGGGCGAGGTGCCGACGGCGCAGCTCGGCGAGATGGCTTCCGACGAGCTGAAGAAAATAAACAAAGTCGCCTATGTGCGCTTCGCATCCGTTTACAGGGAATTTACCGACGTGTCGAACTTTACTCACGAAATAGCAAGACTTCTGGAAGACAAGGAGGCACACCGCAATGAATAACGAGATAAAAACATTCGGCCGTCAGGAGCGGCTTTTCAGCGGAAACGGGGAGTCGACGGATCTCGCCCTGATGGTGGATGCGCTCGCCCAGGAAGAGCGTTCGCCATGGGACGCGAGCCGCATCCGCGACGCGCTGATGGTCGAGGCGGGAACCGATCCCGCCACGGCCGAGAGCATAGCCCTCGAAGTCGAGGAGGATTTGCTGAAATACGGCCGCACTAACGTCACTACCTCGATAATACGCGAGATGGTCAACGTCAAGCTCTTCCAGCGCGGCCTTGACGCGAAGCTCGCTGACCACTCGCGCATCGGCCTCCCGGTTCACGACCTTGAGACGATGATGTTCAACAAAAACAAAGAAAACAGCAACACGACTCACAACCCGGAATCTATCAATCTCTCGATAGCGGAGATGGTGCTGAAGGAATACGCGCTGACAAAAGTTTTCTCCCGCGATGTGGCGGACGCGCACTTGAAAGGCGACATTCACCTGCACGACCTCGGCATGGTGAACCGCCCCTACTGCTCGGGACAGAGCGTCGCGTACCCCGCGCGCTATGGTCTCAGCATCCCTTCGATAACCAGCGTCTCTAATCCCGCCAAGCACGCCGATGTGCTGCTGGCCCATATGCTCAAGATGACCTCCGTGCTTCAGAACCACTTTGCGGGCGCGATAGGATGGGACGCGGTCAATATGTTCTTCGCGCCGTATACCGTCGGCTGGAGCGCAGGGCAATACCGCCAGCTCGCGCAGCAGATGATATTTGAATTCAACCAGCTTGCGGGAGGCCGCGGCGGGCAGGTGGCTTTCACGGACATCAACCTTTACTACGAGATACCGAACCATTTCCGCGACGTGCCCGCGATAGGGCCGGGCGGCAAATTCACCGGAAAAACTTACGCAGATTACGATCGGGAGTCAAAAATGTTCCTGCGCGCGCTCTTCGACGTCTACATGGGCGGAGATAGCCGCGGGCAGCCGTTCTTCTTCCCGAAGCCTCTGCTTCACATAACGGACTACTTCTTCAAAGAAGAGGGCTGGAAGGAGTTTCTTGACCTTGCCTGCACGCTCTCATCCGAAAAGGGAAACACATATTTCGTCTTCGACCGCGGGGGAGTGGCGAAGCTCTCAGAATGCTGCCGCCTCTCTTTCGAGCTGACCCCGGAAGACCTGAGCGAGGCAAAGCACCCGTGGAAAATGCGTTACTGCGCGCTCCAGAACGTTACGCTGAATCTTCCGCGCGCGGCCTATAAAGCGGCGGGCGACGACGAGCTGCTCTTCGACATAATCGACGAGGAGATGGAGCTTGCCGTCAAGGCTCACCTGCAGAAGCGCGCCTTCATAAAAAGCATTCTTGACTTGGGCGACAAAGGGCCTCTTGCCGCTCTCTGCGTCTCGCACGACGACGAGCCATATCTCCGTATGCGCAAAGCGAGCCACCTGATAGGCATACTCGGCCTGAATGAGATGGTTGAGGCAATGACGGGCAGCCAGCTTCACGAAAGCGAAGAGGCGGCGAAACTGGGACGCGCCGTCATACAGTACATGGATTTGAAATGCCAGCAGATGTCCGAGCGGCTTGGCCTCAAGATAGTGCTTGAACAGACGCCGGCGGAGAGCACCGCGCTTCGCTTCGCGAAGCTCGACTTGCGCGCCTATCCCGACATAGCGAAAAAATATGTCAAGGGCGACATAAAGAGCGGAGAAATCTACTACACCAACAGCACGCACCTTAATTACAGCTTCGCGCAGGATCCGATTGACAAAGTAGTCCGCGAGGGCGAGCTGCACCCGATGATAAAGGCCGGTGCAATCACCCATGTCTGGATGGGAGAACACAAGCCTGACCCGAAAGCGCTCGCTTCGTTCGTAATCAATACCTTCCGCCATTCCGAGAACGCGCAGGTGGCTTTCAGTCCCGAATTTACGATCTGCAACGAATGCAGCCACATGGAGCGCGGCCTGCATGACAGCTGCGCGCTCTGCGGCTCGGAGGACGTAGACGGAATCACGCGTGTCACGGGCTATTTCACGCGCGTGTCGTCGTGGAACGCCGGCAAGCGCGGCGAGCTGAAAGACAGAGCGCGCACGCCGGTAAAGACTTCGGTCTGATACCGTTGCCGGTATGGAAGAGATCGCTTTCTCGGCGGGGGGATACCTCCCCGCCTCTTTTGTAGACTGGGAAGCTCACCTCGCCGCGGTGATATTCTCTCTC
>CAYVEQ010000006.1:0-40427 GCA_964450835.1 uncultured Synergistaceae bacterium
CGTCCCTATGTTCAGATGCGGCTTATTCCTTACAAAATGTTCTTTTGCCATGATGTCTTACCTCCTCCTGTAATACTCTGTAACCTACGCTTTGAGCAGCCCGTCGGCTACGTTGCGAGGCACTTCTTCGTAGTGGTTGAAGCTCATTGTGTATGAGGCGCGTCCTGACGTCTTGCTCCTGAGGTCTGTAGCGTAACCGAACATCTCCGCAAGCGGTACAAATGCTTTTACTACGCGTGCGTTGGCTCGGACGCCCATCGCTGCTACTCTGCCGCGGCGCGACGAGAGGTCTCCTATTACATCGCCCATGTATTCCTCCGGAACGACGACTTCAACGTCCATTACCGGTTCCATAAGTACCGGGTCAGCCTTTCTAAGAGCCTCTTTAACCGCCATCGAGCCTGCTATGCGGAAGGCCATTTCGGAACTGTCAACCTCATGATAACTCCCGTCAACCAGAGCGACTTTGATTCCGATAACGGGATAGCCGCCAAGCACGCCGTTGTTGAGAGCGTCCTCAACGCCCTTCTGAGCGGCGGGAACGTATTCTTTGGGAACAACGCCGCCGACTATTTTATCCTCCCACTCGAAGCCTTTGCCGTCTTCAAGCGGCTCGATTTCAAGGACAACGTCGCCGTACTGTCCCTTTCCGCCGGACTGTCTGACGAACTTGCCCTGGGCTCTGGCAGGTTTACGGATAGCTTCGCGGTAGGCGACTTGGGGACGCCCGACTTTTACCTCAACATTGAATTCTCTGCGCAGACGGTCGACGATTATTTCAAGATGAAGCTCGCCCATACCGCTAATCAGCGTCTGTCCAGTGTCTTCGTTAACGGAAACGCGGAAAGTCGGATCTTCTTCCGACATAGCCTCAAGTCCCTTGGCGAGCTTAATCTGGTCGGCCTTGCTCATCGGTTCGACGGAGAGTGAGATGACCGGCTCCGGGAATATGAGGTTCTCTAGAAGCACAGGACGTTTTTCATCGCATAGTGTGTCGCCCGTGCGAACCTGCTTCAGTCCGGGGATTGCCACAATCAGGCCGGCCTGGGCGCTGTCCATCTCCTCGCGCTTGTTGGCGTGCATACGAAGGATCCGTCCGACCCTCTCGCGGCGTCTCGTGTTCGTATTGTATATGGACATGCCGTTTTCAATCATGCCCGAGTAAACACGGCAAAAAGCAAGACGCCCGACGAAGGGGTCGACCATAATTTTAAAAGCGAGCGCGGCAAAGGGTTCCGATGCGTCAGCTTTTATCTCTATTTCTTTTGAAGTGTCGTCGGGATCTGTACCTATGACATGAGGCATATCGAGCGGGCTTGGGAGATATTCCACAACAGCGTCAAGGAGCGGCTGCACGCCTTTGTTTTTGAAGGCCGAGCCGCACATTACCGGCACTATGTCGAGACTGATTGTCGCCTTTCTTATGACTTTTTTAACCAGGTCGACGGGGATTTCTTCGCCTTCAAGGTACATCTCCATCATTCCGTCGTCATAGTCGGCAAGCATCTCGATCATTTCTCCTCTGGCAAGAGCCGCCTCCTCCGCAAGCTGCGGCGGAATATCAGCGCTGTGGAAAACCGTTCCGAGAGTGTCGTCGTAAATTACCGCCTTGCAATTAACCAAGTCGACCATTCCGGAGAAACCGTCTTCCACTCCTATCGGGAGCTGAATGGGAACGGCTTTGGCTCCGAGGCGTTTGCGCATCTGTCCGACTACCGCCGTGAAATCAGCGCCGACTCTGTCCATTTTGTTGACGAACGCTATCCTGGGCACGCCGTACTTGTCAGCCTGACGCCAGACTGTCTCTGACTGCGGCTCGACTCCGCCGACGGCGCAGAATACGGAAACAGCGCCGTCAAGCACGCGCATAGAACGCTCGACTTCAACTGTAAAGTCCACGTGCCCGGGTGTATCAATGATATTGATAAGGCAATCGTGCCAGAAGCAGGTAGTAGCGGCCGAGGTAATGGTAATGCCACGCTCACGTTCCTGATCCATCCAGTCCATTGTCGCGGCGCCTTCGTGGGTTTCACCGAGTTTGTGCTTGCGGCCGGTATAGAACAGAATACGCTCCGTAGTCGTCGTCTTACCCGCGTCTATGTGCGCAGCTATTCCTATATTGCGCACTTTGCTTAAATCGATGCCTTGCATCGTCAACACCACCAGACAAGATTAAAATGTATAACTTCCACTACCAACGGTAATGAGCAAAGGCGCGGTTAGCTTCCGCCATACGATGTGTATCTTCGCGCTTCTTTACGGAACCGCCCTCGCCCTTACAGGCGTCACCGAATTCTCTCGCCAGACGCTCCACCATCGGTATCCCCTTGCGCGAACGCGAATAGTTGATTATCCATCTGATTGCGAGAGCCTGCGCCCTGTCGGGCTTTACTTCGACAGGAACCTGATATGTGGCGCCTCCGACTCGTCTCGGGCGCACTTCGACAAGTGGGCGGACGTTCTCCATCGCTTTTTCAAAAACGTCGCCGGGCGCCATGTTGAGTCTGCCGCCGGCTAGTTCAAGAGCGCCGTAAAATATGCGCTCGGCGGTGCTTTTCTTCCCGCCCATCATGAGACAGTTGATGAACTTGGTAACCGACGCGTTTCCGAAGACGGAATCGGGCGGAGTTACACGTTTTTTTACATGACCTTTACGCGGCATAAATAACTACCTCCACTAAAATTCCGAAAACTACTTCGGTCTGCGCGCACCATAGAGCGAACGGCTCTGACGGCGGTTTTCGACTCCGCCGCAGTCAAGTGTGCCTCTGATTATGTGATAACGCACGCCCGGCAGGTCTTTCACACGACCGCCGCGGACAAGAACGACAGAGTGTTCCTGAAGATTATGTCCTACTCCCGGGATATAGGCTGTAACCTCTATGCCGTTTGTAAGGCGTACACGCGCGACCCTGCGAAGAGCCGAGTTTGGCTTCTTCGGTGTAACAGTGTAGACACGTGTGCAGACGCCGCGGCGCTGAGGGTTTTCCTGAAGCGCCGGCGCGCTGGAACGGCGCCTCTTCTCTTCTCTGCCCGTACGAATGAGCTGACTGATTGTTGGCAAATAGCTCCCTCCTTCTCTTGTAGCTGTTCTACTTTTTAAGAATCGCCGCGACCGCCGTCTTATGCGATACGACGCAGGCTCTTCCCAACTTTACCGAATCTTCCGCCGCTTCTATCGGTGTGTCCGCTTCCGCCGCGATTTTCCTAACTTCGCCCGCCAGCTTCTCGTCGGCATCTTTTGCCAGAAATATTTTAATCACCTCTCCGCGTTTTGCGCTCCGCAGTACGCTGTTGAAGCCCGTCGTCCTCGGCGAGGTCGATAACTCGATTAAAGGCACACGAACACCCCCATGCGCGACAACGCCGATATATATTAACAGCGCAGGGCACGCATGTCAACAAAGACCGCCCTGCGCCGTTATTATTTTAAGCGGGTTTAGTCCGTGAAAGCCGGCTCAGGCGATTCCGCCTCCGGCGCTTCGCTGATTTCCGTTATTTCCACCTTGCGATGACGTTCAACTCCCGTGCCCGCCGGTATCAGCAGCCCGATTATGACGTTTTCTTTCAGGCCCGCAAGTGTGTCGACATCACCGCGCACCGCCGCCGCCGCGAGCACCTGCGCCGTCTGCTGGAACGAGGCGGCCGAGAGGAAGCTGTCCGTCGCGAGCGCGGCTTTTGTCACGCCGTGGACTACAGGACGCCACTGCGGCTCTTCACTAAGCCGGCGGACAAAGGATACGCGCTGCATGAGCTTCCTGTACTCGGAGGCCGAGGACAAGGAGCGCACTGTGATCGTTCCAGTAGCGACCTCGGCGATTTTGTCAATGAGCGAGCTTGTGATTTCCTGAGCGCCCTCCGCGACGGTTTTACCCTTTTCATCGGTTATCGGCTCAAGAAGTATTTTCCCGAGGGCTCTTTCCGTAAGCAGAATCTTCAGCACGTTTTCACGCGTCAGAATCATGTCCATGCCATCGCACTGAACCCCGTTTATAGAACCGTCGATGATTCCTTTGATGACGGATCCGTCTACCAGACGCGGAATGTCGTCAATAACTTCGCCGTCCGAGTTTATCGCCTGTCTCACGGCTTTGCCGAAGTACCGCTCGATCAGCACGTGATGCATGGCGTCGTTAAGGTTGATGACCTCGGGCGACTTCCAGAGTCTTATCTGCTCTATGTCATGCTTCCTGAGCAAAGCTATCGCCTCGCCTCCGAGGGCCGAGTCGGATTTTACGACAACCTTTCCTTTTTTATCCGTGATGTCACCTGCGAGCCACGCTTTATCTTTGTTTTCTTCGAGCATGTTCATGTCGCGTATGTAAACCGGCCGCGGTGAGAAGCCAGTTATCACGGAGAGGTCGGACGGTGTAAGGCGCGTGCCGGCGGCGACAAGAATTTCTCCGGTATCGGGCGACTTGAAGTCATCTATCAGCTCAAGTCCCTCCATCAGACGTCTGAAGTTGGTGTCGCCGATTATCACGCGGATTTCGCCCGACTCGTCTTCCGCTGTTATTTCGGAGGCGGGGTTTCCAGGCTGCAGTATGGATTCAAGCGCTTCTTTCGTAAGGAAGGAGAAGTCACGTTCTCTGTCTTCCGGCGCCGCCGCCCCCGCTATGTCGAGGATTTTGCAGTCTTTTATGAAGTTGTAGGATTCTTCAAGAGACGCGGCGTTGCGCCCGCGAATTTCTTCTATTACTTTTTCAAGATCGTCTTTCCATACAAGTTCACCCGAGACGAAGGCACTGTCGCCCTCTTTCATCACGCGCACACGGTTTACCGGCGCGACTTTGCGGAGGATCGTCTCTATGTGCTTGTCATTGATCGAGACGCCCTGCGAGCGGTAGACTTCCTGAATACCGTCGAGCAGGTAGTGCTGAACCGCTTCAAGACCCTTGACTTCAAGCAGCTGCTGCGGGTCGATGTAGCCCTCGGTGAGCAGTTGGCCTTTCGTGATGTGGCAGCCTTCTTCTATGCCGGCAAGCAGGTTCTGCGAGGCCGGTATGTTGTAAGAGATTCGCTCTTCGCTGTCGTCAGCGTTTGTCTTGGCTATTATCAGCTTGCGCTTGCCGTCCATTTCGCGCAGTTCAACGAGAGTACCCTCGTCCTCCGCAAGTATGGCGACTTTCTTCGGGCGGCGGACCTCAAAGAGCTGTTCGATCCTCGGAAGGCCCTGCGTGATGTCCTCTCCCGTGAACTGACGGACGCCTCCCGTGTGAAAGGTGCGCATCGTAAGCTGCGTTCCCGGTTCGCCTATCGACTGAGCCGCCACGACCCCGACGGATTCGCCGATGGCGACCCTCTTTCTGGTGGCGAGGTCGCGTCCGTAGCACATACGGCATATTCCGTGACGCAGTCCGCAGGTCAGCGGGCTGCGCACCCATACTGAATCGATGCCGAGCGACTCGATGTATCTTGCTTTCTCCGCGCTTATCTCTTCGTTTCTTTCGAGTATCAGCTCGCCTGTCTCGTTGCTTCTGACGTCCTCGAGACTGACTCGGCCTGTCAGCCGCTCGGCCATGCCGATGGTGACCTTGCCGTCCTGCTGCAGGAGCGGGCGGATTTCCACTCCGTTATGCGTATCGCAGTCTTCTTCCGTTACAATGAGATCCTGCGCTACATCTACAAGACGGCGCGTCAGGTATCCGGACTTGGCAGTGCGCAGCGCGGTGTCGGCGAGTCCTTTTCTGGCTCCGTGCGTGGATATAAAGTATTCGAGCGTGTTGAGGCCCTCTTTGAAGTTGGCAGTAATCGGGTAGTTGATGATCCTGCCGGACGGATCCGCCATCAGCCCGCGGATGCCCGCCATCTGGGCCACCTGTCCGCGGGAGCCTCGGGCTCCTGAATCTACCATTATCCACAGAGCGTTAGTAAGGTCCATGCCTTCCATTATCTTGTCGGCTATGTCGCGTCCGGCATCGGCCCATAGTATATCTTTCTGACGCATGTACTCGTCCTCGGTCATGATACCCATTTCGTACTGAGAGGTGAGGTCTTCATCCTGTTCTTCCGTTTTATCAAGGATCTCACGCTTTTCTTTCGGCACAGTGATGTCGCCGACTCCGAGGCTTATTCCGCTTACCGTGGACCAATGATATCCGAGGGACTTTATGGCGTCGAGCATCTCAACCATGCCGGTCTGCCCGACTTTGTCGTAAGCTTCGTCGAGGAGTTTACCCATCTCTTTTTTATTGATTATCTCGTTTTTGTAACGGAAGTCTGGGTGAAGCGCGCAGTTGAAGAGCACGCGCCCCGGCGTTGTCTCTATCCATTTGCCCTCTTTCGCCTCGCAATCCCACTCGGGCGCCTTTTTGAGCATTATCCTGGAGTTGACATGGACCATATCGTGATCCAGCGCAGAGAGGACGTCGTTCATGTCGCGGAAGTACATTCCCTCGCCTTTCATGCCCTCGCGCATAGTCGTGAGATAGTAGACACCTAAGATAATGTCCTGCGTCGGGGTGACAACAGGTTTGCCGCTCGCGGGAGAGAGCAGGTTGTTGGATGAGAGCATCAGCACCCGCGCTTCCGTCTGAGCCTCGAGCGACAGCGGGACGTGAACCGCCATCTGGTCGCCGTCGAAGTCCGCGTTGAAGGCAGTGCAGACCAGCGGGTGGAGGCGGATTGCCTTCCCCTCTATAAGAACCGGTTCAAATGCCTGTATACCCAAGCGGTGCAGAGTCGGGGCTCTGTTGAGCATGACGGGGTGGTCTTTTATGATGTCCTCCAGTATGCCCCACACCTCGTCGCGCCCCCGCTCGATGAAGCGGCGCGCGCTTTTGACGTTCGGGGCAAGCCCGCTCTCGACCAGCTTGTGCATGACAAAGGGCTTGAAGAGCTCAAGAGCCATCTGTTTCGGAAGGCCGCACTGATATATTTTAAGGTGCGGGCCTATGACAATGACGGAACGTCCCGAGTAGTCGACGCGCTTTCCCAAGAGGTTCTGGCGGAAACGTCCTTTCTTGCCGCGCAGGAGATCGGTGAGGCTTTTCAGCGGGCGGTTGCCGGCGCCGAGCACGGCTTTGCCCCGGCGGCCGTTGTCTATCAGAGCATCGACGGATTCCTGAAGCATGCGCTTTTCGTTGCGCACGATTATTTCGGGCGCGCGCAGCTCCTGAAGTCTGCGGAGGCGGTTGTTGCGGTTTATCACCCGGCGATAGAGGTCGTTCAGGTCGGATGTCGCGAAGCGTCCTCCGTCAAGCTGCACCATCGGGCGAAGGTCGGGCGGGATGACAGGCAGAGCCGAGAGCACCATCCACTCCGGACGCGAGTCGCTCTTGCGGAAATCCTCGGCGACCTGAAGACGCTTTATAAGCTTGCGTTTTTTCTGTCCGGAGCACTCGGCTATCTCTTCGCGCAGCTGGTCGGCAAGAGTATCGATGTCTATCTCGTGCAGCAGCGTGTAGACACCCTCCGCGCCTATGCCGGCTTTGAAGTTCCGGTCATAGGCGGCGCAAATCTCCTGTTCGCGCTCAAGGATTATGTCTCCGCGCTCAAAGGGTGAATCCCCGCCGTGAATGACGATGCAGCACGGGTCTTCTATCGTTTCGCTCTCTTCGGAGGCTTGGAAACGTTTTGGGTATTTCTGCGTGTAAAGGCGCAGATCGCTTTCCGAGATGACGTCGTTCTTCGCGAACGGAAGGCGCACCACGGCCGTGACAATGTACGCCTCCTGATTGTTCAGGACGACACGGTCGGCTTTCAGATCCGGATCGTTTTCCGTCATCGCATTCTTTTTCGTTTCGGAGACCATCCGCGTTCCGTCAGAGGATTCACTCTCTTTATTAATTCTGTAAGCCGGCTCGACTTTGAAGAGCTCGTCGCCGAATTCGCCGCGGAGACGGCTGACCTGTGACGCTGTCAGGATGTCTCCATCGTCTACCGGAACCTCTTCGACTTTAGTGATCCGGAAAGCCTCCTCCACTTTGAATTTCGGATCGTAGAAACGGTGAATACGCTCTTCCGAAGCAGACAACAGCGAGCCGCTGGGAGCGAGATCTTTTCTGCGTCCTTCGTTTACCACTTTATATACTTTTTCGCGGCGGCGGGTAGGAGCGAAGTATACGACCTTTTCAAGCTCTTTTGTAGAGGCGCCGAGCAACAGGCTGAGGCGGCTCGGTATGCCGCGCAGATACCAGATATGAACGACCGGCGCGGCAAGCTCGATGTGTCCCATTCTCTCGCGGCGCACGCGGTTATCGGTGATCGGAACGCCGCATCTCTCGCATACCACACCGTGGAATTTCGGGCCGCTGCGCTTGTATTTCCCGCAGGCGCATTCGTAGCTTCTGATGGGGCCGAATATGCGCTCGCAGAAAAGGCCGTCCTTTTCCGGACGAAGCGATCTGTAATTTATTGTCTCCGGCTTTTTGACTTCCCCGCTGGACAGCTGTCTGATTCTCTCCGGGGAGGAAAGCCTCATTCGCACTCCGGCGATTTCATGGCCTATGTTAGTCATTAAAATTCATCCCCCTGGTCACCGGTTTCTCTGCCGCTTTCAAATAAGTCGTCGTGCAGAGCTGCGGCCTCTTTTTCTTCGTCTGTCTCGTGCAGTTCAAGGCCGCTGTACTCCGTGGCGCTTTCGCTGAACAGGTCGTCTATGCCTCCTGTCCCGCGCGGTTTCGCTGAGAGCTCTGAGTCCGCGACCGACTCGGCGTCGAGGAAGTCGACCGTCGCGTCCGGTTTGAACGACGCGCGCCACCCGACTTTTTCTTCATCGTCGCTCAATACGAGCTCACCGAATGTACCGTCCGCGTACTTAATCTCGACGTCGAGGGCAAGTCCCTGGAGTTCTTTTATGAGAACGCGGAACGACTCCGGAACGCCGGGTTTCGTCAGGTTTTCGCCCTTAACGATGCGTTCGTAGGTTTTGAGGCGTCCGCGTATGTCGTCCGACTTTACCGTGAGCATTTCCTGCAGCATATGAGCCGCGCCGTATCCTTCGAGCGCCCAGACTTCCATCTCGCCGAAACGCTGTCCTCCGAACTGCGTCTTGCCGCCGAGAGGCTGCTGCGTGATGAGGCTGTACGGACCTATCGAACGGGCATGGATTTTGTCGTCCACAAGGTGTATCAGCTTCAGCATGTACATGACGCCGACCATGACTTTGTTCGCCATAGGCTCTCCGGTGCGGCCGTCGTATATTGTTATTTTGCAGTCATCCCGCATTTCGGGATATTTTGTTTCCTGTATTTTCTTTATGTCGGGAGCAATGTCCTCAGCGGTTACCGATTCAAAGATCGGCGTTACGACCTTGTAGCCGTTTTCACGAGCCACAAAACCCAGCATGGTTTCGAGCACCTGCCCCAGGTTCATGCGGCTTGGCACGCCCAACGGGTTTAAGACAACGTCGACGGGAGTTCCGTCCGAGAGGTAGGGCATGTCCTCCTCCGCCATTATGCGGGAAACGACGCCCTTGTTGCCGTGGCGTCCGGCCATTTTGTCGCCCTCCGTGATTTTGCGGAATTGCGCGACGTAGACCTTGACGACTTCGTTGACGCCGGGGCTCAAGTCTTCGCTGTTCTTTTCGCGCGAAAGGCGCTTTATATCGACAACCTTTCCGCCCTCGCCGTGCGGCACGCGAAGCGACGTGTCGCGCACTTCGCGGGCCTTTTCCCCGAAGATAGCGCGGAGCAGTCTTTCTTCCGGCGACTGGTCGGATTCTCCCTTCGGCGTAACCTTGCCGACGAGTATGTCGCCGGCTTTTACCTCGGCCCCGATACGCACTATGCCGTCGGCGTCGAGGTTCTTCAGAGCGTCCTCTCCGACATTCGGAATGTCTCTCGAAATTTCTTCCGGCCCAAGTTTTGTGTCGCGCGACTCGATTTCGTATTCTTCTATATGTATGGAAGTGTAGAAATCCTCTTTTACGAGGCGCTGCGAAAGAAGGATAGCGTCTTCGAAGTTGTAGCCCTCCCACGAAACGAAGGCTACTAAGACGTTGCGTCCTAGCGAGAGCTCGCCTCCGTCGCAGGCCTGCCCGTCAGCGATTATCTCGTCTTCGCCGACGCGCTGACCGTGCGAGACTATCGGGCGCTGGTGTATAGCCGTTCCCTGGTTTGAGCGGCGGAACTTCAGCATACGGTACTCGTCATAGCCTCCGTCGTCGGTCTTGATTTCTATCCTGTCCGCGTCGACATAACTGACTGTTCCCGCATGCCGCGAAACTACGCAGGAGCCGGAGTCTTTCGCGATGCGGTACTCGATGCCCGTTCCTACGACAGGAGATTCGGGAAATACGAGCGGGACAGCCTGTCTTTGCATGTTGGAGCCCATCAGAGCGCGGTTCGCGTCGTCATGCTCAAGGAAGGGAATGAGAGCCGTTGAGACTGAAACTATCTGCCTCGGCGATATGTCGAGGTAGTCCAGCTTCTTCGGGTCGATCTCAATCGTGTTGTCTTTGTGACGAACGTAGACGCCGCCTGACGAGGAGGGCACTATATAGCCGTTCTCGTCTATCTGGAGGTCGGCGCGTCCGACAAATTTTTCGTCCTCCTCATCGGCTGAGAGATATTTTATTTTGTCGGTAATGCGGCCGTCCTTGACTTCGCGGCGCGGACAGACGAGGAAGCCATACTCGTTGATGCGCGCGAAGGTCGCGAGTGAAGTTACAAGGCCGATGTTCGGTCCCTCGGGGGTTTCAATAGGGCAGACGCGGCCATAGTGAGTGTGGTGCACGTCGCGCGCCTCAAAGCCCGCGCGCTCGCGGGAGAGTCCTCCCGGGCCGAGAGCCGAGAGGCGGCGGCGGTGTGTAAGCTCGGCAAGCGGGTTGGTCTGATCCATGAACTGCGAGAGCTGCCCCGAACCGAAAAATTCGCGCAGAGCCGCCGAAATCGGACGAACGTTGATAAGATCCTTCGCCATAGCCGTGGCCAGATCCGGCGTAGTCGTCATGCGCTCGCGCGCGATGCGTTCCATGCGCAGAAGACCGATGCGGACCTGATTCTGAAGCAGCTCGCCAACGGCGCGTACTCGGCGGTTGCCGAGGTGGTCGATGTCGTCCGTATGCTCGTCGCCGTCGCGCAGCCGCATCAGCCCTTTGACGATGGCGACCACGTCCGTGACGGTAAGCAGACGTTCTCTGTCCGCGATTTCAAGCTGAAGTCTGCGGTTTATCTTGTAGCGGCCTACGCGGCCGAGGTTGTAGCGCCTCGGGTCAAAGAATATGCCTTCGATATAGTCGCGCGCGTTTTCCATACGGGCGGGCTCGTTCGGGCGGAGCTTGCGGAAAAGCTCAAGCATAGCCTGATCAGGCGTGCTCGTGTTGTCGCGCTCGATAGTGACGGCGAGGGAGGAATCTATATCCCAGACGCGCACTTTTGTCCTTCCGTGGTTCCAAAGCACTTCCAGATGCTCTTTGGTAAGACGGGTGTTTCTGCTTATCTCGACCGCACCGTTTCCGCCGGGCGCCGTTATATCCTCGGCGAGCAGCATTCCGTGCACTTCGTCGTCCACAAGGTCTTTTTCGGCCTCTTCGCCGCCGAAAAGCCGGATCAGCTCGTCAGTACTCTGCACGCCCAAAGCACGGAGCATCTGAGTGACGGGAATTTTTTTGCGGTTGTCTATCTTTACGGAGAGCACGCCGTCCGGCGCCAGGTCAAATTCAATCCACGCGCCGCGGTCAGGGATGAGCTTCGCTATGAAAGTCTCCTGCCCCGGTATGCCGAACTCGGCGCTGTAATAAACTCCGGCCGAACGCGCAAGCTGATTTACAACAACACGCTCTGTGCCATTGATTATAAATGTTCCCCTTTCCGTCATCGCGGGGAAGTCGCCCAGATAAATTTCTTCCTCTTTGATTTCGCCGCTCTTTTTGTTTCTCAGACGAATCGTCGCGCGCAGAGGTCTCGACCACGTAAGGTCCCTGCTGTGCGCCTCATCCAGACTGATTGGTACAGGGTCGACGTAATATCCTACAAATTCAAGGGCAAAAGAGCCGTCGTAGCTCTCGATGGGGAAAATCTCATCGAAAAGCTCCTGGAGCCCCTGAGAAGCGCGTTTGTCAGGCTCTTTGTCCGCCTGGAAAAACCACCGGTATGAGTTGCGCTGCACCTCAACGAGATCCGGCAGCGGGATGATGTTTTTTCCCTTGCCGAAGGTCTTTCTGCTCTCGTATGCTTTGCCTGAGGTCTGTCTTGCCTGCATGGGAGCATCCTCCCCATTCTAGATTTATAAGAATGTACAATCGTACAGATGGAGATTATAACAAAAAAGCGACAACCGTCAATAGACAGGTGTCGCCTGTTTTTACATTTTATGTTATGGGCCATTCATCTCGGTCTCCCGATTGTCGTCATTATGATACAACGCGACCGGGTTTGTCAAGATATGAGCTTTTTCACTTTTTATTCTTCGAGCGCAGCGCCGTGCCGCCCGATGAAGCGCGAGACTGCGGACGTAACGCGCGCCTGAAAAAATGAAGAACCCCGATGTCGGAAAACAGGACGGCCTTTGCGAGTTCACGCAGTCATCGCGGGAATCGCGGCGTTTTTCGGATTTCGCGGCTTTTGCGCAATTCAGCGCGTGCTTTCCCCGTCGCGCTTGCGAGCGTATCTTTTCGCTGCGTTTGTCATTTTCTTGTATATCGCGGAGCAGTAGAGAGCTCCCATAGGGTTGTGCGCGAGTACCCTGTCTTTGGCAGCCACCGGAACTACCGGGGCACGGGAGTGTTTTATGAAGAGCGCGTCGTGTCCGACGCAGAGGCCGAGCAGCAGGTTCATGTCGGTCTTTGCATCCGCGAGCACGGAGGCCTGCTCTATCGGGTTGCATGAGATTTTCCCGACTTTTTCCGTTTCAAGCGCTCCCATTTCCGACTTCGGCACGCCGCATACTTTGCAGTTGACAGTCGCCAGCTCAAAATAATTTTCAAGTATCGCGGAGAGTTTCTCCGCCTCTTCGGCAAAGGCTGCGCAGAAGGCAAGTCCGAGCTTCTTGTAGCCCATTTTCCGCGAGAATAATATTATTTCTTCTATGCGGTTCACCTCGCCATAGTATTCCGCCTCGACTTCGGAGGCGGCGCGCATCATCGCGCGGTCGGCGCCTTCCGAATAAAGGACGGACACGTCGCACGATGTGCAGGCGTGTCCCTCGCGGCAGGGTTTTTCGGCGCATTTGTCGCATCTCATCAAAGATCGCCTCTTTCGTATTCTTGAATGTCGTCCGGCACCGGCGACTCTATCACGGCTCCCCGCAGACCGGCGGGGAGGTCTTTGTCGTCGGGGAATATCAAAAGCCTCGCGTGCAGGAGCGGGCGCTTCGCGCCGCTCCCGCCGTATTTGACGTCTCCCGTTATCGGGTGGCCGATGGCGGCTAAGTGTGCGCGCGCCTGATGCGGCCGGCCTGTCACAAGCTCCGTCTCGACCACGCTATTGCCGCCGGCGAAGGCTATCCTTCTGTAAAGAGTGAGGGCCGGCTTTCCGTTTGCGTCGGGGCGTGATATGTTTGTCCGCGTGTCTTTCAGCAGCGGGAGCTCAATACTGCCGCTTTCCCCGATCAGCCCTTCGACTACGGCTCTGTAAATTTTTTTTATTCTGCGTTCCCGCACCATTTCGGCAAGTATTCTCTGCGCTCTGCCGGATAGGGCGATTATCACCGCGCCCGACGTGTTTCTGTCGAGGCGCTGCACCGTTGCGGGGCGGTAGTCGCTTCTGCTCCACCGCAGCTCGGCGAGAGCGCGCGTTATGAGAGAGTCGCCGCCGCGCACGTCCGGCTGAGTCAGAAGCCCCGCCTGCTTGTCGACGATCCACGCGAAGTCGTCTTTGTAGAGCGTGGAGAGGCGTTTCCCCGTCTCGTGCTGGCGCTTTTGTTCTGTCTTTTCTTTCGCCCCGTCTTCCCACGGCACAGTGAGCCTCTGCCCTTCGGCAAGGCGGACGTCGCCTTTCGTCCGCCTTCCGTCGAGGCGCACTTCGCCAGTGCGCAGCGCTCTCATTATCGCGCCGAGCGGAACATCTGGCCACATGAGGCGCAGCACGCGATCGACCCTGCGTCCGTCGTTGTCAGCCGATATTACAAGCTCAAGCGGCATAGGCTATTTTTTCCAGAAGCGGCGCTGCGCGGAGTTGTTCCACGCCGATACGGGCTGTTCGTTCGTCAGATTCTTCACAGCGTCTTTCCAGCAGAAGATTTTGAAATCCAGATCGTCCGCGGCGGAAACGATGAGCGCTTCGGGCGTCGCGGGAACAGTCGGCGAGCCGTACTCGCGCTGCCCGTGATGGCTGATTATTATATGCGAGAGGTGACTCCTGAGTTTTTCAGAAAGGCCGAACTTCCCTGCGAATTCCGAAAATTTCGCGTATCCCAGCGCGATGTGGTCAAGCAAAGCCCCTTCGACCGTGCTCTCGGGAACGGGCGCCATTTTGTAGGATTCAAGTTTTCCTATATCGTGGAGCAGAGCGCCGGCGATTACCGTATCCGTCTCGATGTCGTAGCCCGAGGCCTTCATGGACTCGGCCATCGACTTGGCGCAGGCGGCGACCGATACGGTGTGCTCAAGCAGGCCGTTCGCATAGGCGTGGTGGTGGGACACGGCCGCGGGCCAGTCACGGAAGCCGTTCCACAGCTCTCCTTCAAATACGAAACGGAGGAACCTTCCCGCTTCGCCTCCGCATTCCTCCACCAGCGAATTGAAGCGGGCGGTGAGGTCGTCCAGCGGAATAGGCGAGCGAGGCAGATAGGCCGCGGGCGGGAATTTTTCCTGATCGAGAAGAGTTATCTTGTTGAAGTTGAATTGCCGCGCACCCTTGTACTCGGCGACTCTGCCGCTGACTCCGACGACGCGCCCCAAGAGATGCGCTATTTCTTCCGCCGATATTTTGTCGTCGTCGCTTCGCGGCGCGTCATGTGATTTGTCGAGCCACTGCGCGTCCGACCATACTTTCGCCTCTATCGCGCCGAGCGCGTCCGTCGCCGTCACGTCATAGTAAGGCTTTCCGTTCCTGTCGCTCTTCTGTGAAATGCCGCTTATGACAAATATTGCTTTAAACAGTGTGCCGGCCGGGAGTTTTTGTACTTCCCGGCTGTTTAGGAGCGTGTTTGCCGTCATATTTCATCTTCCTTCCGTAAAGGCCGTTTCACCTTTTTATAATAACATTTTTTCTGAAATTTCACAGCGCGTGCGAAAGCGCAAAACACGGGCGCTTCGGCGAAAGATCGGCGGCCTCATGATGCCCGCGCGCGGGATGCGGCCGGGGCAAGCCGGCGCCGCGGACGTTTTCTTTACAGCGGCGGCGGGTGATGATAGACTTTGCCGGGAAACAAAAATACGCGGGAGAATACGAAAAATGGCGGAAGATATAATCGCGGCGCGGGCCACGGCGTGGGGCGAGGGCGGCATAGCGATAGTGCGTCTTTCGGGGCGCGGCAGCGCGTGCCTCGCGGGGAAAATTTTTCACGGCAAGCGTCCTTTTGAGGAGCAGCCGCCGCGCTTTATGGCGCTCGGCACTCTTCGCGCCCGGGACGGCGCGGTATTCGACGAGGCGCTCGCCGTGCGTTTTGCGGAGGGAGCGAGTTACACCGGCGAGGAGAGCGCGGAGATACACTGCCACGGCGGGGCGCTCGCGGCGCAGAAATGCGTGGAGGAGCTGTGCGCGCTTGGCGCGAGGCTCGCCGCGCCCGGAGAGTTTACGCGCCGCGCTTTTGTCAGCGGCCGCCTCGACCTGCCGCAGGCCGAGGCTGTGCTCGGGATAATAAAGGCCAGAAGCGACGAGGCTCTTGAAGCATCCGCACGCTCGCTCCAGGGCGGGTTGACAGCCGAGATAAAAAAATTCATGAACGAGCTGACGAACCTCGCGGCGGCTCTTGAGGTTGACCTAGATTTTCCGGAAGAGGGCGAAGGCTTCATCGCCTCCGGCGAAATCGAAGCACAGATGCAGGAACTCTCCTCACGCTGCTCCGCGCTGCTGTCAAAGTGCCGCTCCGGAATGCTTTTGCGCGAAGGCGCGCGGGTCGCGATAATCGGCAGGCCTAACGTCGGCAAGTCCTCGCTGCTCAACGCGCTCCTTGAGGAAAACCGCGCGATTGTCACATCCGCTCCGGGAACTACACGGGACAGCATAGAGGAGACATTCGTCCACAAGGGTCTGCCGATTCGCGTAATCGACACGGCCGGCATACGCGAGGCGGACAATGAGGCAGAGGCGATAGGGGTGGAACGCTCGCTGAAAGCCATGAACGAGGCGGACGTCGTGATACTGGTCGTCGACGGCTCGGAACCCGCGCTCCCCTGCCGGCTCGGAGAACGCGAGGTGCGTCCAGCCGCGCGAACGATAATCGCGGTCAACAAATGCGACCTGCCGCAAAGAGCGGACATCCGCGAGTTTCAGGCGGAATACCCGGACGCGCCTGTGATTTCAATATCGGCAAAAAGCGGCGCGGGAGTGGACGCACTTAAAGAATTGGTATTCAGCCGCGTCGCCGGCGGCTCTCTTTCAGGCGGCTTTGCCGTAAGCGCGCGCCAAATGGAATGTCTTGCCGAGGCGGGCGCCGCCATATCGGAGGCCGCCGCCACGCTTCCGCGCGACGCCGCGACGGCATGCGTATCAGAAGCCCGCGCCGCGCTCGCATCGCTGCTCGGACTCGACGCGGCTGAAGATCTTCTCGACAAAGTCTTTTCAAACTTCTGCGTCGGAAAATGAAACTTCGCGGCGCGATTCGGCGGAAGACCGCTGCGTCCGCCTGACGTCACGGACTTCTCCGCGCCTAGGTCACTTCCGTCAAACCGCGGTTTCGCGAACAATTCTGCACCGCGCGCGCTCAAAGTCAAAGTGTATAAAAAACGGGGACGGGCAAACTTTGCCGCGTCCCGCGCTTTTATATCAGTGCAGCCTGAATCAGTACGCTTTCGCGAAGATAGCTTTTCTGGCGTTCTCTTTACCGGTGTAAAAACACTTGCCGCGTTCCTCCGAGTGAGCGAAGGGATAACAGCGCGGCGTGGCGCCGGTCGCTTCTTTGATGACTCTCTCGTCCTCTTTGCTTCCGTCGAAGAACACTTCGACAAAGCCGCCCTTTTTGTCGATCAGTTTTTTGAATTCCTCGAAGTTTTCCGCCTGGCGCGTGTTGGCGAGGCGGAAAGCAAGCGCGCGGTTCAGCAGATTATTCTGTATCTCCTCAAGCAGCGCGGGGATGGTTTCCCCCGCCGCGCCCCACGCTATGTCGAGCTTCTCTCCGGTGTCGCGGCGGACGACGCGGAGCTTTTCCTCGGCGTATTCTCTCTCCCCGAGCTCTATCCTGAGAGGCACGCCTCTTTGAATGTGTGAGAAGAAGCGGTCGCCCGGGCGCATGTGGAACTGTTTGTCTATTTTCACGTAGCGGCCGCCGAGCGCGGCGTTGAGTGTCCTGCGCAGCTCCTCGGCCTTCGGCAGAAGCTGCGTTTCGATTTTCGCGTCGTCGGCCGAAATCGGAATGATCGCCGCCTTGACGGGAGCAATGCGCGGCGGCAGGACGAGACCGTCGTTGTCGGAGTGTGTCATTATTATCGCACCGATGAGCCTTGTCGAAACACCCCAGCTTGTCGTATAGGCGTATTCCATGGAGCCCTCTCTGTTCTGGAACTGTATGTCGAAGGCCTTCGCGAAGTTCTGGCCGAGGAAGTGGCTGGTGCCTGCCTGCAGAGCTTTCTTGTCGCTCATCATGGTTTCGCAGGTGTATGTGTTCTCCGCTCCGGGGAAACGCTCGCCCTCCGTCTTTTCACCTTCGAGCACGGGCAGCGCGAGGTATTCCGTCATTACGCTGCGGTAGACCTCAAGCATTCTCAACGTTTCTTCAATCGCCTCTTCTTTTGTCGCGTGGGCCGTGTGCCCCTCCTGCCAGAGAAATTCCGATGTGCGGAGGAAGAGGCGCGGACGTTTCTCCCAGCGCATGACGTTGCACCACTGGTTGATAAGTATCGGGAGGTCGCGCCACGACTGCACCCATTTGCTGTACATATGTCCGATGACGGTTTCCGACGTCGGACGGACAATGAGCGGCTCCTCCAGCTCCTCGCCGCCCGCGTGCGTTACAACGGCGCACTCCGGCGCGAAGCCTTCGACGTGCTCGGCCTCTTTTGCTAAGAACGACTGCGGTATGAGCAGCGGGAAGGCCGCGTTCATGTGTCCCGTTTCTTTGAAAGCGTCGTCGAAATAGAACTGTACGTTTTCCCATATCGCGTATCCCGTGGGGCGGATGACCATGCAGCCGCGCACCGGCGCGTAGTCCGCAAGCTCCGCGGCGCGGATGACATCAAGATACCACTGCGAATAATCTTTTTCTCTCGGCGTTATGTTCTTTGCCATGTCGTGCCCTCCGTAAAAAATCGGTCTTTGATTTATCTTCGCAAATTATTTTTTCTTTGCCGCATGAAGCGCGAAGCGTGCCGCGCTGAAAACTTATTCTATCACTTTGCGCGCCTCTTTTGAACTTTCCGCGCGGCCGGGCCGCTCTTGACTTTTCAGTCTTTGCGATTATTATTTTAGTATGGTTGTAGGCTAAAGCACTAATAAATTAACGGAGGCGAATTATGGCAAACAATTGGAAGGACGACTATACAGACCAGTTATGCGACGCCATCGCGGCTATCGAGGACAGGGAAGAGGCGTACAGATTTCTTGAAGACCTTGCCACATTTTCGGAAATCAAGGCCTTCGCCCAGAGGCTTCAGATCGCGGGGCTTTTGCTGAAGAATTACTCCTATCCGCAGATAGTCCAAGTGACGGGAGCGAGCACAGCCACTATCAGCCGCGTCAAGAAGTTTGTGGAATACGGAACTGACGGCTACCGCGACGTGCTGCGCAGGCTTGAGGGCTCAGCCGCTAAAGACGCGACCGCTTCCGAAAAAGAAAAAACCGAAGCGTGATGCCGCTCTGCATCTTTTTCCCTCTTGCCGGCGAAAGCGCCCTGCCCGCAGAAATCGCGGAGCTCTTTGACGGCGCGGCTGTTTTTCTGACCGCGGCTGCTGAGGAGGGACTTTCGCGCGCGGCACGCGATCTGCCGAGCGGCGCCTCTTGCGCCGGCGGCGCCGTGACCGGAGGAAGCGACATGTCGGATGTCGCGCCCGCTGTCGTAGCCTGCGCCGAGACGCTGGGCGGCATAGACGCGCTGATTTTCGCCCCGCTTCTGTCGTCGCCGGAGCCTCTTTTCCTTGATATTTCGCCTTCCGATTTCTCGTCGCACATGTCGGCGATAAAATTTTTTTTCGCGGTCTGCAAATGCGCCCTGCCTTATATGATGGGGCGCGAAGGCGCCGTTATCGCGGCGTGCCTTCCGACCGTTCCGGCCAATCTTACGGAGCGCATGTACCGCGCCGCCATGGAATCGATGCTCGACGACCTGTCGCGCGAGCTTGACGGTTTCGGAATATCCGTAAAAAAGTTTTACGGATAGTACCTCTCGCCGGGCCTCGCGGCGTTCTTTCCGCGCGTCAGTATCGCGTAGGCGGCAAGGTCGTCTAATTCCCTGGGCGGTGTGCGTAGCGAAAGGGGAATCACTTTCGCAAGCCCGCGCGGCGGGTACAGCTGCCAATATATTTTTCTTGCCTCCAGCGTGGTGCCGTATTCTTCGACGACGATATAATCAAATGGCAAAGCGGCGCGAAATTCCGCCGACGACGTGCCGTTTCCTATATATATCCCCTCAGGCCTCGCGCGCGGGAGAGTAACGGCGCTTCCCTCTTTTCGCCACGTTTCGAGCGGATGCCACAGACCGCTGCGAATCGCCTCAGTCAGCGCGGCTTTTTGCCCGGCGGGGATTATCGCCGAGAAGATCAGCCGTTCTTTCTCCGCGAGAGCAAAGCCGATTTTCCGTTTTCCCGGATCAATTCCCGCGATCATCGAATATTCCGCGCTCGACAGACTCCCAGCGCGGGTACATCCACATCCACTGTTCCGGATGTTTTTTTATCCCGCTTGAGATGACTGCGTTTAAGTCGTCGATGCTGGTCTGTATGTTTTTGCCGAAGGGGGCGCCGTCGCGCCCTTTCATCGGCGGGTAGAATTTCGTGGAGAAGGTCAGTCCGTCCGGATTGCGCACGCATATCCCCGGAATCACATCGCAGCCGAGCTTTGCCGCAAGCTTCGCCGGGCCGACGGGCGTGCTCGCGGGGTAACCCATGAAAGGCGAGACCACACCCGCCTCCTTCGCGTCCTGATCCACAGGGACGGCAATAATTTCCCCGCGCCGGAGCGCCTTTATCATCGCTTTCAAATCGTTCGCTTTACCCAAGGCCTTCGTGCCGCCCGCGCCGCGCAGCTCTTTGATTAGAGCCGTTATCCGCTCGTCGCGCTGGTCGGCGCCAAGCGAGTTTACCGGAAGACCTCGATGCGCGAGCCAGCAAGCGGAATATTCCCAATTGCCGATGTGAGCCGTCGCGAGTATCGCGCCGCGCCCCGACTTCACCGCATCATAGACATATTCGAAACCCTCGCACGAAACAAGAGAATCTATCTTCCCCGCCATCAGCGGCATACGGGCGAACTCCGCCGCGGCCCTTCCGAAATGTTCGTAGGCGCCGCGCACTACAGCTTCTGCACGCTCCGGCGGCACGCCGAGAATTTTTGCGCAGCGCTCCGCCGCCTCGTTGAATTTTCTCTTTGAGAGCCGTGCGACAAGAAGCCCGAGCCTGCCGCCCAGCGCGACTGCCCTTTCATGTTCCAGGCGGCAGCAAAGCTTTCGAAATGTGTTCAGAGAATGCCAGATGAACGGCTGCCCTTTGTACGACATAAAAACTCCTCTCAGCTTACGCTCTGCGCCAATCGCCGCAATTTACCCGCACAGCGCAATTATACTAAAGAGCCGCGAAGGACGGAAAGCGTCTACTCGCCCATAAGGAAGCGCGCCTCTTCCGGCCCGCTTTCGTAAAGGTTCCCGCCGTGGCAGTCCGTTATGACGGTAAGCGGCATATCGCGCACTTCAAGGCGCAGCAGAGCTTCTGGGCCGAGGTCTTTATAGGCTACGGTTTCCGCGCTTATAACGCACTCGGCAAGCAGGACGGCTGTTCCTCCCGTCGCGCCGAAGTACAGAGCCTTGTGTCTTTTTATCGCTTCAAGCACTTCCCGCGACCGCTTGCCTTTCCCTATCATGCCGCGCAGGCCCTTTTCAAGAAGCAGCGGCGTGTAGGGATCCATGCGTCCGCTCGTCGTGGGGCCTATCGGCCCGATGACGGCTCCGGGCTGCGTCGGCGCGGGCCCGGCGTAATAGATTATCTCGTCTTTCACGGACACCGGCGGCTCTTCGCCGGAGTTTATCGCCTCCGCAATGCGTTTGTGAGCCGCGTCGCGCCCGACTAATATTTTGCCCGACAGACGGACAATGTCGCCGGCGCGCAGAGCTTCCGCTTTCTCGTCGTCAAGAGGCAGCGCAATTTGTTTTATCCCGTTCATTTTTTTAACCTCTCCCCTCGATTCGCCCGCGCGCGTGGCGCAGAGCGTGGCAGCAGATGTTTATCGCGACTGGCATGCCCGCTATGTGAGTCGGCTTTGCCGCGATATGAACGTCAAGCGCAGTCACCGTGCCTCCACAGCCGGCCGGACCTATGCCCAGCCTGTTAACCTCCCGAAGGATTTTTTCTTCAAGGCGCGCGTACTCTTCAACAGGGTTGCGCCTGCCCGCGGGCACGAGCAGCGCCTCTTTCGCGGCAAGCGGCGCGCTTTCGAAATTGCCGCCTATCCCGATCCCTATCACGACAGGCGGGCAAGGGTTTGCGCCTGCCTCGCGCACCGTCTCGACCGCGGCTTTTATGACGCCCTCCTCGCCGTCCGCGGGCTTCAGCATATACAGGCGGCTCATATTTTCACTGCCCATGCCCTTGGGGGTTACAGTTATATCCATCGAGCCGCCCGGGACTATTTTCCAGTGGATTACCGCGGGCGTGTTGTCTTTTGTGTTCCGCCTGTCATACAGGGGGTCGCGCACAACCGACTTGCGCAGGTATCCTTCCGCATAGGCGCGCCGCACCCCCTCGTTTACCGCCTCTTCCAGATTTCCGCCCTCGACGTGCAAATCCTGTCCAAGCTCGATGAAGAGCACCGCCATTCCGCAGTCCTGGCATATGGGCATATATTTTTCGGCGGCAAGCTTCGCGTTGTCTATTATCTCGCCGTACAGCGCTCGGGCGCGCGGAAGTTTCTCCGCGACGCGCGCCTTTTCAAGGCAGACGGCGACATCTTCCGGCAGATACATGTTGGCGGTCAGCGCGAGCTCGCAGACCTTGTCCGCCACTTCCGCGGCAGTGAGAGTATAAACCTTCGGCATCTCGACACTCCTTATTTCGTTTTTTTACTGCCTTTGATAATAATAACAGAGCGCGGGCCTTTAAGAACCGCCCGCGCAAGCTTTGTGTAATTTTTTTGTATTAAAAGGCCGGTTCGCCTCATGTTACACGCTGTCGTAATCCTGCGCCGTCGTAAGGTTCCGCAGATGTTCCGTGATGTTTAAGGCCCGCAGTGTGAAGCCGCGCTCAGGCGAGTGAGTCAGCACACCGTAGGCCGCGTTGTCCAAGTGCAGCCGCCAGAAGAACGGCTCGCTGACGCCGAGCGCTCCCGCCAGCATAGACTTCAGCAGAGCGCGGTGCGACACGAGAGCTATCGTCCGTCCCTCGTACTCTGCCACAGTCTTTTCAAGCTCGCGTGTCGCGCGGTCTCGCACGTCGCGCAGACTCTCCGCTCCCTCCACCTTCAGCTCCTCCGGTTTGACGAGCCACGTGCGCCAAGCCTCGGGGCACTCATGGCTGATTTCGCTCTGAAGCCTGTTTTCCCAGACGCCGAAGCAGATGTTGCGGAAACCGTCTTTTGCTGCCGGACGCAAGCCTGTCGCAGCGCCGAGTATCTCTGCGGTCTTAAGCGCCCGCGCGAGCGGGCTTGTCACAATAGCCGAGATTCCGGAATTTTTCAGACGCAGGGCGAGAGCGCGGGCCTGTTTTAAGCCGTTTGCGTTAAGCGGGAAATCCACGCAGCCCCTTATCTTCTTGTCTCTGTTGCCGTCACACTCACCGTGGCGTATGAAATATATTGTAGTCTCGCTCATTCTGTCCGCCTTTCGTAAATGTTGCGCGGCTTTCAAGCCGCATCCTGATTTCAGCACACGCCGGATAACTTCCGCCGGCTTTCAAAATTGATTTTGATTCCCGGCGATTGGCCATTCGCGAACGCTTCGCGCGGCTCGCCGTTTTTTAAGAGATCCGCACTTTCGCCGCGCCGCCGCAAAAGAATGGCCGCGCGCAAATGAGCGCGCGGCCGCAAGTTACGCCTTTTATTATTCTGCGAACGACGGCCCGCTGTCCATGCCGCCCGATTCGCCCTCTTCGGTCGTTTCCTCCGCAGGAGGCGCGGGCTGAACCTGCGTCTGCGGAGCGGGAAGCTCTATATTTCCCGCCTCTTCGACGATCGCGGGCATTGAGAACATCACAGCGCGGACCGTGCCTAAGCCGACGCTGCGCTCCACAACCTTTATCACTTCTTCGGAGTCCTCGTCCATAACTGTGATTTTTATCTTGTGGTTCGGCCCCCTCAGCTTCACAAGGTCGCGGTCGCCCGCGTAGTACTCGACGGAGCCTTTCTCGTTGCCGTCGATGACCAGCGAGAGATATTCGATTTCCCGGTATTCTTTACCGTCTATCGTGACCGTCTTGTTGTCAAGGAATACATCGTGTTCTTTGCCGATGTAATTGAGTCCGAAGCAGAGAAGCACAAGCAGAATGACGAGCGCCAGACGTATGGCGAGCCTTCTTTTGTTGACGTTTGCCATCGCTATTCACCTCTTAAGCTTCTGCGCGCGGCAATCTTATCGCGCTGGCGCTTCCACGCGTGGAGTACGAGCGCGAGAGCGATTATCCCGTACGATACGAAGACACGGAAATATTCGCCGAGCTGTGCCTGTCCGATAAGCTCTTTGCCCGCCATCGGGGAGACGACGAACATCAGGTGGAAGAGCACGACGCCGACGAAGACGTTCGTGATCGTGGCGCGGCTGACCGACGCGCCGCCTATCAGTATCGCGGCTATCGCGAACATTCCGGCCTGTTCGTGGCTGTTGTAGGTATTCATCGTACCGATGTTCTGAAGGAATATTATCTGCCCGAAGCAGGCAAGCACCGTCGAAATGATTATCGCTATTATCCTCGTGCGCTCGACCGGAATGCCGGCCGCCTCGGCGACAGCCATATCCTGCCCGATAGCGCGCATGTCCTGTCCGAGCTTCGTGCGGCGGAACCATACGATAAACAGGCAGAAAATCCCGATGACGATGAATGTCGCGAGAGGAATGTCGATCGTGCCGAGTCTGAAGGGAATCAGCGTGTCGAGCGCGCGGCGTATGCCGGTCAGGTTGATGGCGTTGCGTATGCCGTATCCGCGCGAGAGCACGAGAAGCGGGTTTGATATAGGGATTATGCGCCCCATGCCGTAGAGGACGACAAGCTGATAGACGCCGTTGATGAAGAAGCCGAGAATGTACGACGTGACCATCTCGCGCCCCTTCGCCCTGTTCAGCACCGCGCCGCATATATAGCCCAGGACAACGGCTATCGGCATTCCGATGATCGAGGCGAGCATCATTCCGGCCCATCCCGCAACGGCCCAGTCAGTCACGAAGATAAGACCGATCTGTCCTGCCATCGCCCCGAGTACCATTCCGAAGTTAAGCCCCATTCCGGCGAGTATGGGAATAAGGAGAGAGAGCACAAGGAAAGAATTTCGCGCAAGCCGCGTGAACATTTCCTGAATCAGATAGGTCGCGGAAAATCCCGAAAGCGGTATCGCTATCACCGAAAGGCCGATAAAGACGATCGGAACAGCGTAGTCCGCAAGTATGTTTCTGATGTCGCGTTTCTGCCCTGCCATTATCGTTTCACCGTCACTTTCCTGGTAAGAGCGTAGAGTATCATGCCGTTGCTGACTATTATCCGTATAACCTCGGACATGTCTGTCTGCATGACGCTGTTAATTACCGACGGAGTCATAGTCAGTATCCCCTGAAAGAGGAATGTCCCGACGACGACGTTGACCATCGAGGCCTTGTTGACAGACGCGCCGCCGAGAAGAATGGCGGCGACCGCCGGGAAAGCCATATAGAACGGCCCCATGTAGAGCTGTATGAATCCGAAGCTCTGTTCGTAAACAAGTATGCCCACAGCACCGAGCACCGTCGAAAGCACGACGGATATTATGCGCATCCTGTCAACGTCGATTCCCGAGGCACGCGCGAATTCGGGGTTTGAGCCGACAGCAGTCATCGCCGTGCCGGTCTTTGTACGGAAGAAAGCCCACACAAGAAAAGCGACGAGCGCGAAGAATATGAACATCCCCACCGGAACATAGAAGAACTCGCCGATTTTTATGTTGAGATATTTGCTGAGCGCGTTGAGCCAGAAACCTTCCACGCTTATCGTCGTGCGGAGGCCGAAGCCGCCGTAGCCCCATATCATGGTCGGGCTGGTGTAAGGCAGCAGAAGCCATGCTATGCACATGACCGCGACTGACGAGAAGCCTACGTATGTCGCTATCATCATTTCGTCGCCCTTGACCCTGTTGAGCAAAAGCCCGTAGAGCCATCCGAGGACGGCCGCGATCGGCACGGCTATCGCGAGCGCGATGACAAAGCCGAAGCCGCCCCTCACGCCTATCTGTATTGACGTTACCGCGCCTAAGAGGCCCGCTATTATGCCGAGCGGCAGTCCGAAGTTAAGCCCGCAGCCGGACTGTATCATAGGCACCATCGCAAGCACGAGTATGCCGTTCATCCCGACGCGCACGAGCGTGTCGGAGATTGAGGCGTCTACGCGGATGCCCACGAAAGGCGCCGCGATAAACAGCGCAAGGAGGAAGAGAGCTATTATAATTCGCGGCCATCCGGCGTTTTCGATAAATTCCTTTAATTTACCCATTATCGTTCCCCCGTCGTTCCTTATTGTTTTCAGGCCGTCTTTTCTTCGACGTGGCCTAGCATCAGCATACCGAACTCCTCGGCCGCCGCCGTCGCCGGCAGTATTCCGCAGACACGCCCCTCGTGTACTATCGCGATGCGGTCGCAGATAGAACGCAGTTCTTCAAGCTCCGACGACGTCATAATGACCGTCGTGCCGTTTTCCCTGTTTACGTGTCTTATCGTGTCAAGGACAAGTTTCTTCGCGCCGACGTCGATTCCGCGCGTCGGCTCCGAAACGAAGAGTATCTCGGGATTCACCGCGAAAGCCTTGGCGAGGCAAACCTTTTGCTGGTTGCCTCCGGAAAGCTCTATCGCGCGCTGTTTCGGCCCGGTGCAGCGGATTTCAAGCGATTTGATGTAATCGCGCGCGCAGTTCTCCATGGCCCTGTCGTCGCGCCATTTTACCAGCCCGCCCAAAAGATATTTTATAAACTTCTCCTGCACCTGCATTGCGGTAAAGGCTATGTTCCAGTCTATGCCCTCTTCGAGCAGCAGCCCGACTCCGCGCCTATCTTCCGAAACGAAGGCCATGCCCTCGCGCAGCGATGCGTCAGGGTCGTTCAGCTTTATCTCCTTTCCGCGCAGGAAAACCTTGCCGCCGGCGGCGTAAAGCCCCATTATGCCGTTCGATATGCCCACCTTGCCCTGACCGGCGAGGCCGCCAATACCCAGAATCTCGCCGCGGCGCACCTCTATCGACACATCGCGGACAGTTTCGCCCGGCATGTCGACCCAGAGATGCTCGACCTTCATGACTACTTCGCCGGAAATCTCTCTCTCCGAATCATCCTGCTTCTCCTCCGCCGGGCGGTCGCCTTTTCTGTCGACCATCCACGCGGCGATCTGGCGGACGTTCGTCTCCGAGGCCTTCGCCTCCTGTATGACGCGCCCGTCGCGCAGAACTATCAGCTTGTCGCAGAGGTCTATAATTTCCTGAAGTCTGTGGGAGATGAATATTATCGCAATGCCGTGAGACGCAAGTTTCCGCAGCGCCGCGATGAGAACCGTGGCCTCGCTCTCGGCGAGGACGGCCGTCGGCTCGTCGAGGACAAGGAGCCGCGTCTTGCTTCTGTCGATTTCACGGGCGATTTCCGTGAACTGCTTGTGCCCGACCGGCATTTCGTTAATCAGCGTGTCGGGGCTCAAATCCACACCGAGCGTTTTGATAGCCTTCTCGGCTCTTTGGCGCATATCGCTTCTGTCAAGCGTATTGAGCCTTTCGCCGAAGACCTCGACGGTAAAATTGTACTTCGTCGATTCTCTGTTCAAAAGAATATTTTCCGTAGCGGAAAAGCCCGGAATCAGCGAAAACTCCTGATGCACCATTCCTATGCCGGCTTCGAGTGCGTCGAGCGGGTCTTTGAAATGCACATCTTGCCCGTCGATTTTTATCTTCCCTTCATATCCTCCCGTCTCGGCGATTACCGGCATTCCGAAAAGTATATTCATCAGAGTGGACTTCCCCGCGCCGTTCTCGCCAACCAGCCCCATGATCTCACCTGGCCGGAGCGAAAAGCTGACGTCTTGGAGAACGCGGTTGCCGAAATACTCTTTGCCGATATTCTCCATAGTTATCAGAGGGACTGCTGTGTCCATACACTTCACCTCATTGCTTGATACAAATAATTTTTTAACGACATTAGCGCTGCCGCTTATTTGTCCGTAAAATCCGTCAGAAAGAATACGTGAATAAGTCCGATTAAAAAAATCTTTCCGGCGCGCTTACGCCGGAAAGATTTCAGTGCCGCTTAAAAACCGGCCTTTATTTGATTGTAAGGAACTTCTCCGGGACCTCCACGTTCGTGATACCCATGTAGCCTTTGCCGAAAACGTATGTATCCTGGTAGACGAGCAGGAAGTTGCGCATCTTGACCTGCGTCGCTATGTCGAAGTACTCGGAGCCCATCCACTTAGCGCCCGGCGTGTACTTGTCATAGCACGCCCAGAGGTCTTTCAAGCGGTAGAGCTTCGCCTCGCCCTCGACTATGCGTTTGCCGTACTCAGTCAGTGCACAGACTGTGCTCCATCCGAAGGAGTAGCTCCATGTACCCATTCTGCCGGCTCCGCCGGCGTCGGTAACGGCCTGCTCGACTTTTTTCATTATCGCCGGGAAGTCGCCAGACTCCTGCTTGAGGTCGATGCCGAGAGCGCCGGGGTAACCCATAAGCGGCGAGGGAAGGTCGGGCTCGACGAAGATTCCGCCGTATTTCGCAATCTGTTTGAGCAGAGGCTCCGTCTGAGCGTCGTTGGTGCAGAAGAAGGCCGTGTCTTTCCCGTATTTGTCAATCCAAGCCGGGGTCTTTTCAAGGACGAACTGCTGCGCGCCGGCGACGCCTACGTCGCTCGTCGGATCGGGAGCCGTCTCAAAGATAAATTCGAGGCCGAGCTCTTTGCAGGCCGCCTCCATGATGGCGCGGCGGCGGGCGAGCGTCTCATAGCTCATGTGGCGCGGGAAGGAGATGTGCACGAATTTCTTGGCGCCGAGCTCTTTCGCCGTATTTATCATGAGGTAGCCGCGGGCGATGAAGTCGACGCTGACCGAGAGGTCGGAAACGCTCGATATAACGCCCGGGTCCTCCTGCGGCTGTCCGCTGAAGCAGAGGATGTCGGGCCTCTTCTCTTTGACACGGCGGAAGGCTTCCGTCGTTCCGGGGATAGCGTCATCAACGACTATGACCTTCAGCTTCGGGTCGTCGGCAAGCCCCACTATCTGCGAAATGGTCGTCTCCATTTCGGTCATGAAGCTGTCGGGCATTGTGACGTGCTGGATCATTCCGCCGCTTGCCACGTCGCCGTACTCCTGGATCATGCGCTCGGCACCGCGGTAGGTGTCCTCGGCCTGGGAGACCGTGAGGGTCGCTATGCCGATGTGGAACGGGGCTTCGGCAAAAGCCGCCGTGACCATTACTAAGGCAGCGGCCACAGCCAGAATAAATACGCTGGTCTTTCTCATCTTTGCATTTCCTCCTCGGTATTTAGGAAAATTTTTATGCGCTATGCCGGAATGTACGCGCCTTCCGGCGTAATGCACTACTTCCCGCAGATTGTGATTTCGCGGGTAAAATGGTTAAGCGCCTCGCCTGTGCCGTCTTTTCTGACCGCGACGAGATTTTCTATTCTGATGCCGAACTTGCCGGGAATATATATGCCGGGCTCGACGCTGAATACGTTGCCGGGCTCAAGAGGCACCGTGTTGCCCTCAATCATGTACGGTCCCTCGTGAACCGCCATGCCGACGCCGTGTCCGACGCGGTTGAAGAAATATTTTCCGTAGCCGGCTTCGACGATAACGCCGCGCGCGGCGCGGTCAACGTCCTGCCCCGTCGCGCCCGCCTGTACCGCCGCTTCTCCCGCGGCCTGCGCCCTGCGGACTATCCCGTAAATCTCTTTCATTTCGCTTGTCGGCTCGCCGGTGAAGAAAGTGCGCGTCGTATCGGAGCAGTAGCCCTTCCACCTGCCGCCCAGGTCGAGTATTATAACGTCGTTTTCCTCTATGACGCGCTCACCGCCTGAATAGTGCGGCATGGAGCCGTTCGGGCCGCTCGCGACAATCGGGCTGAAAGAGCATTTGACAACCCCGTCCTCTTCGAAAAATTCGGGGATTTTCTTGGCGACGGCGTGTTCTGTCATGCCTGGCTTTATGAATTTTTGCAGCTTCGCCACGACGTTGTCGACGATGCGGGATGACTCGCGCATCAGTTCGAGCTCGCCGTCGTCTTTGCGCGAGCGCTGCCCCGACAGAATGTCGGCGCCGTTTACCATCTGAAGCGGCATTGCGTCGCGTATCGCCAGCATATCAACAGCGCGGACGCCGTCGTTGAAGGCTATTTTGCCGCCCGCAACGCCGAGATGCTCACAGCCGCGGCGGAAAGCGCCGGTAAAGCCCTCGTGGTCGTCCCACTCGGAATAGAAGGGCACATCGCCGAAAGCTTTCACCATCTCTTCGCGGTAAAGCAGCGGCGTCATGGCAAAGCAGCGCCCGTCCTTCGCTATCATAAGCCCGCGCACACGCTCGTCCGGCTGGGTGTCAAGCCCGCCGATGTACTCAAGGTCTGTCGACGGGCCGATATATACGGCGTCGAGTCCTCTTTTGCGAAGCTCCTCTGCAAGGCGCGAGACCCTTTCCGCTCTTATCATAAGAGAACCTCCCAGTTATATAGAAAATAAGTTTTTCTGATAAAGACCGACTATAAGAACACTCGGCGGCGTTCCGTACTTGCGTGAGCCGCGAGGCGCCGAACCTTTTGCTGATATATTACACACTTCGCCGCGCGTAGTCAAGCGCGCCGAACTCAGCCGACGTTCCGCTGTTCCCGTGATGCCCCGCCGCTTTCATGACGCTCCGACGTTCTCACGGCGAGCTGCCGCAATCATAAAGCACGCGGAACTTCGGCAAGCGCGCCCCGCGCCGCCGGGCAGCAACGCGGGGCCTGGTCCGCCGCGCGGTTGACACTCCGCTTTATTCCCCACTATAATCACTTAGCCTGCGGAGTCCGAATAAGAACGTTTCCGCTGAAAAGCGCCGTTATTATTCACCTGTCCGCAAACATCAAAGGAGGAATTTTTATGAAAAAGGCAGTGTTGCTGTTGGCGGCCGTGTTGACGGCTTTCTGTTTCTGCGCCCCCGCGCTGGCCGAGGCTCCCTTCCACATCGGAATAGTCACGGGAACAGTATCGCAGAACGAGGACGACCTGCGCGGAGCCGAGCTTATGATTCAGAAATACGGCGACGTGTCGAGCGGCGGAATGGTTCAGCACCTCACCTATCCCGATAACTTCATGTCCGAGATGGAGACGACCATATCCCAGATAGCGGGCCTCGCCGACGACCCCAAGATGAAGGTCATCGTCGTCAATCAGGCCATACCCGGGACAGCGGAAGCTTTCCGCCGCGTCAAGGGAAAGAGGGACGACATCCTCTGCTTCGCGGGCGAACCGCATGAGGACCCGAACGTCATAGCGCCGGTGGCCGACATATCCACTCACACTGACTTCATCAACCGCGGCTACCTCATCATCGACACCGCAAAGAAGCTCGGCTGCAACACATTCGTGCACATCTCCTTCCCGCGCCACATGAGCTATGAAACGCTCGGCCGCCGCCGCGAGATAATGGAGCAGGCCTGCAAAGACATGGGGATCAAATTCGTATTCGAAACGGCTCCAGACCCGACAAGCGACGTCGGCACGGCGGGCGCCCAGCAGTTCATACTCGAAAAGACCCCCGCGTGGGTTGACAAGTACGGAAAGAACTCGGCCTTCTTCTGCACCAACGACGCGCACACGGAACCGCTTCTCAAACAGCTCGCGAAGTACGGCGGCTACTTCATCGAGGCCGACCTCCCCTCGCCTCTCATGGGCTACCCCGGAGCTTTCGGCGTCGACCTTAAAGGCCAGGCCGGAGACTTCCCCGCGATACTGAAAAAGGTCGAGCAGGCCGTTGTCGACGCGGGAGCCGGCGGACGCATGGGGACATGGGCCTATTCATACGGCTACACGAGTTCGGCGGCTCTCGCCGAGTTCGGCAAGCGCGTAGTAGAGGGCACGGCAAAGCTCAACAGCAAGCAGGACCTCATGAAAGCCTTCAGCGACTTCACCCCAGGCGCGAAATGGAACGGCGCCGCCTACACCGACGCCGGAACTGGCGTAACGTTGAAGAACTACCTGATGATCTATCAGGACACGTACATTCTCGGCAAGGGCTACATGGGCGCGACGGAAGTTGAAGTTCCGGAAAAATATCAGCAGATCAAATTCAGCGGTAAATAAAAAAGAGCGCCGGACAGGCTGAAATAAAAAGCGCCGCGGGGAAACCCGCGGCGCTTTTGCATTCGCGCGGCTCGCAGGCCCGAGCGCGGACGCGCGCTCTTTGCTTCGCGGTTCGCGCTTGCTTTGTTTCGGGACGCGATGCTCGCTTTGCCGCATTTCGCGTATGTCGCGGCGGTATGTGACGTCCGGCGCTTGCTCTTTTTTCGCCCGTGTTGCCTTTACGTGTCAAAAAAAAGCCCAAGGCTCGCGGCCCGGGCTTTTCCTGCAGTTAGTGTTACGCGGGTTATTTTGTCAGAAGCGTGAGCATCGCGCCCGCTGCGACTGCCGTGCCTATAACTCCCGCGACGTTCGGCCCCATCGCGTGCATGAGGATGTACGAGCCCGGGAATTCTTTCTGTATGACTTTCTGGCAGACGCGCGCCGCCATCGGAACGGCGGAGACTCCGGCCGCGCCTATGACGGGGTTGATTTTCCCGCCGGAGAGGATTTTCATAACCTGTCCGAAGACCACTCCGCCCGCGGTGCTGAATACGAAAGCAACCAGCCCGAGGCAGATTATCTTTATCGTGGCAAGAGTGAGGAATGACTCGGCCTGCATTGTGGAGCCGACCGAGATGCCGAGGAATATCGTCGTCGCGTTGAGGACCTCGTTCTGCGCGGCGAGCGAGAGTCTGTCGGTGCATCCGCACTCGCGAAGCAGGTTGCCGAACATCAGCATTCCGACGAGAGGAACGGAGGCGGGAAGCACCAGTCCGCAGGCAATTGTCGAAACTATCGGGAAGAGTATTCTTTCCGTGCGCGTGACGGGGCGGAGCTGACGCATTTTAATCGCGCGGTCCTGCTTGGTCGTCAGCAGCTTGATGACCGGCGGCTGAATGAGAGGAACAAGCGACATGTAGCTGTACGCGGCTACCGCGACGGCGGGAAGTATGTCACGGGCGAGTTTCGCGCAGAGGTAGATGGCCGTCGGGCCGTCCGCGCCGCCGATGATGCCTATGCCGGCCGCCTGCTGGATGGTGAAGCCCATGAACATCGCACCGATGACGGCGACGAACACGCCGAGCTGAGCCGAGGCGCCGAGCAGGAATGTGATCGGGTTGGCTAGCAGCGGCCCGAAGTCTGTGAGCGCGCCGATTCCCATGAATATGATTACCGGATAGAGTTCATGATCTATTCCGAATTTCACGAAGTAAAGGAATCCGCCGGGGTCTACTATGCCGGAGAGCGGCAGGTTGACGAGCAGACAGCCGAAAGCTATCGGCATGAGCAGTAGCGGCTCGAATCCTTTCGCGATGGCGAGATAGAGCAGTATGAATGCTACCAGCAGCATGACGAGCGTAGGCCCGTTGAGCGCTATGAAGCCTGACTGCTCGATAACGCCTTTCAGCGCTGTCAAGTAGAGTTCCATAAAAAGTTTCCTCCTCAGGAAAAAACTTTAGAAGGTCGTCCGTTAAGCAATCACGAGCAACGCGTCGCCTGTGCTGACTGTGTCGCCTTCTTTGCAGCAGATCTGCTGTACGCTTCCGGCTACCGGCGTGTAGATTTCGTTCTCCATCTTCATCGCTTCGAGGATAAGGACGAGCTGGCCGGCTGTTACAGCTTCGCCCGCGTGGACGAGAATCTTAAGGACCTTGCCGGGCATCGGGGCGGCGATGTTGCCTTCGCCGGCCGCAGGAGCGGGAGCCGGGGCCGCGGCGGGCACCGGAGCAGGAGCAGGAGCCGCTGGGGCGGGGGCGGGAGCCGCTACTGGGGCCGGTGCTGGTACTGGAGCAGGGGCCGCGACAGGCGCGGGAGCCGCTCCGGCTCCGAGTTCCTCAACATCTACGTCGTATGCTTTTCCGTTTACCGTTACTCTGTATTTGCGTGACATGAAAGAATACCTCCTGAAAATTTTTTATTCTGCAAAAGAAGGCTTAGTAGAGGCCTTCTGTGTTCTGGAGTCTGCCGACACTCTTCCAGCCCGAAGCGGCCGGGACTCTGATGGGAGCGAAGGAGATTACGCGCGCTGCGGGGCCGCAGGCGGCGGCTATAGCGGCGGTTATTACGGCAAGAAGTTCTCCGTCGGTGTCGGCCGCGGTCGCCTTAGCGGGAGCGGCCGGAGCGGGGGCGGCTGCTTTCGCGGGCGCGGCTGGTGCCGCCTTCGCCGTCTCTTTCTGCTTCTGCACGGCGTCAATCGCGGCGCAAATGTGCTTCATCCCCATCATGACGAGCATGAGCCCGATTATGACGATGAAGACAATGCTGAAGGCTATCAGCGACATCAAAAGGCCGCCGGGAACACCGACGAAATATGAGCTGATGCTGCTTGTCATAACTTTGCCTCCCGATTAGTTCGGCAGTATGCCGTGCTTGCGTTTCGGGCGAAGCTCGCTCTTGCACTCCGTCATTACGAGCGCCTGATAGAGCGCCGGGCGCGTCTCCTCGGGGAGTATGACGCGGTCGACAAAGCCGCGCTGCGCCGCGCGATAGGGATTGGCAAAGGACTCTTTGTACTCCTCTATCTTTTCGGCGCGTTTGGCCGTCTTGTCCTCCGCCGCCTCTATCTCTTTGCGGAAGATGATGTTAGCGGCGCCTTCGGCTCCCATGACGGCTATCTGAGCCTGCGGCCACGCGAGCACGACGTCGGCTCCGAGGTCTTTGCTGCACATGCCGAGGTATGAGCCGCCGTAGGCCTTGCGCATGACGACTGTGATTTTCGGCGCTGTCGCCTCGCTGTAGGCGTAGAGAAGTTTTGCGCCGTGGCGGATGATGCCGCCCATTTCCTGGTTGAGTCCGGGTAGGTATCCTGGGACGTCTTCGAAAGTTACGATAGGAATGTTGAAGGAATCGCAGATGCGGATGTGGCGGCTTGCTTTATCCGACGCGTCAATGTCGAGGCACCCCGCCATGAATTTCGCCTGGTTAGCGATGATGCCTATGACGCGGCCGCCGACTCTCGCGAAGCCGGTGACTATGTTTTTGGCGTAGAGCTCCTGCACTTCGCAGAAGTCGCCGTTGTCGACGACTTTTTTGATGACGTCGCGGACGTCGTAGCCGTGGTTCGGGTTTGTCGGAACGATGGCGCGAAGCGAGATGTCGGTGCGGTTCGGGTCGTCACCGGTATCGGCGAATGGAGGCTCTTCCATGTTGTTGCTGGGCAGGAAGCTGATCACACGGCGGACCTGCGCGTAGCACTCGTCCTCGGTTTTCGCGAAGAAGTGGGCGCAGCCGGAATGCGAGTTGTGGGCCATCGCGCCGCCTATCTGCTCGGATGTGACATCCTCGCCCGTGACGGCCTTGATGACCGCTGGGCCGGTGATGTGCATTATCCCGATTTTATCGACCATGAAGATGAAGTCCGTGAGTGCGGGGCTGTAGACGGCGCCGCCGGCGCAAGGACCGGCGATTATGGAAAACTGCGGGATTACGCCGCTTGCCTTGACGTTGCGGAAGAATATTTTTCCGTAGCCGGAGAGTGCGTCAACCGCTTCCTGAATGCGAGCGCCGCCGGAATCGTTGATTCCGATGCAGGGAGCTCCGTTTGTGAGGGCAAGATCGAGAACCTTGCAAATTTTCTGCGCGTGCATCTCGCCCAGCGAGCCGCCCATGACCGTGAAATCCTGGCTGAATATGTAGACGATGCGTCCGTCTATGGTGCCGTAGCCCGTAACGACGCCGTCGCCGAGGAATGTCGTTTTGTCAAGTCCGAAGTTGGTGCAGCGGTGTTCGACGAATTCGTCTATTTCCACGAAGCTGCCGGGGTCAAGAACTGCGTCAATGCGCTCGCGCGCTGTCTTTTTGCCTTTTTCATGCTGTTTGGCGATAGCCTTCTCGCCTCCGCCGACAGCGGCTTTCTCTCGTCTTGCTATGAGAGAGGCACACAGTTCGTCAATCGTTTTTTCCGCCATTACTTCTTACCTCCTCATTATCTGTTAAACGAGGGCCGCCTGTCGCGGGCCGAAGGCGGCCTTTCGTTACAGTTTTACTGTGCTTTCCCCGCGCAGCGCGCGGGAGCTTTTTTATAAACTTAGTCGCGCTGGCAGAGTTCAAGCAGCACGCCGCCTGTCGCTTTCGGGTGCAGGAAAGCGATTTTCGCGCCGCCCGCGCCGATGCGGGGCTTTTCATCAATCAGGCGTACGCCCTTTTCTTTGAGTTCCGCGAGAGCCGCTTCGAGGTTTGCGACTCTTATCGCGATGTGCTGAATCCCCTGCCCGTTCTTCGCTATGTATTTGCAGATTGGGCTGTCTTCCGCCGTTCCTTCGAGAAGCTCGATCTCTGAGTCGTCGATGGGCAGGAAAGCGGTCTTTACCTTCTGCTCCGCCACTTCCTCGACTCCGTGACATTTCACGCCGAGAGCCGCCTCCCAGAATTTCAGCGCCTCGTCGATGCTGTTTACCGCTATTCCGATGTGGTCTACTATTTTGACATCCATATTATTCCGCCTCTTTCGCTCTCTTTTCCGCTACGGCTTTTTCAAGCCATTCGATTGTCTCGGTGGTAGGCGTGCCGGGGCCGAAGATAGCTCCCGCGCCGTATCCGAGCAGCGTGGGATAGTCGGTCTCGGGAATGACGCCGCCGCCGAATACTATGATGTCGCTCGCGTTCTTTTCTTTGAGAAGCCCGATTATCGTCTTGAAGCAGTAATCATGCGCGCCGGAGAGGATGCTGATGCCGATGGCGTCCGCGTCTTCCTGGATTGCGGTGGCGACTATCTGTTCGGGCGTCTGGCGAAGGCCTGTGTATATGACTTCCATGCCAGCGTCTCTGAAGGCTCTGGCGACTACCTTAGCGCCGCGGTCGTGGCCGTCAAGCCCCGGTTTCGCAACAACTACGCGAATTTTACGATCCATTTTTCTTCCTCCTTAAAAGCTCTCTCGGTTCTAAAGAACAACGTTCTCTTGGTACTCGCCGAATACTTCGCGGAGAACGCCGCAGATTTCGCCTTCCGTAGCGTAGGCGCGGACCGCGTCGAGGATGAGAGGCATTAGGTTCGCGTCGCCTTTCGCGCCTTCGCGCACAGCGTCCAAGGTGGTCTTTACTCTGACGTTGTCGCGTTTTTCCTTCATTTCGCGAAGTTTCTTGATTTGGTTCTCACCGACGCTCGCGTCGACTTTAAGGAGTTTGCGCTCGGTCATGTCCTCGTCGATGTGGAACTTGTTGACGCCGACTATTACGCGGTCGCCGGACTCTATCGATCTCTGGTAGTCGTAGGCGGCGTCCTGTATGTGCTTCTGAGGATAGCCTTTTTCGATGGCTGTCATCATTCCGCCCAGGTCGTCAATTTCCTTGATGTAGGCAAGGGCGCCTTCCTCAATCTGTTTCGTGAGGGATTCGATGGCGTAGCTTCCCGCGAGCGGGTCTACGACGTTCGTGATGCCGGACTCGTATGCGACTATCTGCTGCGTGCGGAGAGCAATGCGGACGCTCTTGTCCGTCGGAAGAGCGAGCGCCTCGTCAAGGCTGTTGGTGTGGAGCGACTGCGTGCCGCCGCAGACGGCCGCCATTGTCTGAATGGCGACGCGAACGATGTTGTTCTCCGCCTGCTGCGCTGTGAGGGTGCATCCTGCAGTCTGCGTGTGGAAGCGGAGCATCTGCGCGCTGGGGTTAGTGACGCCGAAGCGCTCTTTCATGACGCGCGCCCAAATCTTGCGCGCAGCGCGGAACTTCGCCACTTCCTCGAGGAAGTCATTGTGCGCGTTGAAGAAGAAGGAGAGGCGTTTGCCGAATACGTTCGGATCCTGCCCCGCTTTGATAGCGGCTTCGATGTAGGCGATACCGTCGGCCAGAGTGAAGGCGACTTCCTGTATCGCGGTGGAGCCGGCCTCGCGGATATGATAGCCGGAAATGGAGATGGTGTTCCATTTCGGTATGTTGCGCGAGCAGAAATCAAAAATGTCCGTGATAAGACGCATCGAGGGCTGCGGCGGGAAAATGTACGTGCCGCGCGCTATGTATTCCTTGAGGATGTCGTTCTGGATCGTTCCCGCCAAGGCGTTCATGGGCACACCCTGTTTTTCCGCGACGGCGATGTACATGGAAAGAAGCACCGACGCCGGCGCGTTGATTGTCATTGACGTTGAAACTTTGTCAAGAGGGATGCCGCCGAAGAGTATCTCCGCGTCGGCGAGGCTGTCGATAGCGACGCCGACCTTGCCGCACTCGCCGACCGCCATCGGGTCGTCCGAGTCGTAGCCTATCTGCGTCGGAAGGTCGAACGCGACAGAAAGTCCCGTCGTCCCCTGACTCAGAAGGTAACGGTAACGTCTGTTGGAATCCTCGGCCGTCGCAAAGCCCGCATACTGGCGCATCGTCCAGAAGCGGCCTCTGTACATCGTGGGCTGCACGCCTCGTGTGTAGGGATACAGACCGGGGAAGCCAAGGTCGCTGCCGTAATCCACTCCGTTTATGTCTTCCGGAGTGTAGGTTCTCTTAAGAGGAATGCCGCCGCTGGTCGTGAAACCTGCCTTTCTCTCGGGGCCTTTGGTCAGTGCTTTTTCGACCGCCGCCTCGTAGGCCTTCTTTCCTTCTGCTACTTTCTGGAGCTGTGCTGGTTCGAACAATTACTCCGCCTCCTTGCGAAACATATAAGGTCATCGCTGTAATGACCTTAGCACACGTGAATATGCGAAATTACCACACACGGCTATTATTGCCCAACTTTAAGCAAATTGCAACATTTGCGCGATAATTTCAGACAAGTCAGTTCATTCGGTCTTTCGGCAGAAAAACCGCCGTCTCCGCGCGTCCGAAAAGAACGCGAAAGCAACTCGCAAACGCAGCCCATTGCTATATAATAACAGAGTTAAATCTTCAAATCACTGGAGGCTGCCGTAATGATGCAGAACGCGATTAAAATCACAGATTCCATATACTGGATAGGCGGGAACGACAGAGAGACCGATCTCTTCGAGGGACTCTGGTCGCTTCCGCGCGGTGTCGCCTACAACGCCTATTTCATCAACGACGAGAAGACAGCGGTCATCGACACTATAAAGGCCGACAAACTGTCGGTCTATATAGAGCGCCTCGTGTCGGAGCTGCCGGCGGGCAAGGGCATAGACTATCTTGTCGTCAACCACATGGAGCCGGATCACTCGGGATCGATAGCAATCATGCGCAGACTCTACCCCGATATGAAAATCGTCGGCAACAAAAAGACTCTCGAGATGATTGACGCCTTCTACGGAATCAAAGAGGGAGTCGTCGAGGTGAAAGAGGGCGGAATTCTCGACCTCGGCCGCCACAAGCTGACATTCGCCACGATACCGATGGTTCACTGGCCCGAGAGCATGGTAACCTACGACATGACGGACAAAGTTCTCTTCTCGACGGACGCCTTCGGCGGCTTCTGCGCGCTGGAGGGCGGTATCTTCGACGACGAGCTTGACATGAAGTACTACGAGGACGAAACGCTGCGCTACTTCGCGAACATCGTCGGGCGCTACTCGGCTCCGACACAGAAAGCCATCGCGAAGGTCCGCGCGCTCGACCTCAAAATAATCTGCCCGGCCCACGGCCCTATACTCCGCTCGAATCCGCGCCACATAATAGACCTATACGACAAATGGAGCAGGCAGGAGACCGACGAGGGCATCGTCGTGGTGTACGGCTCCATGTACGGCAACACGAAGCTCATGACGGACGCGATAGCGCGCGCGGCATCCGAAGCGGGGGTAAAAGATGTAATAGTCCACGACGCCTCGCGCTCGAACCTCTCCTGCATCGTCCGCGACGTCTGGAAGTACCGCGGGCTGGTGCTCGGAAGCTGCACATATAACACGGAGTTGTACCCGCCCGTTGCCACGCTCTGCCGCACTCTCAAAAACAAGATGATGAAGAACCGCTGCCTCGGTATCTGCGGCTCATACAGCTGGAGCAAAGGCGCGCTCGCGGAGCTCCGCCTCTTCTCCGAACAGGGCGGCGAATGGAAACTGATTGTGCCGACAATCGAAGTGAAGTCCTGCCCGAAGGAACCGGACCTCGAACTCTGCCGCGAGCTCGGAAGAAACATGGCCGCGGCCGTCAAAGAGATTTGACGGAATGAGAACGAAAATCTCGAAAGCCATGCTTGCCTGCGCCGCGGCGTTGCTCTGCGCCGCGGCGCAAGCCGCCGCGGACGGCACAGAACTTGCCGTTTCGACATTCAGCGTCTACGAGTCACAATACGAAAACTGCGAGGCAAGGATAGTCACGCCGATGGTAACCGGAATCGCCGTCGCCGGACTGCAGAAGGAGATAAACTCCGTACTCGCCGAAAAAGCGCTCGAAGTTGAGGGGCGCTACGCTCTCGAAGTGATCGGTATGGCGGGCGACCCATTCGCGTCGCGCGGCGGGCCCTCCGGCCGCACGATGGATTACGCCGTCATCGACGGCGACGAACGATTTCTCTCGCTCGACGTCGAAGAGAGGCAAATCGGAGGCGCCGCCGCCGCGAAGCATACGATTATGAACTTCGATAAAGCCACGAGACTTCCGATCACTCTCGAATACTTCTTCAACGAAAAGGCGAACTGCGTCAAAATCATCAGCAACGCCGTGCAGGGCGAAATGCGCCGCGCGAACAAAAAAGCAAAAGGGAGCTACTGGGTCGCGCCGAAAGACGACGGCGGCTTCTCGTCAATAAAGGCAAATCAAAATTTCTACGTCGACAAAGAGGGCAGAATCGTCATCTGCTTCGACAAGTACGAAGTCGCGCCCGGCTCTGCCGGATGCCCTCAAATCACACTGGACATGAAAGAGCTTGCCCCCTGGCTCAAAGCCGAGTAACTCGAAAATAAGGCAAGCCGCCG
>CAYVEQ010000006.1:40527-53916 GCA_964450835.1 uncultured Synergistaceae bacterium
CGCCGGGCTTACGGGCACGAGCCGCGGCTTCAAGCACCGCGCGCTTCGGCGCGACAGGTGCGCCTGCTCGCGGTACCCGCGCGAAAACAAAAAGCCCCGGGCGCTTTGCTGGGGCTCTTTTGCGTTCTCTATGCCTTTCTGTTCTTTATATTATCACACGATTCAGATCACATTTCTTTGACCGACACTTTTACCTTCGGGGCATAGCGCTGGCAAAGGCTGTCGATAGCCGCTATGTCGTTGCGTGTGAAGAGCAGCTTCCAGCCCGTCACGCCCACGCCTTTTTCAACGTAAGCGGTCATATTCGGGCCTTTGGCGACGAGGGTCACGTAACCGACCTCTTCCCAGCGGAGCAGTTCGCGGTGGCGCGAGAACCAAGTGACAGTGTCCTTCACGAACCCCGCGGGCGAGATATATATTTTTTTTTCAAATTTCATCACGAAAAAGCAGAAGAGAGCGGCGAGCAGGTTGAAAGCGATTCCGAGGCTCGGGTCTCCTTTAGTGTAATTGCTGACGGCAGTGAAGACAAGATAGGCACCGAAAGCCGCGAAGGCGGCGCGCCGCCAGCCGCTGACTGAGCGGCTTGACTTGGACTCAAGAAGACATTCGAGTTTTTCCGGTTCGGCCAATGGACTATCCCCTCTGCAAAAACTTCCGGCGCTATTATATCATCATCACGCGAAAGCCGCGCACCCGCGCGGGCGTCGCTCACACTCGCGAGGCGGCCGCGCGAAGCTCGCGTCTCCGTCTCTTCCTCGCGCGCACACGAAACCTCGTCCCTGTTACCGCAAGTTGAGGGATTTTCGCCTTTTCGGTTAAATTCACCGGGAACGGCGCCGCGGGCCACTTGAAAGCGCGCCTCGCAAGCGTTACAATATCTCTGTGTGCTGGGGGTAAAGCCCTTCAGGTGTATCGCGAATTCAAGGAGGAAAACAATCATGGCTAAAGCTGCAGTTGATCAGTCCGTATGCGTAGGCTGCGAGGCCTGCGTCGGCGTCTGTCCCGTTTCCGCCATCGCCGTCAATGACGGCAAGGCCTGCGTCGACGAAGATACCTGCGTCGAGTGCGGGGCCTGCGTGGCCACCTGCCCTGTCAGCGCCATCGCTCAGTAGGCGCGCGGGAAGTTTCGCGTTTTAACAAAAAAAACGAGCCGGAGCGCGAATGCCCGGCCCGTTTTTTTGTTTCGCTCTCGCATCATCCCGCGCGCTGCGTTTTCGTTTTTCCCAAGGCGTTCGGCCTTCGGGCGCTTTGCCAGCGCCGCGCCGCTTTACGGTTACTCCTCCGTCAGTTTGATTCTCTGTATTTTATCCTCAAAGCCGAACACGGAACCGTCTATCTCGTCGACCGCCTCGTCCACCCGCTCCATGCGCGAGAAACAGTAGCGCTCAGGCAGACGGTTCGCGAAGCGTTTGATTTTCAAGAGCGCCTGAAGATAGTTGCGCTCGGTTTTTTTCAAAAGCTCCGCGCACTTCAGCGCGTCCGGCTCGCCCTCCTCGGCAAAAAGGCGCGCGATGGCGACGTTCGCGTCAAGCTCCATTTCGTCGCTCCATATGTCGCCTAATATCGTGCGCACACGCGAGCGTTCGCTCCGACCTTTTATCGCGGAGAGCGCGAGCGTTATCGCGCGCAGCGAATCCTCAACCTCGCGCGTCGCGGAGCGCAGGCTCCGCCTCGGCATCGAACATTCGGCTAGCATCTTCGCCTCCGTTTTGACGTCAACTTCTTTTTTTAGCAGACGGCCTATCGCCGGAAGAAGCCTTATTTTCGCCTCTTCGCATGGTTTGTCGAGAGTTTCCAGATAAAGTATACCTGTGTCGTAGTCGAAATTTTCGCACTTGCTGCGCGGTATGTAGGAGACGAAGCCGGTGTTGAAAAATCCTTTGCGTCCGGCGCGTCCCGCCATTTGCAGAAATTCGTTGCGCGTCAGCGGGCCGTCTATGAATTTCGCCATCTGGGCGAATATCACGCTTTCCGCCGGAAGGTTCACGCCGAGTGACAGGGCATCCGTTCCCGCCACGACGTCTATGATTCTCTCGCGGAAGGCCATTTCGACAAGGAGTTTTTCTTTCGGGAGCATGGAGCCGAAGTACATTCCCACGCCGCGCAGCATCGTGTCCGGAATTTTTTTGACTTCGAGTATCTCTGCCATCTCGCGCAGACGAGATCTCCCGTCGCGGCCGATTTTGCCGCGCGCTTTCGCAGTCTGCGCCGCCGCCCATTCCACGCCTTTTTTGGAAAAGGCGAATATCAGTGCGTCATGTATCTGCGAAAAGCGCGTGCCGCGCCTTTTGTAAACGAGTTTTGTGACGCGGTCGGCTGTCTCGAACAGCACGAACTCGCGCCGCGCCATCTCTTCGAGATAGCCGCGCACTATTTCCGGATTGCCGAATGTCGCGGACATGACGAGCACGCGGCTTCCGCACTCTGTCCCGCGCAAGCCGTCTATGTAAGCACGCGCCCGCTCGTGGTCGTTGAATATGAAGTGAAATTCGTCTATTACTACTCTCTGCCCCGGGAGAGAGGCGTATTTCAGCGTGTATATCTCCTGGGTGCAGCAGAGAACTTTCGCGCCGGCATTTTTTTTGAAGTCGCCCGTCTCAAGGCCGACGTCGAAGCCCATAGCTTTAAGGTCGAGGTAACGCTCGTTTGAGAGCGCTTTTATCGGAGCTGTAAAGATGACGCGGACCGCAGGCTGTTTCGGCGTTCCGTCGCGTTCCATAAGGCCGGCCCAGATGTAGGCCACCCACGTTTTGCCGCTTCCCGTGGGCGCGGAGAGTATGGCGCTGCGTCCTTCAATCGAGGCGAGCGCCCTTTCCTGCCATTTGTAAAGCATTTAGAGTTTTATACTGAGTATCGGCTGCACGGCGCCCTGCATTTCCCTGCACTCGGCCTCGCCGACGCGCTCGGCTCCCATGTGGAGATAAAATTCCTCGGAGTTAGGGTCGGAGAGTATGTGCAGTTCGGCTGCTCCCATCGTCTCGGCTATTACGCAGGCATGCAGGAAGAGCTTTCCCCCGAGGCCTGTGCCGATTTCTTCCGGCAGCACCCAGAGATGACGCAGCCACCACTCGCCGCTTTTTTTCTCAAGCGCGTAAAAGCCGAGCTTCTCTCCCGTCTCGTCGTGCTCTATAAGATATGTCGGGTTCGTCTCTATGAAGTCCTGTTTGATTGTGAGAAGCCCGCCGAATCCCTTCATTACGTCGGGCGGGTAGTCCCAGTAGCCTTTGGAACGCCACGCTATGTCCGTGAGCTCTTCCGCTTCGGCCGGTTTCGCGATACGTATTCGGACATCGTCGTCATACATTGTTTAAGTCGTTTCTCCCTCGTGTGAGTCTCAAGTCCGATGTAATTGTAACAGAGCGCGCGATTCTTGTTAAGCGCCGCGCCGCGGTCGCGAAAAAATCTTTATTCGCGCGCCAGCTCCCTTATCGCGGCGCGAAGCAATTCTGGAAAGACATCGAGCGAGTAATGCAGGTGCAGTCTTTCCTCTTTTTTGTGCGGTCCTTCGCCGCTCGGGCCTAAGTTTATCACGGGAAGGCCAAGCAGACGCATTTCATCAAGCGGCATGCTGTAAAGCTCTCCCCAGCCCGGCATGTTCCCCGCAAGAGCGCTCACGTCGTCGCGTGATATTTTCGCGCCTACGTAGCTTAAATCGCAGAGCCCCGCGAAGAGTTCAACCTCCGTCATTTTGAGGCCGTACCGCTCCGCGCAGAGCTTTTGCACGGCGCGGGCGGCGGCCACGGCCCTTTCGTCGCGCGGGTCGCCGGTTAAATCGGTTCGCGGCGGCAGCCACGGCGGAAGGAAGAAACAGACAGCGTAAGGCCCCTCCGCTCCTGACAGTTCAGCGATGAAGTCCACCGTCTTTATGCCGCGCAGACGCATGTCGCCCGGCGGCAGATTTTTTATAAACGCGCCAAGCTCGGAATCAAATTTTTCGCCCCGCCTCGCGCGGGCGAGCGCCGCAAGCTCGCCGAAAGTGTACACGGACGTCGCGGGCGGCACAAACCTCGAGCCGTCGTACCCCGTTTCCGCAAGAGCCGCGCAGGAAGCGGAAAGCTGCCGCGCCGTTTCAAAGAGTGCTCGCGATGCAAGTTCTTTCATCTGTCCCAGCACTTTCGCGGGCGTGCCGCTTACGGCGAAGCAGTTGAAATAGACATAGGCACGGTCGGGAACCGTCACGCTGTAAGTCTCGCGCATGACCTTCATGTCAAGGCATATCCACGACGGCTGACACACCCCGTGCGACGGGTCGGCAAGGCGCACGTTCCCCTCAGCCGCGCAGACAATGCGCGAGGCCGCGAGCGCCGCAGAGAAGCCGTCGTAACAGCAGCCGACGTGAGCTGCACGCCCGCGGACGTAAAAGGCAGGCATGAGTTTGCCGAGAGTGCCGAGAAAGACCATAGGGCCGACAAGCCCCGATTTTCCCGCCTCGCCCGGCTCCGTGTCGACAGCGGCGCAAAAGTCAAGCCCTTCTTCCTCAGTCATGCGGGCTATTGCGGGAAGCGCGCCGCGAATACCCGCCGAGGAGTTTTCCTCGTCCCCGACAAAAGCTGCGACGACGTTCGCGTCGAAGAGCGTCCTGTTTTCCGCGAATTCCTCAATCAGAGCAGCTTCGACGGCAACGCCGCACTTCATGTCCATCACGCCGCGCCCGTAAAGAGTGTCCGCGTCCGCGCCGAAGAGCGCGCCAAGCGCCTCGGTGTCGAAGGCAATGTCCTCCGCGTCGCCGTAGACGCCGGCGTCCACGACATCGAAGTGCGATATCAAAAGCACCGAGCGCTTCGTCTCCTTCGCCGCGTCCACGCGGGCGACGAGCGACTTCAGCCCGCGCGGCGAGCCTTCAAGAGGCGTGTCCAAAGTCAAGAGCCGCTTCGGGTTGCGCGCGAAGTACGGCAGTTTTTCAAAGCGGGCGCGCAGCCATTCCGCCGGCTCGCTCTCGCGCGCGCTCTCGGTGACGCTCGGTATTGCGACAAGCTCTTTTATCATAGAGAGCAGATATTCGCGTTTCATATTTTATCCTCTCATTCCGCGATGGCGGCCCCGGCACACTCCGCGGCGGTCACGCGGAGGCGGCACTCCTGGAAATTATCCGCCATACTCGTAAGATACACGCTCCCCGCCGCGTCTGAGCCGATAAGGGCGATGTCCGCGACATTTTTCACGGTTCAATCGTCAGAATTTTACCTGAGATCAGATTTTATTATTCTTCTTATGTTCCTGATGTTGCCAATAATCCGACCCCATAATCTCAACATACATGCTTTTGAATGGCGATGATAGTATTGATTGTCAAAAGCCGTTTTATAGAATGATTCCACAAGTTCGCCGCGCCACGGCGTATACATCAGATTCTGCCAGTAAAGCATATCCGCGTTGCTTCCTCTCAGAAGATTCCACGGCTTCCCTTTACCGAAAAAGTGCCGGATTGACTCACAGCGCATGACATTGTCGCAGTCCTCGACAGGGGAAGTATTGTATCTGGCGTCGATCTAATATTTCGACGTTTAAAAAATCCCGATTAGGAAGCGGCGAAGTATAGGGCTATAAGACCCCCGGCATGGCGCGAGTAAGTCCCTTTGGGGTCGCAGAGGGCAAGAGCTATGTGTATCATAAGTACTTCCTCCTGTCGTTTGTTTTGCGGCGTACCGTCTGAGGCGATTATAACATTGCCGCGCGGTGTATAATAATCTGACTGTCTTAATAATTTTTTGATAAGGAGGCGCCGTCATGGGCATTCTTGCCGGTATTATGGTTCCGCACCCGCCGCTTATCGTGCCGTCGGTGGGGCGCGGCGGCGAGCGCGGGGTTTCGGAAACGGCGCGCGCTTACCGGCGCGCCGCGGAGTTCGCGATGAGTTTCAAGCCCGATACGCTTGTCATGATTTCGCCGCACACCGTCATGTACGCCGACTATTTTCATATTTCGCCGGGCGCCGGCGCGTCCGGCGACTTTGCGCGCTTCGGCGCGCCGCGCGAAAGTTTCAAGGTTTCTTACGACGCCGCGTTCGTTGACGCTCTTTGCCGCGAGGCGCGCGACGAGGGCCTCCCGGCGGGAACTCTCGGCGAGCGCGACAAATCTCTCGACCACGGCGTTATGGTGCCGCTTTATTTTCTTTCGCGCGCGGCGGACCGTCTCCCGCCCGTCGTAAGAATCGGCCTGTCGGGCCTCCCGTTCCGCGAACATTACAGGCTCGGGCGTCTGATAGCCCGCGCCGCCGAAAAACTCGGGCGGCGCGTCGTCGTCGCGGCAAGCGGCGACCTCTCGCACAAGCTCAAAGCCGACGGCCCTTACGGCCTTTCGCCGGACGGCGCGCGTTACGACGAACGGATCATGAATGTCATGGGAAGCGGAGACTTCGGCGGACTTTTTGATTTTTCGGAGGAGTTCTGCGAAAGTGCGGCAGAGTGCGGCCACCGCTCCTTTGTGATGATGGCGGGAGCTTTCGACGGGATTTCCGTCCGTGCCGAGCGGCTGTCATACGAGGGGCCTTTCGGCGTCGGTTACGGCGTCTGCCTCTTCACCGGCGGCGCGCGCGACGCTTCGCGGCTCTTTCTCGACGCTTACGAAAAAAACGAGAGAGAACGCCTTGGCGCGATAAGAGCCTCGGAGGACAGCTACACGCGTCTTGCCCGCGCGTCGGTCGAGCATTACGTGCGCACAGGGCTCGCCCTCACCCTCCCCGGCGGTTTGCCGCGCGAGCTGACGGCGCGCCGCGCCGGGGTTTTCGTTTCGATTAAGAAAGACGGCCGACTGCGCGGCTGTATCGGCACAATCGCTCCCGCAGCGGACTGCGTCGCGCGGGAGATAATAGACAACGGCATAAGCGCAGCCTCGCGCGACCCGCGCTTTGACCCCGTCGAGGAGAACGAGCTTGATAAACTCGTTTACAGCGTCGACGTGCTCGAGACGCCGGAGATGATAAGTTCTCCCGCCGAGCTTGACGCGAAGCGCTACGGCGTCATCGTGAGACGCGGCGGACGGAGCGGTCTGCTGCTCCCCGACCTCGAGGGAGTTGAGAGTCCCGAGGAACAGATTTCGATAGCGAAGAAAAAGGCCGGCATCCCGGAGAACGCGGATGTCAGGCTTGAACGTTTCGAGGTGACGCGCCATCGCTAGCGTCGTATGCCCCGTCTGCTTTCACCGCTGCCGTCTTGACGAGGGGCAGACCGGCCTCTGCCGCGCCCGCGCGAACAAAGGCGGCAGCTGCGTGAGTCTGAGCTATGGCCGCGTGACATCAGCGGCGCTTGACCCAATCGAAAAAAAGCCTCTCGCGCGCTTTTACCCCGGCTCGAAGATTCTTTCCGTCGGCTCTTTCGGCTGCAACTTAAACTGTCCCTTCTGCCAGAATTTCGGGATTTCCGGCGCGGGAGAGGAGTGCCCGAGCGAGAACGTATCGCCCGCGCGTCTTGCCGGCGTCGCAGCCGGGCTTGTCCCGCGCGGAAATATCGGCATAGCCTACACTTACAACGAGCCTCTCATCGGCTGGGAATTTGTGCGCGACTGCGCGCGCGAGGCGCGTTCGCGCGGCATGAAGAACGTCCTCGTGACCAACGGCACGGCGGAGCCCGAAATATTGCGCGAGCTGCTGCCTTTCGCCGACGCTTTCAACATAGACCTGAAAGGCTTCACTGAAACGTGGTACAGAAAGCTCGGCGGGGATTTGGAAACGGTGAAGCGGTTCATAACGGTCTGCGCAGGCGCGGCTCACGTCGAACTTACCACGCTGATTGTCCCGGGCTGGAACGACTGCATTGAGGAAATGCGCGCGCTCGCCTCGTGGGTCGCCTCGGTCGACAGGAAAATTCCGCTTCACGTCACGCGCTTCTTTCCGCGCCGCCTGATGCTTGACACGCCGCCGACGCCTATTGAAACTCTCGCGCGTCTTGCCGACGCGGCAAGCGAAAAGCTCGATACCGTAATAATAGGGAATGTCTGAATAAAAAGGCGGCGGGACAATCCCGCCGCCTTTGTAAGAAACGCCCGCGCTTTGCCTTGCGCGATTTCGCAAAAAAAAAAGAGCGGCGCGTTTCGCGCCGCCGGAAGTATTTCAAAGACCTTGCGCGGTCTTTATTTCTTCGCCCGCCCCGCCAGGTGCTCCACGTACTGACGCGCGCTCCGCCCCGAGAAGCCGCCGTGCTTCATCTCCCAGCGTATCGCGCCCTTTTCAAACTCCTCGTCCTCGGTCTCTATGCCGTAGAGTGCGGCGAGTTTCCTCGCTATGTCGAGATACTGCTCCTGCTCCGGCGAGAAGTAGCGTATCGCGAGGCCGAAACGGTCGACGAGCGACATCTTCTCCTGCATCGTCTCGGACTCGTGCATATCGTCATCTTTGTCGGCACGGTCGCTCCATGTTTCTTTCATCAGATGGCGGCGGTTCGACGTGGCGTAGATGAGCACGTTGTCGGGCCGTTTTTCGAGGCCGCCCTCGATGAAGGCTTTGAGAAATTTATATTCAATCTCAAACTGCTCGAAAGAGAGGTCGTCCATGAATATCACGAACTTGTAGCCGCGCCATTTGATTGCGTCGAGCACCGCCTCGAAATCGGCCATCTGGTGCTTGTAAAGCTCAATCATGCGCAGGCCGCGCGGCGCGAACTCGTTGAGCAGCGCCTTGATCGACGAAGATTTTCCGGTGCCGCCCTCGCCGTAAAGAAGGACGTTGTTCGCGGGGCGTCCCTCGATGAAGGCCGCCGTGTTCCCGATGAGCGCCTTCTTCTGTTCCTCGTAGCCGAATAGCCCGGCAAATGTTATATCTTCAAGCGGAGCCGCGGGAACTATATTCCGCGACCTCTCGTCCCAGCGGAAGCCGTTGTAGAGCGCGTAGCGCCCCGCTCCGTGCGCGCGGTAGAAAGCTGCGACGGCGCTGTAAAGCTCCGAGGGGGAGCCGGCTTTTTCCATCGCTGCGGAAAGCTCCGCGACGACAGTCCCGGCCGTCCTTTCAAGGGAGAACGCGCCGCGCGCCGGCACGTAGTCTGCGGCGCGCCGCAGAATATTCACGCCGAGGCGCTCTTCAAGAGCCGCGAAGTCGAATTTCAGATAGCAGAAAAGCGTTTCCATGTCGTCCATCGCGAGGCGTTCCATTGTGCCGCCCGCAGTTTCTCTGCGCTCGCGCGCGAGGGAGAAGGGATTTTCCGATTCCGCCACGAGCTTGGCCAGCCAAGCCGCCCAGACATTGCCGCCGATGCCGAAGCTCTCCGCCGCGCGGATAATTTCAGCGGCGCAGCCGCAATAACGCGCAACGGCATCGGAAAGCGCCCCGCCCTCAAGATTCTCCATGTTCTTTGCGAGACCGGTGAAGCAGCTGTAAACCTCGTCGTCCTCCAGCGCGCGGAAAGGTATAAGTTCTCTCACCCTCTAATCCTCCTCGTCGCGGACGCCTGCCTGTATACGCGCCTTCTTGCGCTGGTCGGCATCGAGTATCGTCTTGCGTATTCTGACGGCAAGCGGCGTCACCTCGACAAGCTCGTCGTCGCCGATCCATTCGAGAGCGGAATCAACGGTTATCGTTCGGGGCACGTCAAGCACCGTCATCATATCTTTCGTAGCGGAGCGGTGGTTCGTCTGCTGTTTGCGCTTGCACGGATTGCAGGGGATGTCTTTGCCGCGCGAGCTTTCGCCGACGACCTGTCCGTTGTAGAGCGCATCTCCGGGCTTGATGAAAAGCGTTCCGCGCTCCTGCAGGTTTTCGAGAGCGTAGCTGGTCGCCGTCCCGGTATCCATGCTGACGAGCGATCCGCGCGTGCGGGCGTTTATCTCGCCGACCCAGCCTTCGTAGCCGACGTAGCGCGCGGCAAGTATGCCGAGGCCGCGCGTGTCGGTAAGAAACTCGCCGCGATATCCGATAAGGCCCCGCGTCGGAATTTTGAATTCAAGACGCAGGACGCCCGTGCCGCTGTTTTCCATGTTTTTAAGCTCGCCTTTGCGCTGCGCCAGCTTCTGAATGACGACGCCCTGATATTCCTCCGGAACGTCGATAATAAGCTCCTCCATGGGCTCGAGAGCGTGTCCGTTTGCGTCGTGCTGAAGAATAACTTCCGGGCGCGACACGCAAAACTCCGAACCCTCGCGGCGGATCTCTTCGATAAGTATGCCCAGGTGCAGCTCGCCGCGTCCCGAAACCTTAATCCCGTCCGGGCGGCCGAGATCCTCCATGCGCAGAGCGGGGTCCGTCTTTGTCTCGCGCTCAATGCGGGCCTTCAGCTGACGCAGGGTAACCGCATTGCCGTCCTGCCCCGCGAAAGGGCTCGTGTTGACGATAAAGAACATGGAAACGGTCGGCTCTTCGATGTCAAGCGGCGGCAGGACGGAGCCGGGAGTTTCCGGAGAGCTTATTGTGTCGCCTAAGTCTATATTGGCCGGCCCCGTGAACCAGACGATGTCGCCCGCTCCGGCCTCCTCCACCTCGGCCCGGTCAAGTCCCTTCGTCACGTAAATATGGGTACAGTTCGAGGTGTCGGTTGAAACACTCTCCCATTCCGTCTGCTCGTAATCCTTCCAGCGCGTGTGTGTGCGCAATATTTTGTCGCCGCGTCTTAAAACGCCCTGCAAAATCCTGCCGCAGCCGATGCGTCCCAGATACTCGCTCCACGAAAGAGTGCAGACCTGCATCAGGAAAGGTTTTTCCATCTCCGCCTTAGGCGCTGGAACGCGCTCGATAATCGCGCGGAAAAGGTCTTCCATGCCCGCAGCGCACGCCTCCCCGCGCTTTGAGAGTTTTGACATGTCGTCGACGAACCACCCCTGCAGCCCCGAGCCGTAAAGCACGGCGAAGTCGCACTGCTCCTCCGTCGCGCCCAGTTCTATAAAGAGATCGAAGGTCTTGTCAAGCGCCGCCTCGGGATCGGCGTTCGGGCGGTCAACCTTGTTTATGATGACGATGGGGCGCAGTCCGAGTCTCAGCGCGCGCATAAGGACATAGCGCGTCTGCGGCATGGGGCCTTCGTTGGCGTCGACGAGCAGAAGGACTGAGTCAACCATCGAAAGCACCCGCTCCACCTCGCCCGAAAAGTCGGCGTGGCCCGGAGTGTCGACGATATTTATCTTGTAGCCCCGCCATTCGACGGTGCAGTGCTTCGCCTTGATTGTAATCCCGCGCTCCCGCTCCAGGCTGCCCGCGTCCATGACGCGCTCCTCCATCACCTGGTTGTCGCGGAAAAGGTGCGCCGCTTTGAAAATCCCGTCTATAAGAGTGGTTTTGCCGTGGTCTATATGAGCGATTATAGCTATGTTCCGTATCCTGGAAGAGTCCTGCATCAGATAAGTTCCTCTCATTCATTTGCCCGCAGGCATTAAGATTCAGCCGCCTGTTTACTAGCCAAGCAAAAATAATAGCACCAGCACATTGCAGTTGTCCATATTTCGAGCAGGCGAACACTGGGACTGCAGAGCTTGCACGCGTGCAAAAAAGATAGTAAAGGCGCCTGTAATTTTTTATTACACGCTGCCCCCGGATATGATATAACTTAACAGCGCGCCGAGCGCACGCAAAGGCGCCGAAGGGGATGGACAATGAACAGGGAAGCTCAGATTAACAGTGACGAAAGCCACAAGGTCAGACAGCTTTCGGCCATTATGGATATGGGGGAAATACTTTTGACGTCCGGGGCTGAAGTCAGCCGCGTCGAAGATACGATATCAAGGCTATGCAGAGCCTACGGATTCGAACGCTCGGACGTGCTCACAATCACCTCCAGCATAATAGTAACAGCCGTGATTCCGGGCGGCGATACAATAACGCAGACACGGAGGATAAAGGCGAGAGACACTCGCCTTGACAAGGTTGAGATGATAAACGGTCTGTCCCGCCGTGTATGCATGCAGCCCCTCGCACTCAGTGACTTGACCGAGGAAATATCGGAGATTGAAAAAACACCCGGAAGATCCGACTTCGTCCAGTGCGTCATGTACATGCTTATATCCTTCGCGTTTGCACTGTTCTTCGGCGGAACGTGGTGGGACGGCATCGCGGCGGCGGCCTCCGGGGCCATCCTGTTCGCGTCTATAAACGCATGCGCCACACTGAGGCTCAACGACACAATCGTTACTATGCTGTGCAGCACGGCGACCGCCATGACCGTCATACTGCTCGTCCGAGCCGGGATCGGGGTGCAGCCCGACAAAATAATGATAGGAAACATAATGCTTGTGATACCGGGAAGGCAAATCACAAACTCGCTTCGCGACATGATCAGCAGCGACACCATAAGCGGTCTGCTCAATATGGTCGAAGCTCTGCAGAAAGCCGTATTCATCGCCATAGGCTTCGCCTTGGCTATGCTCCTGATGTAAGGAAAGCTGATGCAGAAATGGAAGCGAATATTATCCAGATAATAACTAGCATGATCGCGTCGACATGCTTCGCCGTAATTTTCGACATAAAAGGCAAAAAACTCGTATGGATAGCGGCCATCAGCGGGATCGGCTGGACTGTTTATCTTCTTTGCACAGACCTGGGCTACGGTGTGCTCTGGGGCCTCTTCTGGTCAAGCCTCTCCATCTCGCTCATGAGCGAAATTTCCGCCCGCGCAGTGAAAACGCCGGTCATTCTCTTCCTGTCCCCCACACTGATTCCTGAATTTCCGGGCAGGGACCTGTATTATTCTATGTTCTACCTTGTGAGGCACAGTTACGCCGACTTCTTCAACATGTCTGACATGGTTCTGCTCGAGGCAGGGGCGATAGCGCTGGGAATAATCATTGCTTCGTGCGCCGCGAGGCTTGCGCAGAGCTTCACTTCGGGCGCAAATAAAAAATACGATCATCACTGAGGCTTATTTGTTCTCCGCCTGAGCCGCGAGTATTTTTTTGCCCTTTTCGGATCGTGCGGCATGACGCCTAATCAGCCCGGACGCGGCCGCAGTCAGCCTACAAAAAGCGTGAAGCGAATATAAGAGGTAACCGTTTAGAGTTTGGAAACTGGTTCTCTTATTGCGATCGAGTAGGAGACGGTGATTAGCCGCCATCTTCTCATGCCACAGTGCATACCGTCGGTACATAGCGGCTTCAACAGTTGGCGAGTGCTGACTAAGATGCGACGGCTAAGTCATAAAAGCCTGAACGTATCAGTTTTTCCTTTGTGGAGAGACTAGTTTGTGCAAACTCAATAATACAGGTGCAAGGAGCAGAGTCGGGGATTCTCCGGCTTTTTCATTCCTGCATTATGATGCAGGATTTTGGTATGTCAACAAACAAGAAGATACTTGCGGGAGCAACATGCCCCCGTTTTTCCTGCAAGATCCGTCATTTCGGGCAGACGGCTCCCCTCTGCCCGAAATAACAGATTTAATAAGTATATCCACCAAGACGGTCTACAACATAGATTTCTCGTTGGTATTTAATCTGCCATGCACTGCCTGTGGCCGGTTCGGCTTTTTGTGATGCCGATAGGCT
>CAYVEQ010000007.1:0-49554 GCA_964450835.1 uncultured Synergistaceae bacterium
GCGGGTTATATTGTACGGCGAGTTATGTTATGATTGTCTGTTGTAAAGGCGGGGGTGCGATGTTTATCACTTTGGAGGGAATCGACGGGTGCGGCAAGTCCACTCAGGCGCGGATGCTTTACGGCGCTCTGTCATCCCGCGGCGGCGCCGTTCTGACGAGGGAGCCGGGCGGCTGGGAGGGCGGCGGGGCTCTGCGCGGCGCTGTGCTTGACGGCTCTCTGAAACATCGCTGGAGCGAGCTTTTTTTGTTTCTTCTCGACCGCTCCGAGCACGTCGCGCGTGTCATCGCGCCGGCGCTTTCCGAGGGGAAGCACGTCGTCTGCGAGCGCTATCACGATTCTACTCTCGCCTATCAGGTGTGGGGACGCGGACTGCCTCTCGAGCCTGTTTCCGAAATAGCTTCCCGAGCCTGCTTTCCGGTGCCTGACGTAACGGTTTTGTTTGACATAGAGCCAGAGCCGGCTCTTTCCCGTGTCGCCCGCCGCGGGAAGCCGGACGTCTTTGAGAGAGAAGGGCTTGAGTTCTTGCGCCTCATAGGCGAGGGGTACCGCAGTCTCGCGAAGGCGGAGCCGGCGCGCTGGCTTGTGATAAAGTGCGGCGAAAGATCGGCGGAAGATATTTTCGCGGAGCTGAAGCGCCGCCTCGCCGAGAGGGGGTTTCCCCTGTGAACGCGGAGACAGCGGCTCTTATAGAGGAGTCGCGGGGCTGGAAGGAGCTCTCTCTTGCGGCTTCGTCGGGACGCCTTCCGCAGGCCGTCGGCGTTTCTCTGCCCTCTGTTATGCACGGCGCTTTTGCCGAACTCTACGGGCGGCTTGTGCTCGGGGAGGACAATCTGTGGTCGGAGGGCTGCCACCCGGATATGATTATCATCGGCGGCGCGGCCTCTGCGCCCGCGATAGAAGAGTGCCGCAAACTGCAGGGCGAGCTGGCGCTTCACCCTCTCGCGGCGCCGCGCAGGCTCGCCGTCGTAAGGTCGGCTGACAAACTCGCGATAGAGGCGTCAAACAGTCTTCTTAAAATCACCGAAGAGCCGCCGCTTCACGGCAGCATCCTTTTTATATCGGAAGAGAACAATCTTATCCCCACAATAAAAAGCCGTATATGGTCTGTGCATATCGCTCTGCCGGAAGAAATCACGAAAACCTCGCCGGCGCCGCGGGGCATACAGGAGTGGGCGCGGTGGATGGATGCCGGAAGAAAGCCGAGTCCGGAAATACTTTTTCTTGAGATGCAGGGCTGGACGCGCGACTTTGCCGAAAAAGGGGATTACTTGCGCGCGTCAAAACTTGATTCGCTTATACGGGTAATGGAGCTGAGGCGGCTTCCTGTTTCCATGATACAGGACGCCGCCTTTGCCGTGCTCAGAGAGGAAGTTCCTTATGAAAAAATACTTGGCGGTTTATGGTAAGCCGCGTTATCTCGGGATTGTCGAGTACGACGGAGATATAAAAAAATGCGAGAAACTCGTCGTCGAGTCCTCCCGCGGCGAAGAGCTGGCTCTCGTCGTAGGCGAGATCGGCCCGGAGCAGGAGACGGCGTATCGCCTGCTCAGGCACTCGTCGGAGCACGGCGACGGAGTCATAAAAAATTCCGACCCGGTGGTTACCGACCTGACTTTCATGGATTTCGCCTCGGAGGAAGACCGCGAGACGGAGAGCGCCTACCACGAGGAGGAAAAAACAATCCTTGAGGAGGCAAAACGCCTCTTAAAACCGCACAATCTCGATATGAAGCTCATTGACGTCGAGTTTCTGCGGGCGAAGCGAAAGTTGTTTTTTTATTTTTCTTCGGACCAGCGCGTGGACTTCCGCGCCTATGTGCGCGATTTGGCGCGCGAGTTTAAGACGCGCATAGAGCTGCGTCAGGTCGGCGTGCGCGACGAGGCGAAGATAATCCGCGGGGCGGGGCCCTGCGGCCGTCCCTGCTGTTGCAGCTACTGGCTCAACCAGTTCGCCCCAATATGCATAAAAATGGTGAAGGAACAGAATCTGGCTCTGAACCCCGCCAAAATATCGGGAATATGCGGCAGACTCATGTGCTGCATGTGCTTTGAATATGACACCTACCGCGAGGCGTGGGAGGGCTTCCCTCACGTCGGCTCGAAGATAAAAACGCCGAACGGCAGCGTCATCGTGGCTGGCATAGACCTGCCGGCAAAGAGTCTCCGCTGCGTTATCGCCGGCAAAGGCGAGGTTAAGATACCTCAGGATCAATTTGAGAAATTCCGCGAAACCGTGGCCTCCGGCGGCGAATGGGCGATGCCGGAGGAGGAAGCCGAGAAGGAACCTCTTTTCTCCGTGCGCGAAGCTTTCCGCGATTTCCGCCGCGCCGAAGAGAGAGCGCCGGAGCCGCCGGAAGAGCGCGTGAGGGAGCGGGGCGGTGAAGAACAGAAAGAGCCGCGCGAGGAGCGCCGCCGCCAGAAGCGCAAAAAAAGACACCCGCAGTACGCCGGACGCATGACGGAAGAGGAAGAGGAGGAGGCGCGGGAGATGTCAGCCTTCGAAGCGGAGCCGGAAAATCCGGAAAGAGAGAGAAAAGGAAGAGAAAGGCCGAGGCGTCACCAGTCGCGCCGCAGGCGGCCGCCCGAATACGGAAAAGAGCCGCGGACACGAAAGCTGGAACTGTAAGGGGGCACTGTCATTGGGTTTTTTCAAAAGCTTCGCCGAGAAGCTCAGAAACACCGGCAACAAATGGACGCAGAGCGTTTCCAATCTCTTTTCCGACGACCCCGTGGACGACGCTTTCTGGGAGGAGCTGGAAGAACAGCTCATACTCGGCGACGTCGGAGTGGAGACGACGGAAGAGCTGGTGTCCGACCTTCGCCGCGTGATGGTGGACCGGCGCATAAGCAATAAGAAAGAGCTTAAAACCGCCTTTGCCGAACTGCTTGTCTCGCGCCTCGAAGCGGTCGGCGGAATGGGGCGCCCGCTTGACACGGGACGCGTCCCCTCTGTCGTTATCATGATTGGTGTGAACGGCAGCGGAAAGACGACTACCTGCGGGAAGCTCGCCGCGCAGCTCAAAGCCGACGGCAAAAAGGTCATCATGGCGGCGGCCGACACATTCCGCGCGGCTGCCATAGAACAGCTGAAGGCGTGGGGAGAGCGCGCGGGCGCGCGCGTCATCGCCCAGAAACAGGACAGCGACCCGGCGGCGGTCGTCTATGACTCGCTGCTTGCAGCGAAGGCCTCGGGCGCGGACGTGGTACTGGTCGATACGGCCGGCCGCCTCCACACAAAATCCAATCTGATGGAGGAACTTTCCAAAGTCACCCGCGTGATAAAACGCGAGTTGCCCGAAGAGCCGTCGGAAGTGCTTATCGTTCTGGACGCGGTTACGGGACAGAACGGCTTCATGCAGGCGGAGACTTTCGGCAAAGTCATGCCCGTCACGGGCGTCGTGCTCACAAAATTCGACAACACATCAAAAGGCGGCGTCGTCATAGCGATTGCGGAGCGGCTCAAAATGCCGATACGGTACGTCGGCCTCGGAGAGGGGATAGACGACCTGCGCCCCTTCGAGCCCCGCGCCTTCGCGGAAACTTTGCTTGGCATACAAAATGAAGAGTAACGTCATAACGCGCGGCTGCGCGGACCGCCACCCGCGCGACCCGCTTGTAAAAAAAATCGCCGCGCTGCTCGTGCCGCGCGGCGGCAGCGGCGTTCTGTCCGGCGCGCTTGCGATGCTGCGCGAAAAATGGGGAGAACCGGAGCGCGTGAGCGAGCCCGTTCCCTTTACGTGGACGAACTACTACGAGGATATTTCCCCCGAGCTCGACCGCCTGTTTGTATCGTATCCGGGGCTTTATAAGATGTCCGACCTCCCGTCGTGGAAGCTGGAGAGCTGCGCGATGGAACGCGAAAGCGGACACGGCGCCGGACGGCGCGTAAACATCGACCCGGGGACGATAGACGGCGCGCGGCTCCTGCTCGCTTCGACGAAAGGCCAGGCGCACCGCGTCTACCTGCGCGACGGGATATTCTGCGAAGTTACGCTCTGCCGGCGGAAAGGACGCTGGGAGAGCTTTTTTTACACCTTTCCGGATTTTCGCAGCGGAGCCTACGACGGCTGGCTTGAACAGGTGCGCGAGGACTGGAAAAGGGAAGTCAGAGAATTTTTATAAAAACGGGAGGCCATCCGATGATACCGAGATACGAAACGGCGGAAATAAAAAAAATCTGGACGGATCAAAACCGCTTCGGCCGCTGGCTCGACGTGGAGCTTGCGGCCGCGCGCGCCTGGCATGAGGAGGGTGCGGTGCCGGACGAAGATTACAAAAATATCGTGGAGAAAGCCGGTTTCTCCGTCGAGCGCATACACGAAATAGAAGAGGTAACGCAGCACGACGTTATCGCCTTTGTTTCAAGCGTCGCCGAAACGATAGGCGAATCGGGACGTTTCATCCATCTCGGGCTGACGAGCAGCGACGTCATAGACACGGCCTCGTCGCTTCTGCTCGGCGAGAGCATGGACGTCGTAATAGCCGAGCTTGAGAAACTGCGCAAACTTGTCGGCGAAAAGGCTGTCGAATACAAAATGACGCCCTGCGCCGGGCGCACGCACGGAGTGCACGCGGAGCCGACGACCTTCGGCCTGAAGCTGCTCAACCACTATTCGGAAATCGGACGCGACATTGCGCGTCTGAAACAGACAAAGAAAGAGATGATGGTCGGCAAGCTCTCGGGCGCCGTCGGCACATACGCGAACTGCCCGCCCAAGATCGAGGCGCGCGTCTGCGAACTGCTCGGGTTGGCAATTGACCCGGTCGCAACGCAGGTGGTACAGCGCGACCGCCACGCGCGCGTCATGACGGACATGGCGATAGCCGGCGCGGCGCTCGAACGGCTCGCTCTTGAAATACGCCATCTGCAGCGCACGGAGGTGCTCGAAGCGCTGGAGCCTTTCAAAAAAGGGCAGAAAGGCTCCTCCGCCATGCCGCACAAGAAAAACCCTATTCTCTGCGAGCGCGTCTGCGGCATGGCGCGTCTGCTGCGCGGTTTCGTCGTGCCCGCGCTTGAAAACATCGCGCTGTGGCACGAACGCGATATAAGCCACTCGTCGGTCGAGCGCGTCATGTGGCCCGACGCCTTCCACCTGCTGCACTACATGACGAAAAAAATGATACAGATAGTCGCGGGCATGGCAGTCGACACCGGCAAGATGCGCGAGAACATGGATATAACGAAAGGCCTGCTCTTCTCGGGGAGAGTCCTAATCGAACTGGTCGAGCGCGAGGGCGTCAGCCGCGAGGAGGCCTACGCGATAGCGCAGAGCAACGCCATGCGCTGCTGGAACGAGAAAATACCGCTCCTCGAACTGCTCAAAGCGGACGGCAGAATTACCAATATGTCAGCCTGTGAACTGGAATCTCTGTTTGATTTGCAATATTATTTTAAGCACGTCGACGAGGTGTTCAGCCGCTTCCCGGAGCTGTGCGGAGCGGCAGCGTCCGGCACAAAATAATACCGTTAAGAATATTTGCTGTATCGCCTGACAGAAACCCGGCGCCCGAAACGGTATGAGCCGCAGAGGCCGCCGCGATGGTTGCGGGCCGCCGCACGGACGGCGGCATCGAAACGATGTCCCTTGTCATGCGCGCGAAGGGCGGCACGACGCGCTGCGTCAGCGCCATTCACAACGCCGGGAAGCTCAGCGGGATAAGATCCGTCGAATGCTGCCCGGCCGGCGGTCGGCGGAACGCCTGCTTCCTTTAATAACAAAAGCGGGGTTAAAAACGGTCAAAGCGCGGGGCAGCCCCGCGCTTTCGCATGCCGTAAAAACAATCCGGCGCGGACGGCGCCGGATTGTTTTTTTGCTCGAACCGGAATAAAAGCGGCTATATGTTTCTCTTCCAGCGCGGGCCCTGCGGCGTGTCTTCTATCGCTATGCCCTTTGCCGCGAGCAAATCGCGGATTTCGTCGGAGCGTTTGAAGTTTTTCGCTTTTCTCGCGGCCGCGCGCTCGGCGACGAGAGCGTCGATTTCTTCGTCTTCGTCCGAAGCCTTCTTATCCTCGGGGAAATATCCGAGAATTTCGTTCGTCTTGTCAAAGAAAGCCTCAGCCTCGCGAAGTCCTTCCGCGTCGATTCTATCGTGCTCGGTGAGGTGGACATTCACGGCGCGCACCAGCTCGAAGATGCTTCCGAAAGCCCCCGCTGTGTTGAAGTCGTCGTCCATAGCTTCCGTAAACCCTTCGTGCGCCGCTTTTACGGCATCGCGCAGCGCGCCGTCGGCCCCGCCGTCCTCTCTGTTCGCGAGAGCGAAGAGCATATCGGTGCGGCAGTTGTTGAGCCGTTCGACGGCTGCCTTCGCGTGGTCAAGCCCTTCCCGCGAGAAGTTGAGAGGAGAGCGGTAGTGGACGCTCAGGAGGAAAAAGCGCAGAACGAGCGGGCTTACCTTTTGGCGCACGTCGCGCACGGTCAGGAAGTTTCCGAGAGACTTTGACATTTTTTCCTTGTCGATGAGCAGATAGGCGTTGTGGAGCCAGTATCTGACGAACTGTCTGCCGTTGGCGCACTCGGACTGCGCGATTTCGTTTTCGTGATGCGGGAAGATAAGGTCGCTTCCGCCTCCGTGAATGTCAAGCGTCTCGCCGAGGTATTTTGTCGACATGGCGCTGCATTCGATGTGCCAGCCGGGACGCCCTTTGCCCCACGGGCTGTCCCACGACGGCTCGCCGGGCTTCGCCGCCTTCCAGAGGGCGAAGTCGAGCGGGCTTTTCTTCCTTTCGTCCACTTCTACGCGCGAGCCCGCGTTCAGCTCGTCGATGCTCTGTTTGGAAAGTTTGCCGTACTCGGGGAAGCTCGGCACGCTGAAGTAAACGTCGCCTTCGGTTTCATAGGCGTGCCCCTTTGATATGAGCCTTTCGATTATTTCGATAATCGCCGGTATCTCGTGCGTCGCGCGGGGGTTGACCGTGGCGCGGCGTATGCCGAGCGCGTCGGCGTCCGCGTAGTATTCGGCGATGTAGCGCTCCGCGAGCTCGGCTACGGTGATTCCCATATCGTTGGCGCGGCTGATCATTTTGTCGTCGACGTCGGTGAAGTTCTGCACGTAGGCGACGTCGTAGCCGGTGCTTTCAAGATAGCGCCGGAATACGTCGAAGAGCACGAAAGGTCGCGCGTTCCCTATGTGGAAGAAATTATAGACGGTCGGCCCGCAGACGTAGAAGCGCACCCTGCCGGCTTCCAGCGGGACGAAAGGTTCTTTTTTTCTCGTAAGATCGTTGTAGACTGTCAAAGGCATTGTCCTTACTCGCACCTCCGCGGTACTTCTTATTGATAATATGCTATTATATCAAGTAACGGTGAAGTGTAAGCGTCGAAAGGAGCTATTCTTTGAACAAAGAAGAGCTGATACGGTTCGTAAAAGGATTCCCCGACAGGCCCGGCGTCTATCTCATGCGCGACGCGAAGGGCGACGTGATATACATCGGCAAGGCGAAGTCGCTGCGCCGCCGCGTGTCGTCATACTTCCGCCACAGCCACGCCTCCCCGAGGCTCAGCAAGCTCGTCGACACAATCCGCGACATTTCGACGATGCGCACCGAAAGCGAAATAGAGGCTCTTATCCTCGAAAACCGCCTCATAAAACTCTATCAGCCTTTTTTTAATGTAGACCTGAAAATGAACGAGCGCCACGCCTATATCAAAATAACGGCGGAGAAGCACCCGCGCGTGCTCGTGACGCGCGTCAGGACCGGGGACGGCGCGGTCTACATCGGCCCATACGTCAGAGTCAGCGAGGTGCGCGCTCTTTTGCGGCTTGTCGAAAGGTATCTCCCGCTGCGCTCGTGCGGCGGCGCGGAGGCCAGGCCGCAAAACGGGCGGCCCTGCATGAAATATTCTCTCGGCCGCTGCCTCGCGCCCTGCTGCGGCCTCTGCACCGAGAACGAATACCGCGACCGCGCGGCCGACGTCGTCCTGCTCCTGCAGGGTCACGGCGCGGAGCTTGTGGAGCGCCTGCGCAAACGCATGGACAGGGCGGCGCGCGAGATGAAGTTCGAGGAGGCGGCGCACCTTCGCGACACGATAAGGGCGATCTGGCGCGTCAGCCGGCAGCAGAACACAATACCCGAAATCCCGTCGGGCCGCGACAACTTCTGGGAGGTTCTCAATTCCATGCAGCGCCTCTTTGACCTGCCCCTGCTGCCGTGGCGCATAGACGGCTTCGATATTTCGCACAGCGCGGGAAATTTCACCGTCGGCGTCGCAGTGGTCTTTGAACAGGGCTATCCTAACCCTTCGCTGTACCGCAGGTTCAACATAAGAACCGTCGAGGGCATAGACGACTTCCGCTCGATGAAAGAAACGCTCGCGAGGCGCTACGGGCGCTGCCTTGAAGGAGAGGAGCCGCTGCCGCAGCTGATACTTATAGACGGCGGCCCGGTGCAGCTGGAGTTTGCCATGCAGGCGCTCGAAGGCCTTGGAATCGGCGACATCCCAATAATTTCGCTCGCCAAGGAGTTTGAGGAAATATATATGCCGGGGAGAAAGGAACCTCTGCGTCTTGACCGCGCGGATCCGGTCCTCCGCCTGTTGCAGCACGTGCGGGACGAGTCGCACCGCTTTGCCGTAACCTCGCACAGAGCGCGCCGCGGCAGAAGCCTGACGCGCAGCAAAATCGAAGAAGTGCCCGGCATAGGGAGAGCGAAAGCCGCCATGCTCATAACAAGATTCGGCAGCGTCCGCGCGATAAAAGAACTGCCGCCGGATGAGCTCGCAAACGCCCCCGGCATAGGCCCCGCGCTCGCGAAAAGAATACTCGCGAAGCTCGGCGAGGAAACGGAGACAGAAAAAATTATCAAGGAGGCGCGTGCGAATGGCGCTGCCCGGCAGCAGAACTGACGAATATTATATGAGCCTCGCTCTTGAACTCGCGCGGCGCGGCACCGAGTGCAGCCCCAATCCGAGAGTCGGCTGCGTGCTTGTGCGGAACGGAGAAATTGTCGGCCGCGGATGGCACGCGAAATACGGCGGCCCGCACGCGGAAGTCAACGCGGTCCGCGACGCGGGGGAGGCCGCGGCCGGAGCTACGGCCTATGTCACTCTCGAGCCCTGCTCGCATTACGGGAAGACGCCGCCCTGTGCTGACCTGCTGATAGAACGGAAAATAGTGCGCGTTGTCTCGGGGATGCGGGACCCGAACCCGAAAGTGGACGGAGGCGGCATAGCGAAGCTCGAAAAAGCCGGAATAGAAGTCACGACAGGGGTGCTTGAGGCGGAGTGCCGCAAATTGAACAGAGGCTTCATAAGCCGCATGACCAAAGGACGCCCGTGGGTGACTCTGAAAATCGCCTCCTCGCTTGACGGCAAAATCGCCCTTGAGAACGGCGAAAGCAAATGGATAACGGGGCCGGAGGCCCGCGCCGCCGTGCACGCCATGCGGGCGGCAAGCGACGCTGTGCTGACAGGCTCCGGAACAGTGCTCGCGGACGACCCGCTGCTTACCGTCCGCGACGCGCCGGGACGCACGCCGAGGCGCGTAATCCTGGACAGGCGTCTCCGCACGCCAAGCGGCGCGAAAATCCTGCGCGGCGGGAAAGTTTCCGTATTCACGCTTGAATCGGCGCCGCGCGAAAAAATCCGCGGGCTGGAGGACGCGGGCGCGGAGGTCGTCTGCCTTGCCGGAGATAACTTCCTTGCCTCAGTTCTGGATAAACTCTGCGGCGATGGTGTAAACTATCTGATGGTTGAAGCGGGCGCGCGGCTCTTCGGAGCTTTCACGGAGGCGGGACTTTGCGACGAACTGGCGCTTTTTGCCGCGCCAAAGATAATGGGAAGAGGCCTTTCTTTCTCGGACAGCCTCTCTTTCAAGTCGATGCAAGGCCTGCCGGAGCTTGAAATCGAGGAAATCTCGCGCTTAGGCCGCGACCTGCTTATCAAAGGAGTGTTCGCATGTTCACGGGACTCATAGAGACGATCGGCGAGATAGAGTCGATAACGCCGCTCGGCGACGTGACGGAGTTATCCATACGCGCGCCCGCGATAGCGCCCGAGCTGCGCCGCGGCGAATCGGTCTCCGTCTCCGGCGCCTGCCAGACCGTCACGTTCAGCGACGCGAACTCGTTTAAGGTGCAGATGATGCCGGAAACTCTCGCGCGCACGAAAATCGGCGGCCTGCGGACAGGCTCTCCGGTTAATCTCGAACGCGCCATGCGTCTTGACACGCGCGTCGACGGCCACCTTGTCGCGGGCCACGTGGACGGCGTCGCCGAGGTTTCAAAGACAGAGGTGCTCGAAGGAACGCGGAAAATTTATTTTTCCGCGGAACCGCGTCTGCTTGACGGCATAGTGGAAAAAGGCTCAGTGACGGTAGACGGCGTAAGTCTGACCGTGATTGACGCGGAACCCGGCTTCTTTTCCGTCGGCGTCATACCGACGACTCTTTCCGACACAACGCTTCGCTCGCTGCGTACCGGCGACAAAGTCAACATAGAGACGGACATGATCGGGAAATATGTGAAAAAATTTATCGCCGCCGCTCTTGAAGAAAAAAACGGCGGCGGAAAGGTGAAAAATTCCCTCACTTGGGATAAACTAAGCGAGTACGGCTGGAACTGAGCTGGAGGTTTGGAATGTTCAACACGATAGAAGAGGCTGTAGCGGATATAAAAGCCGGAAAAATGATAATCGTCGCCGACGACGAGAACAGAGAAAACGAAGGGGATCTTATCATGGCGGCGGATCTCTGCCGCCCGGAAGACGTGAATTTTATGATAACAAAAGCGCGCGGCCTTGTCTGCGTGCCGATTTCATTCGCGCAGGCCGAGCGCCTCGGTCTGCCCCCGATGGTGGAGCACAACACCGACGCGCACTGCACCGCCTTCACTGTGTCGGTTGACAAACTGCGCGGGACGACCACCGGAATTTCGGCGGCGGAACGCGCGACCACGGCGCGCGCGCTGGCAGACCCGCGCTCCATCGGCGGAGACTTCCGCAAACCGGGCCATATATTTCCTCTCGCGGCGCGCCCCGGCGGCGTGCTGCAGCGCGCCGGACACACAGAGGCCGCGGTCGACATCACACGCCTTGCCGGGCTCAACCCCGCCGGGGTCATATGCGAGATAATCAACGAAGACGGCACGATGGCGCGCCTTCCGCAGCTGCTTGAATTCGCCGCCCGCGAAGGACTCAAGATAATATCCGTGGAAGAGCTTATCCGTTACCGCGTCATGCGCGAGAAATTCGTAAAAAAAGAGGTTACTGTGAACCTGCCGACGCGGTGGGGCGACTTTGTCTGCCACGCCTACACCAGCCCTTACGGAGACAACCCCGGCGCCGTGCATATCGCGCTTGTCAAAGGAGAAATATCCGGCGGCGAGCCTGTGCTCACCCGCGTCCATTCGGAGTGCTTCACCGGAGACCTGCTCGGTTCCCTGCGCTGCGACTGCGGGCCGCAGCTGCACACGGCCATGTCCATGATAGAGCGCGAAGGGCGCGGCGTGCTGCTCTACCTGCGGCAGGAAGGGCGCGGCATAGGGCTGCTGGCCAAGCTGAAGGCTTACAAACTCCAGGACAGCGGCCTCGATACCGTAGAGGCGAACGTCGCCTTGGGCTTCGCGCCGGATCAGCGCGATTACGGCGTCGGCGCGCAGATACTGGCCGACCTCGGCCTTAAAAAGCTCCGCCTTATGACGAACAACCCCGTCAAAATAACGGGCCTGTCGGGTTACGGCCTTGAGATAACGGAGCGCGTGCCGATAGAGATTCCTCCGAACCCGTATAACGAAAAATACCTGAACACCAAGCTCTGCAAGATGGGGCACATGCTCCACGGCAAGGCGTTCTGCAAACAGTGCGGCGAAAGCCGTCCGGAATGAAAAAAATTCAGAAAGGGGAAACAGCCATGCGCACTTTCCAGGGCGATATGATTGGAAGCGGACTCCGCTTCGCGATAATAGCCTCGCGCTTTAACGAACTCATCACATCAAAACTCATCGAAGGGGCGAAAGACGCGCTTTCGCGCCACGGCGTCAGCTTCGCCGACATCGACCTCTACTGGACGCCTGGAGCATGGGAGCAGCCGGTCGTGGCGAAAGAGATAGCGCTTCTCGGAAAATACGACGCGATAATCACGCTCGGAGCGGTCATCCGCGGCGACACGACGCACCACGAATACGTGGCCGGCGAGGCGGCCAAAGGACTTGCCTTAATCGGAATAGAACACCGCGTTCCGGTGGCCTTCGGCATACTCACCTGCGACAACCTCGAACAGGCGCTCATGCGCGCCGGCAGCAAGGCGGGGAACAAAGGCGCCGGAGCGGCGCTTGCCGCGCTTGAAACGGCAAATCTTATGAAAGAAATCAGAAATCTGAGAGGAGCCGAAGAATAAAATGCTCGATATGAAATGGGTCAGGGAGCATTACGACGAAGTGGCGGCGATGCTCGCCTCCCGCAGCAACCCCTTTCCGCTCGACACCTACAAGGCGCTTGACGAAGAACGCCGCAGGACTCTGCTTCGTGCAGAGACGCTGAAAGAAAAACGCAACTTAGGTTCGAAAGAAATCGACGCGAAAAAAAAGGCCGGAGAAGACACAGCCGCGCTTCAAAACGAAATCCGCGCACTGGGCGACGAAATCAAAACTTTGGACGACAAAACCAAGGCCATACAGGCGGAGCTTGACGACCTGGCCCTGAAACTGCCGAACCGCCCTCATTCCAGCGTGCCCGAAGGCAAAGACGAGAACGGCAACGTCGAAATGCGCCGCTGGGGCGAGCCGCGCAAATTCGACTTTGAGCCCAAGCCGCACTGGGATCTCGGCGAAGCTCTCGGAATAATGGACTTCGGGCGCGGCGTAAAACTGGCGGAAAGCCGCTTCACCGTCTTGAAAGGCGCGGGCGCCAGACTCGAACGCGGTCTCATGAACTTCATGCTCGACCTCCACACGACGCAGCACGGCTTTACCGAGATAGAGACGCCTGCCTTAGTCAACACAAAGACAATGACAGGCACGGGGCAGCTTCCGAAATTCGCGGAAGATCTCTACCGTTGCGCGAACGACGATCTGTGGCTAATCCCCACGGCGGAAGTCCCCCTCACTAACCTCCACTCCGGAGAAACGCTGAAAGAATCGGAGCTCCCGAAATATTTCTGCGCTTACACGAACTGTTTCCGCCGCGAAGCAGGCAGCGCCGGGCGCGACACGCGCGGAATGCTCCGCCAGCACCAGTTCGACAAAGTAGAGATGGTCAAGCTGTGTACGCCCGAGACAAGCTATGACGAGCTCGAACACATGACCCGCTGCGCCGAGCGCGTGCTTCAGCTGCTTGAGATACCCTACCGCGTCATCGTGCTCTGCACCGGCGACATGGGCTTCGGCGCAGCGAAAACCTACGACATAGAAGTGTGGCTTCCGTCGCAGCGCACCTACCGGGAGATAAGCTCATGCAGCAACTGCGAGGACTTCCAGGCGCGCCGCATGGGCCTGAAATACAAGCCGGCGAACGGAGGCAAAGCGCGCTTCGTTCATACGCTCAACGGCTCCGGTCTTGCGATTGGCCGCACGCTCGTCGCTGTCATGGAAAATTATCAGAACGCGGACGGCTCCATAACCGTGCCCGAAGCGCTGCGCCCCTACGTCGGGGGAATGGAGAAGGTCGCGCTTTAGATTGTGAGAAAATCTTTACGCGAAAGAGACCGCGAGGCGCGCAGCCGTCTTGCGGCTTCTTTTTTTTATGATAGGATATTATATTAAGCAGCGGTGCTGTATTGCGGCTTTATTTTTCGTTTTTGTGTTTAGACGGGAGCGGGACTTTATGTTTGTTAATTCATATCTGGGCACTGCGGCGATTATTGCGGTAATAGCTGTTATATGCGTGCTTATACAGAAATTTTTCAAAAAATACCTTGAGAGCGACCAGTATTATTATCTCAAGGACATCACGCTTGTCGGCGCCTGGGCCATATGCGGCATATGGATGCCCGACGGCCCGCTGCGCATAACTATCGCGGCGGGGGTTGTATCAGCCTGCATAGGATTCTGCCAGAGAGCGACGCGGGGGAAAAATCTGCGTTTCCTCTATTTTCTCGTCGGTCTCGTCTTTTCGCTGTTCGGGCCGAGGATCGCCTTTATCGAGTTTATCAACGGCGAGTATTACTATCTCTCGTATGTTGTCTCGATTATGATAAGCACGCTCTGGGTCGGCATATTCCCGATATTTTTCCAGGAGATTGACGAAATTCCGGGCCTTTGCGGGCTTTTGCTGACAGTCAGCTGGACTATGATCTCGGCGGTGATTTTCTCCTCTTCGCAGAGCTTGCGCGACGCGCTCCAGATATGCATAATCGGCCTTGTCTTCATACTGGTTTTCTGGAGCCGCCACACCTACGCATACCGCAGGCTGACAGAGCCTCTTACCGCACTGTGGGGCACGCTGTTCGCAGGACTTTCGATCCTCGGCGTAAGCAAAGGCATAACTTTCTACACCCTCGCTCTGCTTCCGCTTGGATTTTTCGCTCTTCCGATAACGGAAACTTCGATGGGTGTGATAAGCGCGACTCTCCTGCAAAAGCCGACCGGCAACATAATCCTTTACCGCAAACTCATCACGCGGGGCTTTACTCATCCTGTCGCTATTTATCTTGTCGTGGCGGTATGCGCGCTTACGGGCTGCCTTGTCTCCGCTATCCAGCTCGGCGCGGCGGATTTTTTCTGCCTGCTCGGCGCTGTCGCGGCTGTCTTTGCCGTAATCTGGGTATTTTATAAATTTAAGTGGAAACGCCGCGTCATAAACGACGAGCGAAGAAAACCGGGATTATGGGGCGTAACGGTAGACAACATTTCACTGAACTACGCTCTGTCGCGTGTGCAGCACTGGATAAAAAACGAGCGCGGCCCGCACATCATAGTGACCCCGGACGCTCTCGCCGCTCTGCGCAGCCGCACCGACGCGGACTACCGGCGCATAGTCCGCGGCGCGGGGCTCGTTCTGCCTGACGGAGCCGGGCTGATAGGCGCGCTCAGACTTGTCGGCACACCGATACAGGAGCGCATACCGGGCGTCGAGTTTATGGAGCACCTCTGCAAACGCGCGTCGTACGAAGGATGGCGCGTCTGGTTGCTGGGCGCCAAGCCCGGCGTGGCGGAAAAGGCCGCTGCGAAACTTATCGAAAAATATCCGGGGCTTGAAATATCAGGAACGCGCGACGGCTATTTCAAAGAAGAAGAGACAGCCGCCATATGCGCTCGGATTAAAGAATCCAATACAGATATTCTAATCGTAGGCTTAGGCGTGCCGAAGCAGGAATACTGGCTCGAAAAACATATAGCGGAGACAGGCGCGGTCGTAGGCATGGGAGTCGGAGGAACTATGGATGTTATCTCCGGCAATCTGACGCGGGCGCCGAAAGTGTGGCAGAAGTGCGGCATGGAGTGGCTTTACCGTCTCATACAGGAGCCTTTCAGATGGCGCCGCGTTGTGAAACTCCCGCTCTTTGTATGGTATTTAATTTTAACCTGCATGAAGCTTGATAAATACGAAGATGATGCCTTTTTTGAAGAAAAGCGTTAAAATACCCAATGTTGCGCCGCGTTTGCGTAAAATCGAAAGGATGATGCCGGTATGAAGATGGATAAGTTGCTCAAACAGGCTCAGCGTATGCAGGCTCAGATGGCGCTTGTGCAGGAGGAGCTTCAGAACGCGGTACTTGAGGGCACGGCTGGCGGCGGCGCTGTCAAAGTTACAGCGAACGGCCACGGAGAAGTTCTCTCCGTATCTATAAACAAAGAAGTTGTAAACCCCGATGACGTCGAAATGCTTGAAGATCTTGTCTTAGGCGCCGTCAAAGAAGCTCTCTCCAAAGGAAAAGCGCTTTCCGAGCGGAAGATGAGTTCGCTGACGGGAGGCATGGGCGGCTTTCCCGGCTTGATGTAAGAGGCGGTTTTTGTGCTTTCAGATCCTGTTCGGAAACTTATGAGCGAGTGGAGCCGTTTCCCCGGAGTCGGAGAAAAAACCGCTCGAAGGATGGTTTTTTACCTTCTCAGGCAGGAGCCGGAAAAAATCCGCAGCTTCGGCGAAGCGGTACTCTCGCTGGCAGATAACATCAGACGGTGCAGCGTATGCGGCGCCGTCACCGACAGCGACCCGTGCGCAATATGCACAGACCCGCTGCGCGACAGACAGTCGATATGCGTTGTCGAAAACGAGGAGGACTGCGCGGCTATGGAGCAGGCCGGTATATTCAACGGCCTCTACCATGTTCTCGGGGGAAGGACGTCACCGCTTGACGATGAGGAAATACCCGAAGAGAGCCTTGAACGTTTGAGGCGAAGAGTTGAGGCGGGCGGAGTCAAAGAAATAATATTGGCTACGGCGCCCAGAATAGAGGGAGATCTCACCGCCTATTCTGTGCAGGAGGCTTTGAGCGGACTTTCCGTGAGCATCTCCAGACTCTCCTACGGCCTGCCGGCCGGCGGCAGCATTGGCTTTGCCGACAGAGTGACGCTGCACATGGCCATGGAATCGCGGAAGGAGATGAAAAGCACCGGGAACTGACAGTATTGCGCCGTAAGAAAAAACAAATTCAAACTACGGGAGGGAGGAGAATTTCATGCGGCATGACCTTGAACTGTCAAGAGTGATGAAGAAACTGGTCACTGCGGTGATGGTTTTTATCTGCGCCGCGGCCGGGTACCAGTTTTATCTGCTCATGATGGACGAAAACTGGTGGCCTTCGGTTACCGGCGTGCACCCGATAGGGGCTGGAATCATCATCGTGCTGCTTTCAGCGGCTTTCGGCTTTATTCTTGCGCCATTGTTTTGGTGGTCTATTAAGAAATTCAGTCAGTTTTTTGAATCAAGAATGCAGAATGTCAGCGTGCCCGACCTTATAGTCGGCATGGTCGGCCTGCTTCTCGGCCTGCTTTTGGCCAATCTCATAGCGATACCGCTCGCGAAAATCCCTGGAGGCGTCGGCGTCTATATCGCCGTGCTGTTAAACGTGGCTCTGGGCTACTGGGGCCTTCGCTTCTTCGCGAAGCGCGGCGACGATTTCTGGAATATCCTGACTAACATTGACATCAAATCGAGACTGACCCGTTCGCGGAAGAAAAGCGACAGCGCGGCAGCCGACAAAATGCAGACGCAGCCGTCCTGCGCCAAGATAATCGACACAAGCGCGATAATAGACGGACGAATCCTCGACGTCGCGAAGAGCGGTTTCATCGAGGGTACGATAGTTCTCCCGCGCTTTGTCCTGGCGGAACTGCAGGGAGTTGCCGACTCCACAGACCCTATGCGCCGGGCGAGAGGCCGCCGCGGCCTTTCCGTGGTGACCGACCTGCAGAAGGTCCGCGGGCTGACGGTGGAGATCCCCGAAGTGACGCTGAAGGAGCTTGAACGGGATAAAGTCGACGAGGCTCTCGTCGTGCTGGCGCGCCGCCTGGGCGGAAAAGTCATGACGACGGACTATAACCTGAATCAGGTCGCGCAAATCGAAGGTGTGGACGTGCTCAACGTAAACGATCTGGCCAATGCGCTGAAGCCGATGCTCCTGCCCGGTGAAAAAATCGAGATAGATATTATCCGTCCCGGCAAGGAAAACCATCAGGGCATAGGCTATCTTGACGACGGCACGATGTTCGTCGTGGAAGACGGCTACCGCTACGTCGGCGAGCGAGTCAAGGTTACCGTCACGTCGATGCTTCAGACCTCAGCCGGACGGATGATCTTCGGGCACATTCACCCGTAGCCGGATGAAAGACGACAAGCGTCTCTGGTCCTTTTTGATAACTGCCGGAGGTTCGGGCAGCCGCCTCGGCGGCAGACCGAAACAGTTCCGTATGCTGGGCGGCAGGCCGGTCTGGCGCTGGTCGTTCGAGACGGCCCGCGGCCTTCGCGAATCGGGGCTTGTGCGCGACATCGTCGTGACTGTGCCGCGCGAATATATGAACGCGCTTGCGGGCGCGGAAAAGGAACTTGGCGTAACCTTTGCCGAAGGCGGGAAATCGAGGAGCGAATCCGTGATAAACGGACTCAGAAAATGCCGCGGGCCGCGCGTGCTTGTGCATGACGGGGCCCGCCCTTTTATAAGCGGCAGGCTTTGCGAAAAGATTATGCGTGCTTGCGCTGACGGGTGCGGCGCGGTGCCGCTTCTTCCGTCGGCGGATTCGCTGAAAATCGTCAGAAACGGCGCGATAACGGGACTCGCGGACAGAAATTTATATTTCAGGACGCAGACGCCGCAGGCCTTTCCTCTCGCGGAACTGCTTGCGGTTATGGAAAACGCGCCGGAAGGCGGAACAGACGAGGCGTCGCTGTGGCTTCTGTCCGGCAGGGAAATCATTCCGATCGAGGGCGAAGAGATGAATTTCAAAATAACGTCGCGCTTTGACTGGAGGGTCGCGCAAGCTCTTTCGCGCGGCTGCGGCGCTGAACGCAGGACAGGACACGGGTACGATATACACAGGCTTGTCGAGGGGCGCCCTCTGATAATCGCCGGCGTCCGGGTCGGGGGCGTCTCTTACGGGCTGCTGGGCCACTCGGACGCGGACCTGGTGGCGCACACCGTTATGGACGCGCTGCTGGGCGCGGCGGGAGAACCGGACATCGGAACGCTCTTCCCCGCGAGTGACGAAAAGTGGCGCGGAGCGGACAGCATGGCTCTTTTGCGTTCGGTGCTTGAACTGCTCGCGAAAAAAGCATGGCGTCCGGTATGGGTCGACGTTACTCTTATCGCCCAGCGCCCGAAACTCGCACAAATGATACCCCTCTTCACAGACAGCATGAACGGGGCTCTCGGAGGAAGCGCGGAGAAGAAAATTTTCAATATGAAGGTAAAATCGGCGGAACAGTGCGGGAGCGCGGGACGCGGTGAATGCATGATCTGTCACGGCGTCGCGACAATCGCCCGCGATTTCGCGCCTGACGCGGAGTGCGAAGAATTTTGAAAAATAATCTTATGGAGGACAATTGACTATGGAGAAGAACAGCGGGAGATTTGTTGATTATCGCGGCTTTACGTTCGACGACGTGCTTCTTGTTCCCGGATACAGCGAGGTTGTCCCGTCCGGCGTCGATGTGAGAACGAAGCTGACGCCGCAGATAGATCTCAATATACCGATATGCAGCGCCGCTATGGACACGGTTACGGAGGCGCGCCTCGCCATTGCCCTCGCCCGCGAAGGCGGCATAGGAATACTGCACAGAAACCTCCCGCTTGAAGCCCAAGCTGTCGAGGTAGACAAAGTAAAACGTTCGGAGTCAGGAGTTATCGTAGATCCCTTCTACCGCCATCCCTCCGACTCCATCCGCCAAGCTGTCGAGCTTATGGAACATTACCATATTTCCGGAGTTCCGGTCGTTGACGATGAAGTCCGCTTAGTCGGCATCATCACCAACCGCGACCTGCGTTTCGTGACGAACCTCGACCAACCGATATCGAACGTAATGACGAAAGACCACCTCATCACGGCTCCTGTCGGCACGACGCTCGCCGACGCGAAGAGCATACTGATGGGCACTAAAGTCGAAAAACTTCCTATCATCGACAACGACAATAAATTAAGAGGACTTATCACAATAAAAGACATATTGAAGGCGAAGGCCTTTCCGAACTCGGCAAAGGACAGCCACGGCAGGCTTCGCGTCGGAGCGGCGATTGGCGTAGGCTCGGACGCTAAAGATCGCGCAGAAGCTCTTGTCAGGGCGGGGGTGGACGTCATTGTCGTCGACACGGCGCACGGCCATTCAAAGATGGTTATAGACATGGTGGCTTACCTCAGAAAAACCTACCCGGAACTCCCGCTTATAGGCGGAAACATTGCGACGGCCGAGGCTGCCGAAGCTCTTATCGCGGCGGGAGCCGACGGGGTAAAGGTAGGAATCGGCCCCGGCTCCATCTGTACGACGAGAATCGTCGCGGGCATAGGCGTTCCGCAGGTGGCCGCGGTGATGAACGTCGCGAAGACCGCGCACCGGCTTGGCCGGACTGTCATCGCTGACGGCGGAATCCGTTACTCCGGCGACATAGTAAAAGCGCTCGCGGCGGGCGGCGACGTTGTAATGATCGGCTCGCTCTTCGCGGGAACGGAAGAAAGCCCCGGCGAGCCGGTCATATACAAGGGGCGCTCCTTCAAAAGCTACCGCGGCATGGGTTCGCTCGGCGCCATGAAGGACGGCTGCAGCAAAGACCGCTACTTCCAGGAGGGCGCGACAGAGGAGAAGCTCGTGCCGGAAGGCATAGAGGGCATGGTGCCGCACAAAGGACCGATCTCCGCCGTGATTTATCAGATGGTCGGAGGAGTCCGCGCCGGTATGGGATACGTCGGCGCGCCGACGCTCGCGAAGCTGCACGAAGAGTCGCGTTTCGTGCCTGTGACAGCCGCCTCGATGAAGGAAAGCCACCCGCACGACATCGTAATCACAAAAGAAGCCCCGAACTACTGGGCCGAATAACCTGACTGCCAAGGGCTGACGCCTGCCGCGTCCGCCCTTTCATTATATTCGCCAAACGCCCCGCGCCCCGCGCGGCCGGCGAGCCGCGCCGGTTTTTCCCGCACGTCCCGTATGTCGCGGCGCTTCGGCAAACGCCGCGGAAGTTATATAATAGGCAGACAAATTATGAATTACGCGAGGTGCCGCGATGCCGCTGAAAATAGCAACATTCAACGTAAATTCCGTAAAGAGCCGGCTTCCGGTGCTGGCTGAATGGTTTCGCGAGGAAGGTGTTCCGGATATACTTTGCCTTCAGGAGACGAAATGCCGCGACGAGGAGTTCCCCGAGGCTTTTTTTGAGGAATACTACAGGCACCGCGCCTTCTGCGGGATGAAAAGCTACAACGGCGTCGCCGTCCTCTCACGGGTTGAGCCCGACGAAGTTTCTTTCGGGCTGAACGACGGCGAGCTTCGCGCTTTCGGTCCCGGGGACGAAGAAGGCGCCGCGAAGCGCGCCGCGGCCGAGCCCATGCGCGTGGCTCTCGCCCGCTTTGGCGGTCTCCGCGTGCTGAACACATATATTCCCCAAGGCAAAGAGATAGAGGCTCCCGACTACCGGTACAAGCTCCGTTTCATCGCCCGCGTGCGCGCGCTGCTTGAAAGGCGCTGCTCGCCCGACGAAAAGGTCGTGTGGGTCGGCGATCTCAACGTGGCGCCGACCGATATGGACGTGACGAACCCCAAAAATAAAAAAAATCACGTATGCTTTCACGAGGACGTTAAGAAAGCGCTGAGCGGCGCAATGGAGTGGGGGCTTGTCGACATCTTCCGCGAGCATCTGCCGTGCGAAGGCGAGTACACATTCTGGGACTACCGCGTGAAGGATTCTCTTGCGCGCAACATCGGCTGGCGCATAGACCACGTACTCGGAACCCGGAGCGCGGCTGCGCTCTGCCGTTCGGTGCGGGTCGAGCGCAGACTCCGCGCCCTTGAAAGACCCTCCGACCATACCGCCGTTACTGCGGAATTTGAAACAGAACTGCGGTCTTGACATTGTCGCGCCATAATATATAATTTTTTGCGTTGTTTATAAAGGCTGAAACCTGTGAGGCGGAGATAACGTCTGTCAGGCTCCCACAGAGAGTCCGCGCTGGTGAGAGCGGGCGGAAAGCGGGCAGGCAAATGGACCGCCGAGGGCGCGTGGAAAGGCTCAGGCCGAGTATGGCGCGACGTCGGGCATACGTAAGTTGCCGGAGATATTATAACGGTATCTCGCTAAGAGCGCGCGCAGAGCGTGAAGCAAGGTGGCACCGCGGGAATTTTGCCCGTCCTTGGCAGATTAGATGTCTGCCGGGGACGGGTTTTTTCGTTTCCGGCAGGGAGGGGAGTGGAGGTTTTTCTATGTATCCTGAACTGGAGGAAGTGAAAGCGCTTGCCAGAAGCGGCGATTACGGGAGGATTCCCGTCTGCCGCGAACTTTACGCGGACAGGTTTACGACTGTCGAGGTTATGAGAACGCTGAGAGCGGCGGGGAAGCACTGCTTTCTGCTTGAAAGCGCCGACAATAATCAGCGCTGGGGCCGGTACTCGTTCCTGGGTTATGAACCGGTTCTTGAGCTGACCTGCGCCGACGGCCTGCTCCGTATCCGCGAGTATGACGCGGACGGCTTAATCCGCGAAAAATCAGAGATGACGGAGCACCCCGCCACCGCGATACGCGCGGTGCTGCGCGACCACAAAAGCCCGAGAATCAAAGGCATGCCGCCCTTTTGCGGCGGACTCGTCGGGTATTTCTCCTACGATTACTTAAAATATTCCGAGCCGAAACTGCGCGGCGGGGAGTGTGACGAGGATTTTCAGGACGTTGATCTTATGCTTTTCGATAAGGTCATTGCCTTTGACCATTACCGTCAGAAGCTCCTGCTTATAGCGGGCGTTCCGGCTTCCGACGCGGACGCGGGCTACCTGCGGGCCTGGAGCGCCCTTGACGAGATGGAGTCGCTTCTTGAAAGCGGGGCGAAGGCCGCTTTCCGCCCCCTGCGTCTTAAAGAGGAGCTGAAGCCGCGCTTCTCGAAAAGAGCATACTGCGCCATGGTGGAGCGCGGGAAAAAATATATCCGCGAGGGAGACATCTTTCAGGTCGTCCTCTCAAACCCGCAGAAAGCGGCGGCGGAAGGCAGCCTTTTTGACACCTACCGCGTGCTGCGCACGACCAACCCGTCGCCCTATATGTTCTATTTCTCAAGCGACGATATAGAAATCGCCGGAGCCTCTCCGGAAACTCTGGCGAGGCTGGAGGACGGCATAATCTATACCTTCCCGCTCGCAGGCACGCGCAGGCGCGGAGTTGACCAGGAGGAGGACGAGGCGCTGGAGCGCGAGCTGCTCGCCGACGAAAAGGAGCTTGCCGAGCACAATATGCTTGTCGACTTAGGCAGAAACGACCTTGGACGCGTCAGCTGCCTTAACAGCGTGAAGGTCGAAAAATATCTCAACGTGCTGCGTTTCTCGCATGTTATGCATATAGGTTCGACAGTCTCCGGAAAACTGCGCGATGACAGAGACGCCGTCGACGCGGTAGACGCCATTCTCCCGGCCGGAACGCTCTCGGGCGCGCCGAAAATCCGCGCGTGCGAGATAATAAGCGAGCTTGAAGGCGGGCGCCGCGGCATTTACGGCGGCGCGGTCGGCTATCTTGATTTCAGCGGCAACATGGACACCTGCATAGCGATACGCCTCGCCTATAAAAAGCACGGATGCGTCTGTGTGCAGGCCGGCGCAGGCATTGTCGCCGACAGCGTGCCTGAGAGAGAATTTCAGGAGTGCGCGGATAAGGCGCAGGCCGTTGTCCGCGCGCTGCGCGCAGCGGAAGGAGGGTTATGATGTTTCTGCTTGTGGATAATTACGACAGCTTCGCCTATAACCTTTATCAGCTCGTCGGTTCTTTTGTGCCGGACGTGATGGTGGCGCGCAATGACGCAATTACGCCGGACGAAGTGGCGGCGCTCGCGCCGGAGGCGATATTTCTTTCTCCGGGACCCGGGAGGCCGGAAAACGCCGGCGTCTGCCCCGCTCTTGTCAGAAAGTTTGCCGGAAAGATTCCGATTTTCGGCGTCTGCCTCGGGCTGCAGGTAATCTGCTCGGCTCTCGGCGGCAGGGTCTCATACGCAAAGACTCTGATGCACGGCAAGGTTTCGCGCGTTTTGCCATCTGGCGAGAGCCTGCTTTTCGCGGGGCTTGAAAGCGGTTTCCCGGCAGCGCGCTACCATTCGCTCGCCGCTGTGGAGGACAGCCTGCCGCCGGCGCTTCGCGTCACGGCGCGGGCCGAAGACGGAGAAATAATGGCGCTTGAGGATATTAAGCGCGTTGTGTGCGGAGTTCAGTTCCACCCTGAATCGGTAATGACGCCGGACGGTCCGGCCGTTATGAAGAATTTTATCGACGCAGTGAAGACGAGGAGGAAATAACCATGATTAAAGAAGCAATCATAAAGCTTTCCAAAAAGCAGGATCTCAGCTTTGACGAAGCGCGCGAGATCATGAACGAGATAATGAACGGCAAAGCAAGCGGGGTGCAGATGGCCGCCTATCTTACAGCGCTGTCGCTCAAAGGCGAAACTATCGACGAAATCACGGCTTCCGCCGTAGGTATGCGCGAGCATTGCATCAAGCTGCTGCACGAAGTAGACGCCTTGGAAATAGTCGGAACCGGCGGGGATCACGCAAACTCGTTCAACATCTCGACCACGGCGGCGATCGTAATCGCAGCCGGCGGCGTTCCGGTCGCAAAGCACGGCAACAGGGCCGCGTCATCTAAGTGCGGCGCGGCGGACGTGCTTGAAGCTCTCGGAGTGAATATCACCATACCGCCGGAGAAGAGCGCCCGGCTTCTCAATGACATAAAAATCTGCTTCCTCTTTGCCCAGAACTACCACATTGCCATGAAGTATGTGGCGCCGGTGCGCCGCGAGCTTGGCATAAGGACAGTGTTCAACATTCTCGGCCCGCTTGCCAACCCAGCGGGCGCGAAGCGCGAGCTTATGGGCGTCTATGACGAGACGCTTGTCGAGCCGCTTGCGCACGTAATGTCGCGCCTTGGTGTTGCAAGGGGCATGGTAGTCTACGGCCAGGACAGTCTCGACGAGATCTCAATGAGCGCGCCTACGACTGCGTGCGAAATAAAAGACGGCTGGTTCCAGTCATATGTCCTCACGCCGGAGCAGTTCGGTTACGACAGATGCGCGAAAGAGGAGCTTGTCGGCGGCACTCCGGCCGAAAACGCGGAGATCACAAAGGCGATACTCGGCGGAGCCGACCGCGGTCCGAAACGCTGCGCGGTCTGCCTTAACGCGGGAGCCGCTCTTTACATCGGCGACAAGACCGCGACCGTTGAAGAAGGCGTCCGCATGGCGGAGCGGCTGATCGACTCCGGCGACGCCATGAAGAAACTTGAAGAATTCGTCAGGGAGAGCGCGAGGTGAACATCCTCGCCGAAATAGCGGAAAAAACCAAATTGCGCGTCGCGGAGGAAAAGGCGCGCCTGCCGCTCGTTTTTCTCCGCGCAGCGGCGGAAGAGGCCGCGGCGGACAGAACGCCGCTCGCTTTTGAAAAGGCTCTTCGCGGCGGCGACATATCTTTCATTTGCGAAGTCAAGCGCGCGTCTCCGTCAAAAGGGCTTATATCGGAAGATTTCCCTTATCTTGAAATAGCGAGAGAATACGAGAGCGCGGGAGCAGCGGCTGTATCCTGTCTCACGGAGCCGTACTGGTTTCGTGGCCGTGACCTGTATCTCAGAGAAATAGCCGCATCGGTAAAAATCCCCGTCCTGCGCAAGGATTTCACAGTGGACGAGTACATGGTATACGCGGCGTCGGCGCTCGGCGCCTCGGCGGTGCTTCTGATTGCGGCGATGCTCGGCGACTCCCGGCTTCGCGATTATACGGCTCTCGCGGAAGAGCTGAATATGTCGGCGCTGGTTGAGGTTCACGACGAAGGCGAGACGGAGCGGGCGCTCTCAGCCGGAGCGCGCATTATAGGCGCGAACAACCGCGACCTTAAAACTTTCACCGTGGATCTGGGAGTCAGTGCGCGTCTGCGTCCGCTTGTCCCGCGCGAGGTTCTCTTCGTCTCGGAAAGCGGCATAAAGGGGGCTGATGAGATAGAGGCGCTGCGCGGCTGCGGAGTCGACGCCGTTCTTGTCGGAGAAACGCTGATGCGCGCGGCGGACAAACGCGCGGCGCTTGAGCGGCTCAGGGGGACGCGCAGTGACTAGGATAAAAATCTGCGGCCTGTCGCGTCTTTGCGACGTTGATTTCGTAAACGAGAGCCGTCCCGACTTCGCCGGCTTCATCATCAACTTTCCGAAGAGCCGCAGAAACATTTCCGCAGAGAGAGCGGCGGAGCTTTCATCGCGTCTTGCGCCCGGAATTGTTCCCGTCGGCGTCTTTGTGGACGAGAGGCCCGAACTTGTGGCGCGGCTCTTAAATTCCGGCGCGATAGCGATGGCGCAGCTGCACGGCTCGGAGGACGGAGAATATATAAAACAACTGCGCGCGCTCTCCGAAGGGAGGATTATGCAGGCCTTTCGCGTGCGAGACGCGGAGGATGTGGCGCGGGCTGAAAACAGTCCCGCCGACTGTGTTCTGCTTGACGGCGGGCAGGGCGGCGGGAAGCGCTTCGACTGGAGCCTCGCGAAAAATTTTCCCCGTCCCTGCTTCATAGCCGGAGGGCTGGACGCCGATAACGTTTCCGATGTAATAGAAACGCTGCGCCCCTTTGCCGTCGATATGAGCAGCGGGGTAGAGACCGGCGGATTGAAGGACGAGAAAAAAATTACCGCGGCTGTCGCCGCTGTCAGGAGGTTTTCATAAATGAGCAGAGGACGGTTCGGCGGACACGGCGGGCAGTATATTCCCGAAACGCTGATGAACGCCGTCATAGAACTCGAGGATGCTTACAATAAATACAAGGAAGACGCTGATTTTCAGAACGAGCTCGCGTCGCTGCTTAACGAATACGCGGGACGCCCGTCGCGTCTCTATTTCGCGAAGCGCATGACGAACGACCTCGGCGGCGCGAAAATATATCTCAAGCGAGAGGACTTAAACCACACCGGCGCGCACAAGATAAACAACGTCCTCGGACAGGCGCTGCTTGCCCGCCGCATGGGCAAAACGCGCCTCATAGCGGAGACGGGCGCGGGGCAGCACGGAGTCGCGACCGCCACAGCCGCGGCCCTCTTCGGCATGGAGTGCGAAGTTTTTATGGGGCGCGAGGACACGGAGCGGCAGGCGCTCAACGTCTACCGTATGAAACTGCTCGGCACGACCGTGCACGCCGTTGACAGCGGCACGGGAACGCTGAAGGACGCCGTCAGCGAGACTATGCGCGAGTGGACGCGCCGCATAGCCGACACGCACTATGTCCTGGGCTCGTGCATGGGGCCGCACCCTTTCCCTGTAATTGTCCGCGACTTTCAGTCGGTGATTTCCAAAGAGATAAAAGAACAGCTTGCCGCGGCCGAAGGCAGACTCCCCGACGCGGTGCTCGCCTGCGTGGGCGGCGGCTCAAACGCGATAGGCGCCTTCTATAATTTCATCGGCGACCCGTCGGTGCGGCTCATCGGCTGCGAGGCGGCGGGGCGCGGTGTCGACACCTTCGAGACGGCGGCCACTATAGCGACGGGACGCCTCGGGATATTCCACGGAATGAAATCCTATTTCTGCCAGGATAAATACGGCCAGATAGCGCCGGTCTATTCCATTTCCGCGGGGCTTGACTATCCCGGCATCGGCCCGGAGCACGCATACCTGCATGACATCGGGCGCGCCGAATACGTCGCGATTACCGACGACGAAGCCGTGGATGCTTTTGAGTATCTCGCGCGCACCGAAGGTATAATCCCCGCCGTCGAAAGCGCGCACGCCGTGGCTCACGCCATGAAGATCGCTCCCGCGATGGGCAGAGATCAGATTATAGTAATCAACCTTTCAGGCCGCGGCGATAAGGACTGCGCGGCGATTGCCCGGTACAGAGGAGAGGATATACATGAGTAGCATCGGACGCGCCTTTGAGAAAGGCAAAGCTTTCATACCGTTCATCACCTGCGGCGACCCGAGCCTCGCCGTCACGGAAGAGCTTGCCTGCGCTATGGCGGAAGCGGGGGCCGACCTCATCGAGCTGGGCATACCTTTTTCCGACCCGACGGCCGAGGGGCCTGTCATTCAGGCGTCGAGCAACCGCGCGCTTAGCGGAGGCGCGACTACCGACAAAATAATCGAAACGGCGCGCCGCATACGCGCACGCGTAGATATCCCCCTTGCCTTCATGACCTACGCGAACGTCGTATATTCATACGGCGCGGAGAGATTCACCGAAGAGGCGGCGGCGGCCGGAGTCGAGGGCCTGATTCTGCCCGACGTGCCCTTTGAGGAAAAAGAGGAGTTCGCAGTCCCGTGCCGCCGCGCCGGAATCGACCTTGTGTCGCTCATAGCTCCCACATCCCGGGAGCGAATCTCGGCGATAGCGCGAGAGGCCGAGGGCTTCGTCTACTGCGTGTCGTCGCTCGGCGTAACCGGCGTGCGCGGCGAAATCACCACCGACGTGGGCGCGATGGTGCGCCTTGTCAAAAAAGAAAAAAATATTCCCTGCGCAGTCGGCTTCGGCATATCGACGCCGGAGCAGGCGGCTTCCATGGCCGCCGTATCCGACGGCGTAATAGTGGGCAGCGCGATAGTGCGCCTCTGCGAGCGATACGGCGCGGAGGCCGTGCCGCGTGTCGCGAGTTACGTGCGCGAGATGAAAGAGGCTGTGCGAAAAGCGTAAGGCGTCGGGGAAATTTGCGCGGGCGGGAGCTTTCTGCCCCCGCCCGTTTTTCTTGCCGCCGTGCTTGCGCAAGGGCAGCGCGCCTGCGCCGGGCACTGACGTAAGCCGGAGCCGGCGGGCGGCTTGCATCGCGTTTGCTTAAAGACAACGCGCGTGTCGAACTTGCCCGCGCGCTGTCGCCGCAAGCGCGGCGTTACGGCTTCCGGAGATTGAAAAACCATGAGTTTGTCACGTTTCCGCCGTTTAATCAACGTCTTTGTTTTGTGTTAAAATACCTTAGACTAAAGAGCGGAAGGAGGTTCGCGCCGTGCGCTGCACAAAGATGAACGGCAACGGAAACGACTTCATAGTGATAGACAACATGACGCTTGTCCGGGGGAGAGACGAGCTGTCGCGGCTGGCCCGCGCTCTGTGCCGCCGGGGCCTTTCCGTCGGCGCGGACGGTCTGCTTGCGGCCGAGCCTTCGGACCGGGCGGATTTCAAAATGCGCCTTTTTAACAGCGACGGCTCCGAGGGTGAAATGTGCGGAAACGGCGTGCGCTGCATAGCGCGCTACGCTTTTGAGAAGGGGCTTGTAAAATCCCGCTCGATGCGCATAGACACCCTCGGGGGCGAAGTGCTTGCCCGCGCGGGCGACGGCTCCGCCTCTGTCGAACTTGAGCCTGTATCTTTTGACGACATAAGGCGCTCGTCGCTTTCCGCGGGCGGGCGCGTTTTTGATTACTCCTACCTGACCGTCGGTGTCCCCCACGCCGTGATATTCGAAGAGAAGCACGAATTTCTTTTCGGCGAATACGCCGCCCTCGGGCGCGAAATACGAAATATGACGGAGCTCTTTCCGCATGGGACTAATGTGAACTTCGCCGTGGTCACCGGCGACGGCCTTGATGTGTTCACTTACGAGAGGGGCGTCGAGGATATGACGCTTTCCTGCGGCACAGGCTCCGCCGCGTCGGTTATTGCCGCTTTCGCGCTCTCGCTCGCCGGAAACAAAGTCCGCGTGCAAAACCCCGGCGGCGTAAATTCAGTGACGCTCGAGCTCTCGTCCGACGGGCGCGCGGCGCGCCCCGTCATCGAGGGCAACATGCGCATGACCGCGGAGCTTGATGTTCTTCCCGACGCGCTGTTATGAGTAAATTTTTGCCGCCGGCAAAAGATTTATGGAGGTAGATGCAATGCCTAAACCGTGGTGGCGCGAGACAATAGAGACCGTGCTGTGGGCGGTCGTCCTCGCGCTGATACTCCGCACCTTTGTCATACAGGCATTCTGGATTCCCAGCGGTTCTATGATACCGACGCTTGAAATAGGCGACAGGGTGCTGGTTCTGAAATTCTGGTATCATTTGCCGAACGGCGGCCCCAAGCGCGGCGACATAACGGTGTTCAAGTATCCTGTGGATCCGAGACGGGATTTTGTGAAGCGTGTCGTCGGCCTGCCCGGAGATACTGTGGAGATGCGGAACGGCACGGTTTTTGTCAACGACAGGGAGCTTTTTGAGCCCTACGTCAAGAATACGGACAGCTACAATATGGCTCCCGTCAAGGTGCCGGACAAACATTTTTTCTGCCTTGGCGACAACAGGCCGAACTCTCAGGACGGGCGCTTCTGGGGCTTCGTGCCCGAGAACTTCATGCGGGGCCCGGCCGTATTCCGTTACTGGCCGCTCTCGCGCATAGGATTCATAGAGTAAAGGATGCCGCGCACTGTATGGTATCCCGGTCATATGGCGAAGGGGAGGCGTCAGCTGGAGGCGCTTGCTTCCGCCGTCGATCTCCTTATAGAGGTGCGCGACGCCCGCGCGCCGAGACTCACATCTTCGCCTGTGCTTTCTCTCTTCTCGGGCAGAATAGATACTGTCGCGGTGCTTTCCAAGGCCGACCTGGCCGACGTCAAAATAACAAAAGAATGGACCTCCTACCTAAAAGGCAAAGGGCTTCCGGCCTCCGCGCTTGACCTTCGCAAAGGCGGTGCGGAAGCCTTGCGCGCGTCAATCGCGAAGAAAAAACCGCCGTTCCGTGAACTGCGCGTCGCTGTGGTCGGCACGCCGAACGTCGGTAAATCGATGCTTATCAATCAGCTTGCGGGCCGCAGGGCGGCGCGTGTAGGCGCGATACCGGGAGTGACGAAGGGCGTCTCATGGTTTTCGGGCAACGGTTTTCTGCTCGTGGATTCGCCGGGCATTCTTGACCCGCGCGCCGACGCGCGGGCGCACCGGATGATTTCGTGGATAGGCTCCTCAAGAAGCCATGTTATCGGGAACTTTGAGGAACAGGCGAAAGAGTGTATAGAGTTTTTCAGAAGAAAAAATTTATGGAGCGGTGTCGAAAAGCTGTGGGGGATCGCCCCAGACGGCTCTCCTGCCGAAATACTGGAGCAGGTGGGGCGCAGACTGGGCCGCCTTGCACCGGGCGGCGCGGTCGACATGGAGCTCGCGGGGCGGGCGTTCCTCGACGCGACGGCGAGCGGACGCTTCGGGCGCATGAGCTTTGAACGCCCGGACGACGCGCCCGTCTGGGAGGAACTGTAAATGACGTGTTACGTCGTCGCAGGCACCGACGAAGCCGGGCGCGGTCCTCTGGCGGGGCCTGTCGTCGCTGCGGCTGTGATACTTACAGCGGAGCAGCGCGAGCTTCTGCTTTCGCTCGGCTTGAAAGATTCGAAGAAACTCACGCAGGGGAAGCGCGAGAAACTTTTCGCCGCTATGTGCCGGGCCGGCGTTGAATGGCGCGCGCAGGCGGCCTCATGGCGCGTCATAGACAGAATGAATATCCTGAACGCATCGCTCTGGTGCATGAAGCGCGCCGTCGAGCGGCTTAAAACCAAACCAGACATGGTGCTTGTGGACGGCTGCATACAGATTGCCGGCCTTTCCCTTCGCCAGAAAACCGTAATCAAGGGCGACTCGCGCGTTCCCGCCGTCGCCGCCGCCTCGGTTGTCGCTAAAGTGCTGCGCGACCGTGTCATGGCGGCGTTTGACAAAATCTACCCGCAATACCGCTTCGCGAGCCACAAGGGCTACCCGAGCGCGCTGCACAGGCAGCTGATCGCCGAGTACGGCCCTTCACCGATTCACAGACTTACTTTCAAAGGAGCGGACGGAGTTGAAAATTAACGCCGCGACGAAACGCGCGCTTGAAAAAGCCGTCGCGCGGGAGGCCGTCCCGAAGCGGGAGAAGCCGCGCGGGAACGGCGGAACCGCCGCTCACATAGCTTTTGGCTTCGCCGGCGAGGATATGGCGGCGGATTATCTGACTGAGCTCGGATACAGGATAATCGCGCGAAACGCCCGCGTCGGTCACTGCGAGCTGGACATAATAGCGCGCGACGGGGACGACCTGGTCTTCGCCGAAGTGCGTTCGCGACGCGAGAATCCTGTCGCCGCACCGGAAGATACAGTAGGCCCCGCGAAGCTCGAAAAGCTGACGCGCGCCGCGTCGCTCTGGGCGCAGAGGGAAAATTATCAGGGCTTCTGCAGGATTGACCTTATCGCCGTAACCGAGCTTCACGGCGGCGGTTTCAGTCTCGAACATATAAAAAACATAACGGAGTCTGTGCTGTGAGAAACGTCGCGGGACTTACGCTTCGCGGCATGAGCGGAGCCGCGGTGGAAGTTGAGGCTGAAATCACAGGCGGACTTCCCGCCATTTCGATAGTCGGGCTGCCCGACGCGGCGGTAAAAGAGGCGCGCGAACGGGTGCGCGCCGCTTTGCGCACGGTTGACGTTCTGCTGAAAGGACGCGTTTCAATCAATCTCGCCCCTGCAGACCTTCCGAAGGAGGGCGCGATGCTTGACCTGCCGATAGCGATTGCGCTGGCCGAAAAATCGGGGCGTGTCAAAACAAGCCGCCCCGCGCTCTATATCGGCGAGCTTGCATTGGACGGCAGACTCCGCAGAGTCCGCGGGGCGGTGCCGGCCGCCTTTTTCGCGCGCGAAAAAGAAATGGAATTATTCGTCCCGTCGGAGAACGCGGAAGAAGTTTCCATCGTCGGCGGCGTGCGCGCGTGGAGCGTGCCGAACCTGCAAAGCCTCGTCGCCCACCTGCGCGGCGAAAGATCGCTTGAAAAAATAGAAAAGCGCGAAATCGACTGCCGCCCTCCCGCCGCAGATCCAGATTTTTCAGAGATAAAAGGACAGGCCGCGGCGAAACGCGCCCTTGAAATCGCGGCGGCCGGCCACCACAACATTCTTTTTATCGGCTCGCCCGGCTCGGGTAAAACCATGCTTGCCAAGGCGATGAGAGGCATTCTTCCGCCACTCACGGACGAGGAGCTTATGGAGGTGATGCTCGTCCGCAGCACGGCGGGACTGCCCTTTGAACTGAGCCGCGAACGTCCCTTCCGTTCCGTGCATCACACCGCGACCACCGCGGCGATATGCGGAGGAGGCACGTGGCTCAGACCCGGGGAGATCAGCCTCGCTTCAAGAGGTGTGCTATTCCTTGACGAATTTCCTGAGTTTCAGCGCGACGTTATAGAGGCGCTGCGCCAGCCTCTCGAGGACGGCTCCATAACAGTCAGCCGCGTTTCGGGAAGCGCGGTCTACCCGGCGAAAGTCCTTGTCGTGGCAGCCTGCAACCCGTGTCCGTGCGGCTACGCCGGCGACCCGGAGCATAAATGCGTATGCGGAGCCGCGTCGATTGAACGTTACCGCAGAAAACTTTCAGGCCCGATACTCGACAGAATAGACCTGCACGTTCCGGTGCCGAGGCTGACGCCAGAAGAGCTCGTGTCGCTCGGCGAGAGCGGAGGCGAAACCAGCGCGGAAGTGCGCGCCCGCGTTGCTGCCGCGCGCGAGATACAGCGCGTCAGATGGAAACCGTTCGGCTTTGCCTGCAACGCGGAAATCCCGGAAAAATTCCTTCGCCGCAACGCCTCGATGAAGCCGGAAGTGCGCGCCTTTATACTGGAAACGCTCAAAAGAGTCCGTCTTTCGGGACGCGGCCTTTCGCGCGTCTTGCGCGTGGCGCGGACCATAGCCGACCTTGAGGGCGCGCCGCGGGTGGATGTCCGCCACGTGGCGGAGGCTGCGGGATACAGGGAGGGAGAGGCTGCGCCGTGGACGATCGGCTGAAATTCCTTATGCTGCTGAACAGCGTAAACGCAAACTCTCAGACCCTCGCGAAATTCGCGGCGCTTGGCGCGCCGTACAGCGAGCTTTGGCGCCCTTCGCGAATTGACGCCGCGGCCGCGGTGCTCCCCGAAAAACAGCTCGCGCGTCTGCGCGAGGCCGCTTCCGCCGCGTGGCCGGAAAAAGAACTCGAGCGCGCGCGAAAGCTTGGCGCCCGCGTAACGGCGATAGAAGACGCGGACTATCCGGCGAAACTGCTGGATTTGAAAGACGCGCCGCTTGTACTATATACGCGCGGCGCTTGCCGCGTTTTGCCCGATAAATGCGTGGCCGTCGTCGGCACGAGACGCGCGGGAGCCTACGGAAGGAACGTAGCGCGCTCAATTGGCGAAGCCTGCGCGCGGTGCGGAATAGCAGTCGTAAGCGGAGGAGCTTTCGGCGTCGACTGCGAATCGCAGTCGGCCTGCGCCGGCGCGCTCGGCGTGACTGTCTCGGTAATGGGAACGGGGATAGACGTCGCCTATCCTGCCTCAAACCGCGCTTTGTTTGAAAAAATATGTGAACGAGGGGCTCTGGTGACTGAATTTCCGATCGGCGCGGGCGGCGCCCCGTGGCATTTTCCTCAGAGAAACAGAATAGTGGCGGCTCTCGCCGAAAAGATAATCGTAGTCGAGGCTCCCCGGAAAAGCGGTTCGATGATAACGGCACGCCTGGCTCTGGAACTCGGGCGCGAAGTCTGGGCCGTGCCGGGCCGCATATTCGACGCGAACGCCGAAGGGACAAACTCGCTGATATACGACGGCGCCTTCCCCTATATAAACGAAAACGTATTTTTAGCCGCCTGCGGCGTCAGCGCGCCCGGAAGCGAAGACGGACTCGCGCGCGCGAAAGAAGCGCCGGCGCTCGGCACGGAAGAAAAGAAAATTTTCGACTATCTCGCGGCCAATGGAGAAAAGACGATTGACAATATAGCCGTTGCCGTTAAAATGAGCGCCGCTGACATTTTAAGAAACATTACGCTGCTCTCAGCGAAAGGGCTGGTTTGCATGCCGTCGGCCGGACGGTACGGCGTGAAGGGCAATTTATAAGAAAGAGGTGAGCCGCGATGGCCGTCAGGAAAAAAAACGCGGAAGCTGCGGCTGGCGACAATATAAAACTCGGAAATGAAAAAGAAACGGCCGGCGGCGCCGGAAAGGCCGCGGTAAAAAAAACGCTCGCCGGAACAAAGACGAAGAGAACCGCCACGAAAAAAGAAACAGCCGCTGAAACGGCGGCAGCCGCGGCAAAAAAAAGCGCGGCAAAACGCGCCGGGAAAAAAGACGGCGCGGCGAAAAGCTCCGCGAAAAAAAATCCGGCCGGCAACTCTGCTAAAACGCGGCAGCTCTCACAGTACGGCGGAAAGACCCTTGTTATAGTAGAATCTCCCGCGAAAGCTAAAACTCTGGAAAAGATACTCGGCCCTAAATACCGCGTGCTTGCCAGCATCGGACATGTAAGGGATCTTCCGAAAGGCCGCATGGCGATAGATACTGAAAACGGCTTTGAGCCGGAATATATACAGGTGCGCGGCAAGGCAGACCTGATAAAGACGCTTCAGGCCGCGTCGTCGGCAAGCGCGGCGACGCTGCTGGCCTCTGACCCCGACCGCGAGGGCGAGGCGATCGCGTGGCATCTGGCGACGCTGCTTGACATTGACACGGCGGAAAAATGCCGCGTCAGAATGCACGAAATCACAAGCCGCGGCGTAAAAAGCGCGATATCCGAGCCTGACGTTATCAACATGAATCTGGTAGAGGCGCAGCAGGCCCGCCGCGTGCTCGACCGCCTCGTCGGATACGAGCTAAGCCCTCTCCTGTGGCACAAAGTACAGCGCGGCCTTTCGGCGGGGCGCGTGCAGTCCGTCGCTCTGCGTCTCATCTGCGAGCGCCAGGAAGAAATCGAGCGTTTTATCCCCGAGGAATACTGGCTGATTGACGTGGCCGCGTCAAGCGCGGACTCGCGGCGCCGCTACAAGCTGCGGGTAGAAAAATACAACGGCAAAGCCGTCAAGATAAAGAACGCGGAAGAGGCGGCGCGCGCCGAAGCCGCCATACGCGGCGGCAAGCTCACGGTCGACGAATACGTCACAAAGGAAAGCAAAAAACAGCCTAACCCGCCCTTTAAGACAAGCACGCTCCAGCAGGAGGCGTCGCGCCGGTGCGGCTTCGCTCCGAGACGCACGATGCGCGTCGCGCAGACGCTCTACGAAGGGGTTGAGATTCCCGGGCGCGGTCCGACTGGGCTGATTACTTATATGCGCACGGACAGTCCGCGCCTTGCCCCGGAGGCCGTCGCCGCTTCGCGCGCTTTCATACGCGAGCATTTCGGAGAAAACTATCTTCCGTCTTCGCCGAACGTGGAAACCGCGAAAGGCATTGCGCAGGACGCGCACGAGGCGATACGCGCGACGGACGCCTCTCTCACGCCCGAATCTGTCAGACCCTATCTGACGGAGGAGCAGTATAAGCTCTACAAGCTTATATGGGGAAGGTTCATAGCGAGCCAGATGAAAGATGCCGTCATCGCGAGGACGAGCCTCGCATGCAGCTCCGCGGGCTACCAGATGAGGCAGGCCGGAGTCGCCGTCACATTTGACGGCTGGGGGCGCGTCTACCCTTTAGACATAAAAGAGGCTGCGGTAGAGCCGGCAGTTAAGGGAGAAACACTCGGCATCGACGGAATAACAAAAGAACGGAAATTCACGCAGCCGCCGGCGCAGTACACGGAAGCGGGACTTGTAAAGGCGCTTGAAGAAAACGGAATCGGCCGCCCCTCCACATACGCGACGATAATCGAGAGACTTTTTGAACGCCGGTACGTCGACCGCGGAGAAGAAGGCAAGAGGCTTGATCCGACAGAGCTCGGAAGGCGCGTAAATAATTTCCTTGTGAAATACTTCCCGGCGCTCATCAACGTTGACTTCACGGCAGGAATGGAGAAAAATCTCGACAGTGTCGAGTCCGGCGATACGGAATGGAAAAGCCTGGTGGCCGGATTCTGGAAAGATTTCAAGCCGGCTGTGGACGACGTTTCCGCGCACGGCGAAAGCGCGAGGCCGGCCCCGGAACCTACCGGGGAGAAGTGTCCGGAGTGCGGCCGCGACCTTGTGGTCAGGCACGGGCGTTTCGGCAAGTTCATCGGCTGCAGCGGCTATCCCGAGTGCAGCTACACCCGCAATATAGCGGAGACGACAGGCGTAAAATGTCCGAAGTGCGGGCAGGGCGAGCTTGTGCGCCGCAAATCGACAAAAGGCAAGGCGGCTGGGCGCTTTTTCTACGGCTGCGACCGCTACCCAGAATGCGACTATGTGACGTGGAAGAAGCCCGTTAATGAAGAGGCCGCGCGCGGCGCGGAAGAAGCGGGTGAAGATGTCCAAGATATGTAAAGCCGTCGTAACTGTGGCGGGAGGCGGCCTTTCAGGCGCCGAGGCAGCGTGGCAGCTCGCGTCCCGCGGCGTAAAGGTGCGGCTGTATGAGATGCGCCCTAACAAAATGACCCCGGCGCACCAAACGGGAATGCTCGGCGAGCTTGTCTGCAGCAATTCACTGGGCGGCGAAAAAACCACGACGACGGCGGGAATATTAAAAGCGGAACTTTCGCGCATGGGCAGCCTGATAATGGAGTGCGCCCTGCGCTCGCGCGTTCCCGCCGGCAACGCCCTTGCCGTGGATCGCGGACGTTTCGCGTCGGCGGTCGACGCCAAAATATCGTCGCACCCGAATATAGAACTTATCCGCGAGGAACTGCGCGCGCTTCCCGAGGAGCCCGCCATAATCGCGACGGGCCCTCTTACGAGCGCCGCGATGGCAGGGAAACTTGCCGAGCTTACCGGCGAGGATTTTTTATATTTCTACGACGCCGTCGCCCCGATAGTCGACGTCACGACAGTCGACATGACAAAAGCCTTTTTTGCCAACCGCTACGGAGCCGAGGGCGATTATATAAACTGTCCGATGTCTGAGGAGGAATACAAAATATTCTGGCGCGAGCTGACAGACGCTGAGACGGCTCCGCGTCATGAATTTGAGGGGGAAGAGACGCGCCACTTCGAAGGCTGTCTTCCTGTCGAAACAATCGCGAAGCGCGGCGAACAGACATTGCTCTTCGGCCCGCTGCGCCCGGTGGGTTTTGAGGCGGATGGAAGAAAGACGCCGTACGCCGTCGTGCAGCTGCGGCAGGACAACGCCGAAGGGACGCTCTTTAACATAGTCGGTTTTCAGACCAACCTGAAGTGGGGCGAGCAGGAACGGGTATTCCGCCTCATTCCCGCGCTGAAAGACGCGGAGTTCGTGCGCAAGGGCGTGATGCACAGGAACCTCTTCGTCTGCGCGCCGCGCGTACTCGACGGACATCTGAGGTTCAAAGGGCGCGACGCGCTTTATATTGCGGGGCAGGCGTCCGGCGTCGAGGGTTATCTTGAAAGCACGGCGATGGGACTCGCCGCCGCGATATTTCTCTGCGCGAGGCTGCGCGGGGAAGCCGAACCGGACTTCCCGAAAGAGACAGCCGTCGGCTCGCTTCTGAATTATCTGGAAACGGCCCTTCCCGAGAGCTTTCAGCCGATGAACGTAAATCTCGGCATCTTCCCGCGCCTTGGCAAAAAGATATTCAAAAGGCAGGAGCGCTGCGAAGCCTACGCGCGCAGGTCGCTTGACGCTCTTGACAGATTCATGGCGCGTCACGCGGAGCTCTTCGCGCCGGGAAAATAAAAAAACTCAAAAAGGCCGGCCGGACGGCGTGTCCGGCCTTTTCTTTTGCCGCTTATGCGCGCGGCCCTCGGAAAAACTATTTAGCCGCGCGGATGCGAGCCGTGTGCACGCGCGGCTCCCGAGAAAATTTTTTCACGCCGCGCGGGCTGTCCGGGGCCTGCACTGCCTGGGCCGCGCCCGCTTTCACCGGCGTCGCCGAAGTTTCTTCATTTAACGTTTTTTATGAACTTTCTTAAAATTTCCATTGCTATTTACAATTTACATGATAGAATAGCGTCCATGGCGGATAATATCTCTGAGTGCATCGAATCATATCTGGACTATCTCCGGTCGCTTGGCAAATCCGATAACACGCGGATAAATTACCGTGTCGATTTGCGGCATTTCAGAGATTATCTCGAAGGACAGGGCATAACGGACGTTGCGGAGATAGATACGAGGGCTGTCAGGATATTCCTGAGCAGCGTAATAGGAATCGGCGAGGCGAAAACGTCCGCTTCGCGCAGGCTATCCGCGGTAAGAGGATTTACCGCGTGGATGTCCGAAACCGGAAGAATAGCGGGCGATCCGTCATTCGGCATGAAGGGGCCGAAAAAGCCTGACACGCTGCCGCGCGCCATATCGCGAGGCGATGTGGAAAAACTTCTCTCGGATGGCCCCGACGCCGCGTCGGAGCATTACAGGCGCGACAGGCTGGTGCTTGAACTGCTCTACAGCGCCGGGCTGCGCGTCTCAGAACTGATCGGGCTTACGTGGGGAAACGTCGAGCTGGAAGAGCGTATCCTGAGAGTCTTCGGAAAAGGAGATAAGGAGAGGATGGCCCCCTTCGGAGTTCCAGCGCGGGAACTGCTGGAAGAGTGGCGCGACATTACGTGCGTGGCGTCCGACGGGCCTGTCTTCCCTTCCGAAAAAGAGGCAGACAGGCTCACTGTAAGGACGGTAGACAGAATTGTCACCCGCGCCGCGCGCAGGGTTGGTCTGAGCGGCGTTACGCCGCACACGCTGCGCCACTGTTACGCGACTCATATGCTTGAGAACGGCGCGCCGCTGAAAGTGGTGCAGGAACTTTTAGGCCACGACAGCATAGCGGCTACACAGCGGTACCTGAAAATAACTCCGTCGCAGATTAAGAAAAGTTACTTATCGGCGCACCCGCTTGCGTCGGCGGGAGAAGAGCCGGGGTTATGCGAAGAGGCATGACTTCAAGGAGGATAAATTTTATATGAAGACACCCAGAGAATTACTTGAAAACCGTCCGAAAATAAAGGACGAGAGCGCTATGCAGGATCTTCTCGCGAAAACCCGTGTAGTGAGCCGCGTGCTTCAGTCCGGCAAGGACAGCGGCACGCCCGACTATCCGAAGCTCGCGAGGCTCTTGTGCGACCTTTCGGCGGCGAACGTCTACATAATAAACAAAGAGGGACACATTCTCGGCTACGCGTGGACGAGCGAATACGACTGCCCGCTGATGGCCGAGATACTGATGAACGGCTCTATGCCCCAGGCCTACGTCGAAAAGGCGAACAGCCTGCACGGCGCCCTCGTCAACCATACAGACCACGGGCTTTGCGCCTACGCGGATCAGCCCTGCGCCTATTCCAACAAACATGTCGTGATGGTGCCTATCAACGGCGCCGGCGACAGGCTCGGCACTCTCATACTCGCCCGCTTCGAATACCAGTTTGATACGCGCGACCTTGTTCTCGCAGAGTATTTGTCGACTGTCGTCGGCCTTGAAATCCTGAACGACAGGAGCAAATCGATAGAAGAGCGCGGCCGCGAGCGCCTCGTCGTGCAGATGGCGATGCGCGCCCTCTCATATTCAGAGGTGGAGTCCCTCCGCCACATAATAGAAGACCTTGGCTCCTCCGAGGGCGTCGTTGTCGCGAGCAAAGTCGCCGACCGCGTCGGCGTGACAAGGAGCGTCATTGTAAACGCGCTCCGGAAGCTGGGAAGCGCTGGCATCATCGAGAGCCGCAGCCTAGGCATGAAAGGAACGTACATAAAAGTGCTGAGCTCGCTGTTTCTGGAGGAGCTGGGCATAACGCCCAAATAGTCTGAAAGCGTGCCGTGAATGGCCCGCGTTCCTTTCGGGCGGGAACTTCAGGTTGGGCTCAAAGGCCGTAAATGTGATAAAATTCGGTCAGTGACCCCTCGGGGTCTGCGAAATACATTTTTTGCTTTTATTTCAAACACTTTTTGGAGGTCAAAACCACAGATGGCAGAGAAGTCGGCTGCGGCGGCGCCCGCGGTAAGCGTGGGAGAAACGGTTAGCGGAACGGTGGAGCATATCGCTCCATACGGCGCCTTTATACGGCTTGAGTCGGGGAGGAAAGCGATGGTGCATATTTCCGAACTCTCCCATAACTATGTGAAAAAAGTCGAGGACGTTCTTGAACAGGGGCAGAAAGTTACCGCGAAGGTCATCAAGATCGACGACAAGGGACGCATAGATTTGTCCGTCAAGGCTCTTCAGGCGCGGGAGACGCGCCCGCCGGCGCGCCGCGAGGAGGATTTTGAGAAAAAGCTCGCGGGCTTCATGAAGTTCAGCGACGAAAAGATCGCCGACCTCAACAGCAAGAACAAAGACCCGCGCGGCGCCAAGCGCCGCGGCGGCAGCAACTTTTCGGGAAAAAGATAATTGACTGAGCCTAAACCGTTTAAGCCGGAGGGGATCTCCCCTCCGGCTTTTTGGAGCGCGCTGACCGCGGCCGACGTTGAAACTCTCGCCGCGCAGAACGGAGGGCGGTTTTTCGCCGGCGCCGAAGTCGTCGCCGTGGCGAGGCGATGCCGCTTCGGTTTCCCGCAGACGGTAGTCTCCTCGCCTCTTACCCGCGACATAAAACCGTTCCCGACGCTCTTCTGGCTCACCTGCCCCTTTCTCAAACGCCGCTGCGGGGAGCTTGAGTCCATGCGTAAAATAGCGGAACTCGCGAAAATTTTATCCTCAATGCCTGAAGAAGTCGCGCGTTATCACGCCTCTTACGCCGAGGCTCGCCTTTCCCTCGTGCCGCCGGACACACGGCGGGCGCTTCAAAGCTCTTCGCCCGCGATTTTCGCCGTAGTCGCAGAAAGCGGCGTAGGCGGCGCGGACCGCTCGCGCGGCGCCTTCGCGCCGAAATGCCTTCATCTGCACACGGCGGCGTGGCTCGGCATGGGGCGCCACCCTGCGTCAAAATGGCTTGAAGCCGAGATAGGGGCCCTCGAATGCGCATCGGGCGTCTGCCGCCCGCCGGCAAAAGAGGCGTAATATGCAGAACATGAAACAGGGCGCGCTTCGCGGAATTACCGAGGCCGTCAGAGCCGCATTGCCGCTCTCTTTCGCGCGCGCCGCGATGATTTTGGCGGGAACCGCTGTCTCCACCTTCGGCGTATACAACATACATCAGCGCACAGGCATAACGGAGGGCGGCGTAATCGGCCTTATTCTGCTCGCGAACCGCTGGTTCGGCATTTCTCCCTCAATCGCGACGCCCATGCTCGACGCCGCGTGCTATCTTATCGCCTTCAGGTTCCTCGGCGGACGCTTCATCTGCCTTTCCGCCGTGAGCACCGCCTGCCTCGCGCTGTTTTTCGGAATATGGGAGAAGTTCCCGCCCCTGCTGCCCGATTTGTCCGGCGCGCCTCTTGCCGCCGCGCTTTTGGGCGGCCTTTTCGTCGGCGCGGGCGTCGGTCTTGTCGTGCGCGGGGGAGGCTCCTGCGGAGGCGACGACGCGCTCGCTCTCACTATATCGCGCGTCACGAAATGGCGCCTCGCGCGCGCCTACCTCGTCACGGACATTACCGTGCTGGCCCTCTCGCTTTCCTATATTCCGGCCCGCCGCATAATTTTTTCCTTAATTACGGTCACGCTGTCATCTTTGATCATAGATCTCCTGCAGAAAGCCGGCCGCCGGGGAAATGCGGAGAGTTAAAGAAGCGGCCCACGCAAAACATTGCAAAAAAAATCCGGCATGTTAGAATACTTCCGCCGAATGCGCGCGTGCGCCGGCAGCAAAAAGTTTTAATTAAACGGGAGCGGAACGGATGTTATTGTTCAAAGGCCGCGCAAAGTCAGTTCTTCAGAGCGGCGGCAGCGGAAAATACACTATAAATATGTGCGAGGGACGCATAATGCCCAAAATGCTGCTCTTCGCGATCCCCCTGATGCTGACAAGCGTGCTTCAGCTGCTCTTCAACGCGGCGGATATAATAGTCGTCGGGCGCTTCGCGGGCGACCATTCGCTTGCCGCCGTCGGTTCCAATTCATCGCTTATCGGGCTTATGACAAATCTCTTTCTCGGAATATCGATGGGCACCAACGTCCTCGTGGCGCGCTACTTCGGCGCGAAGGACGAGGAGGGGATAAGAAAAGCGACCTCCACATCGATGGTCATCGCACTGGTCTGCGGAATTTTCCTGACGCTATTCGGCCTTGTCTTCGCGCGCAAAATACTGACGCTCATGAACGCGCCGGCGGAGATATTGGGCCTTGCCACGCTCTACCTCGCAATATATTTCTTCGGCATGACGCCGATGCTTCTTTATAACTTCGGCAGCGCCGTTCTGCGCGCGAGCGGCGACACGCGCCGTCCTCTCTTCTACCTCTCGCTTTCGGGCGTGTTAAACGTGATACTTAACCTGTTCTTCGTCATATATCTTCGTCTTGACGTGGCGGGAGTGGCAATAGCCACGGTTATATCGCAGTGCCTCTCCTGTTTCCTCGTGCTGCGCTGTCTGGCGCGCGAGACGGGGCCGATGCGCTTTTCGTTCGGACGGGTGCGGACAGACTGGGCGAGCTTGCGGGACATTCTGCGCCTGGGGGTTCCGGCGGGGCTGCAGGGCGTGCTTTTCTCACTGTCGAACGTCGTCATACAGTCGCGGATAAACGCTTTCGGCGCGACCGTCGTGGCCGGGAACAGCGCCTCCGACAGCATTGAGCTGTTCGTCTACTTTTCGATGAGCGCCTTCTATCACGCGACGATTTCGTTCACCAGCCAGAACATAGGAGCGGGCAAGATAGACCGCGTATACAAAGTGATGAAAGCGGGGCTGATATGCAGCGTCGCGGTCGGAGTGCTCGTCGGCTCCGCCATTCTCTTATTCAGTTCCCGGCTACTCGGCCTTTACACTTCAAGCGAAGCGGTCAAGGCAGTCGCCGGGGAAAGAATGAAAATAATCGTAATCCCCTACGCGATCTGCGGCCTGATGGAAGTTACAAGCGGAGTGGTGCGCGGCGCAGGCTACTCGCTCCTGCCGATGATTGTCACGCTGCTCGGCGTCTGCCTCTTCCGCGTGGTATGGATAACGGCGATGCTCGCGGTTCCGGCCTTCCATTCCGTCATCACGATATACCTCTCCTACCCGATCTCATGGACGCTTACGTTCTTCGCGCACCTTGCCTGCTTCCTCTGGGTGAAAAAGCACGAGCTCGACAAATACCGGAACAAACAGGATTTGCCGGCGTAAGGAAAGCCCCGCGCCCCCTCGCGCGGTTAAGGCCGAAAGGCGATTGGAATTAAAAGAACAAGGCCCCCGTTCGGAGCCTTGTCTGTTTTTGCGGAATGGTGGGCGATATTGGGTTCGAACCAACGACTTCCACCGTGTGAAGGTGACACTCTACCGCTGAGTTAATCGCCCGACGGCTACATATTATATCCGCAAAACTTTTATTTTTCAATAGCGGCGCCCGGATTCGCGGCGAAATCTCGCTGGCTTCGCGCACGCGAGCGAAACTCGCGAGTTCACGCGGCGCGAGCGCGCGGCAGGCGGGCGAAGGGTCTGCGGGGCAGCGCGCGCGAAAACGCGGGCCGCGGAGGAATCCCGCTGCTCCGGCTATATTATCTCGGCGTTTATCTTATCGCCTCGCGGCGTGAAAATGGCGGCGCCGCCGGTAAAAAAATCTTTTTTTGTAGTAAAATATAATAAACAGTAAATTTCAAAGAAACTGGAGGCTTTGTCATGCGTGAAAAGGTCATTGAGCTGGCGCTTCGGGAAAAGATCATCGCAATAGCGAGAGGCGTCGGCGGCGAACAGTGCATGAAAGTCGCGAAAGCTCTCTACGAGGGCGGCGTCAGGCTCATGGAGGTCACCTATGACCAGAAGAAGCCTGAAAGCTGGCCCGGCACCGCGCAGGCGATAGGCGATATAGCCCGCGCGTTCGAGGGGAAGATGCTCGTGGGAGCCGGCACCGTCACGCAAACCGAACTCGTCGACCTCACTCATTCTGCGGGCGGGCTTTTCATCATTTCTCCGGACACAAACGTCGACGTCATAAAGCGCACGCGCGAGCTCGGGCTCGTGTCGATGCCGGGCGCTCTCACGCCCAGCGAGATTATGACGGCTCACCGCGCGGGCGCGGATATTGTCAAGCTCTTCCCCGCTGCGGATCTGGGCCCCGGTTACCTTAAAGCCGTGCGCGCGCCGCTGAGCCACATTAAAATCATGGCCGTCGGCGGCATAAACGAGAAGAACATAGGAGATTTTCTCGCGGCGGGAGCTGTCGGCGCGGGAGTCGGCGGCAACCTCGCAAACCGCGCGTGGATAGAAGCGGGAGAATTTGGTAAAATAACAGACGCGGCCCGTTCTTTGATCGCCGCGGTTTCCGCCTTTGACAGAAAATAGGCGGCATTCTGGCAACTCGCTGACATGTTTTGACCGCCTTCGGGCGTCAAAAATAAACTTGGGAACGCGGCTTTGATGCCGCGCCAAAATCTTTCAAAGAAAGAGGTAGGGAGTATGTCAAAGAAACTGTTGGTTATCGCGTTGGCATTCGCGGTCGTCCTTATGGGCGTCGCGCAGAAAGAGGCGGCGGCAGCGCCCGACTTCTCGAAGATGAGCGTAACATGCGTCGTTCCTTACGACGCCGGCGGCGGCACGGACGCTGTCATGCGCGGTCTGGCTGACGCGGCGAAGGGCTCTTTCAAGAACATCACCGTTGAGAACCGTTCCGGCGCGGGCGGCGCGGTCGGTATGCTTTACGGGGCCAACGCGGCGCCGGACGGCTCGATAATCACGATGATTACGGTCGAACTCGCCACTCTCGAAGCGATGGGCAACAACGCGGGCCTTACCTATACCCAGTTCAAGCCTATCATGCTGGTCAACTCGGCGGCCTCCGCGATAACGGTCAAAGCCGACGACGATCGTTTCAAGACGATTCAGGACTTCATCGAATATTCAAAGCAGAATGAAGTGCAGATCGGAAACTCCGGAATCGGAGCCATCTGGCATCTCGCCGCGGCGGGCCTTGCCAAAGAGACCGGCTCCAAATTCAAGCACGTGGGTTATGACGGGGCCAACCCCGCTATCACCGATCTTCTCGGCGGACACATTGACGCCGTTTCGGTTTCCTACGCAGAGGTCGACTCCTTCGTGCGTTCCGGCAAGCTGAGAGTTCTCGCAGTCATGGCGAACGACCGCCTCGCGGCGCAGCCCGACGTCCCGACCTTCAAAGAGCTGGGCTACAACGCGGTGCTCGGAACATGGCGCGGACTCGGCGTCCCCGCCTCGACGCCTGACGATGTGGTAGCGGAGCTCTACCGTATCTTCTCGGAAGCGGCCGCATCCGACCAGTTCAAGGAATTCATGGCTAACACCAACAACATCATCGACATCATGGACGGCCCGTCGTTTAACCAGATGATAGCCGACCAGCTGAAGCTCTACACGGAACTTGTCGACACTCTCGGACTTAAGGTGAAATAATCCCGGCCGTCGGTCCAAAGGGACAGCGTTAAGAGGGGGAGAGCGGCGCTTTGCCGTTCCGCTTTCCCCCCGCTTTATATGGCGGCGGGCGACAGCCGCGTTCAGAGTCGGATAAACAGGGGGTAATAATCCTTATGAAAAAGGGCAATCTTGTCTTGGCCGCTTTATGTATATTGCTGGGTATCGGCATTATCGCCGTTTCTCTCACATACCCGACCGCCGAGAGTTACGGCACCGGCGTGCCGGGCCCCGGACTGTGGCCTATGGCTATCTCCATCGTTATGATAGCCTGTTCCCTTATTATGTTATACCGCACATGGAAAATGACGCCTGAAAAAAACACCGATATAGTGCTGACCGGCCAAGGGGCCCGGCGGGCCTATATCTCCATGGCGATACTTATAGCGTATGTCATTCTTCTGGAACCTGTGGGCTTTATCGTCACCACGACGGTTCTTGAATTTATCTTCATCAAATGGTTTTCAAAGAGAAGCGTTCTTGTTTCGTTAATCATCTCGGTAGCTGTCACGGCGGTCATATACGGCGTATTCCAGTATGTGCTGAACGTGCCCGTCGGCTCGTTCGGGCTTATCAGGCTGTGATAGGGGGTCATAAATCATGGCATTGCTTGCTGAAATCTTTACTACCTGTCTGACACCGATAGTATTTCTCTACATGGCGCTGGGCGTGGCGTGCGGCATCTGTATCGGGGCGCTCCCCGGACTGACCGCGACCATGGGCGTCGCTCTGCTTCTGCCGATGACCTTCGGCATGGACGCGGCGCAGGGCATACTGATGCTGCTCGGCATCTACTGCGGCGCTATCTACGGCGGCTCCATCTCCGCCGTCCTCCTGCACACGCCGGGTACTCCGGCCTCCGCGGCCACGGCTATCGACGGATATGCGCTGGCGAGAAAAGGCGAGGCGGGGCGCGCGCTGGGAGCCGCCACGCTCGCCAGCTACACGGGCGGCGTCATTTCCGTGCTGTGCCTTTGGCTCATCAGCCCGCAGCTCGCTAAGCTCGCGCTCAGATTCAGCTCGGCGGAATTTTTCCTGCTCGCGGTTTTCGGCCTCTGCATAATAGGCAACATCTCGGGCGAAGACATCGAGAAGGGACTCATCTGCGGCTGCCTCGGAATACTGGTCGCCACGGTCGGCATCGACAGCGTAACGAGCTACATCCGTTTCTCGCCGGAAGGCAATTACAATTTCATGGGCGGCATCAGCTACATTCCTATAATGATAGGGCTTTTCGCGATGAGCCAGGCCTTTGAAAATATCGAGACGATATTCGACAAAGACGAGGTCGGGGCCAAAATAACCAATATCCTGCCAAAGAAAGAAGACCTGAAGAAGATACTGCGCGTCGCGCCTGTAACGGGCCTCATCGGGACTTTTATCGGCATAATCCCAGGGGCCGGAGCCGACATAGGCTCCTTCGTCGGCTACAACACCGCGCGCAGCATCGCCAAAGAGCCGGAGCTGTTCGGCAAGGGCTCCGTGGAGGCCATCTCGGGACCTGAAGGCGGCAACAACGGCGTTACCGGCGGCGCCATGATACCGATGCTTACCCTAGGTGTGCCAGGCGACGCGGTAACGGCCATCATGATCGGCGCTCTGACGATACAGGGACTCCAGCCGGGGCCGATGCTCTTTGAGACGAACGAAGCTCTTGTCTACTCCATATTCCTCGGAATGTTCGTCGCGAACACGCTGATGTGCATATTCGGCTTCGCCGGCATCAGACTCTTCACAAAAGTCCTCACCGTTCCGAAAGGGATACTGACGCCGATAATTTTCGCGCTTTGCGTGATAGGCTCCTTCGCGATGAAGAACAGCCTCTTCGACGTCTGGGTCATGCTCGTCGCCGGCATCGTTGGCTATTTCCTCGGCAAGGTGAAGGTCCCGACGAGCCCCGCGATACTGGGCCTTATCTTAGGCCCGATGGCGGAGAAAAATTTCCGCACGGCGCTCTTGAAATCCGGCGGAGACCCGCGGGTTTTCTTCAATTCGTTCATTTGCTGGTTCTTTATCGCTCTCATCATAATAAGCCTCTTTGGCGGGCACATCAAAAACGCAGTGATGAGCAGGGGTAAAAAAGCGTAACAAAAAATCCGGAAATTCCGCAAGACGCCGCGCCCGAAGGGCGCGGCGCTCTCGTTATATATAACGGAAAGGAGCTGGCGATGTTGAAAGAAATGTTTTCACTTGAAGGACGGACGGCGCTGGTTACGGGCGGCGCCTACGGGATAGGTTTCGCGATTGCCGAGGCGCTGGCCGAAGCCGGAGCGCGCGTGGCGTTCAACTGCAGAAGCCGCGCCAACCTGGACGCGGCGCTCGCGGCCTACCTCGCCGCGGATATAGAGGCGCACGGCTACATCGCGGACGTTACGAAAGAAAATGAAGTGCGCGAGCTCGTCTCGAAAATAGAGAACGACATCGGAACAATAGATATTCTCGTCAACAACGCCGGGATAATAAAGCGCGTCCCGATGACCGAGATGAGCGCGGAGGACTTCCGTCAGGTTGTCGATATAGACCTCGTCGGCCCCTTCATATGCGCGAAAGCCGTCATACCGGGCATGATAAAGAAAGGGCGCGGCAAGATAATAAATATATGCTCGATGATGAGCGAGCTCGGGCGCGAGACAGTCTCGGCCTACGCCTCGGCGAAAGGCGGCCTCAAAATGCTGACGCGCAACATCTGCGCGGAGTACGGCGCGGCTAACATTCAGTGCAACGGCATCGGCCCCGGCTACATCGCGACGCCGCAGACCGCGCCTCTGCGCGAGCGCGGCGCGGACGGCTCAAGGCACCCCTTCGACAGCTTCATCATTTCCAAAACGCCGGCGGGACGCTGGGGCGACCCCTCCGACCTGAAAGGCCCCGCCGTCTTCCTCGCATCTTCCGCCTCCGATTTCGTCAACGGCCAGATACTCTACGTTGACGGGGGAATTCTCGCTTACATTGGCAGACAGCCCTGACGGGAGCGCGAACCCGCCGCTCCGCCGCGGCGCTGCCGGAGCAGGCAAAAAGCATTAAAACCGCCTCGCGCACGCGATCGTGAAAAACCCGCCGCCGGAACGAAAATCCGGCGCGGTTTTTTTGCGCGTGCCGGAGTTCTCTTATCCTGCTTGTGATTCCTGCTTTTTAAGTGTAAAATAGTAAAGCTTTATAACGTTCACGGAAGGGAACATTCCTCATGGCCCAGTCAGATCAGGCGGCGCTTGACAGGAAAGCGCAGGAGCTTTTGGAAGAAAAAGAGGCCGAGGCGCGCATGCGCACCTACAAGGGGCCGATGGCGGGCATAATCGCCGCCGCGTTGTGTGTGTGGGCGGCCTTTCAGCTTTACTACACGACGCTGGGGGTAATCAGCGCCGTCAACCTGCGCGCTGTGCACTGCATCTTTCTGCTCTCGTTCACCTTCATACTCTTCCCGACATACCGCTCGGAGCGGCGCGTGCGCTTTCTCCCCCCGCTGTGGGATATTTTCTTTATCGCGGTCACGCTCTTCACGTTCGGCTATCTGATTCTCAACTACGAGCGCATAGCTATGACGGGCGGACGTGTTACGACTTTCGAGATATTCGTCGCAGGCGCGGCTCTGCTGATGATCTTCGAGGCCACCCGCCGCGTGTCGTTCAACCTTGCGGTGCTCGCGCTCGTCTTTCTCGCATACAACTGGTTCGGCGTCTACCTCCCCGGCTATCTCGGGCACAACGGCTTCATGCTCAGGCGCGTGCTGATCGCACAGTTCTGGGGAACGCAGGGCGTGCTCGGCACAGGCGTCGGCGTCTCGGCGACGTACATCTTCCTCTTTGTCCTTTTCGGTGCTTACCTCAAATACAGCGGCTT
>CAYVEQ010000007.1:49654-52202 GCA_964450835.1 uncultured Synergistaceae bacterium
TCGCGCGAGAACCTGCCCGACGCGTGGAAGGTTCTCAAAGAACAGGGACACATGGCGCTGCCTCTGGTCATGCTCATCGGGCTTATGTTCGCGGGCTACACGCCTCTCTTCGCGGCGGTCTTTTCGATTTTCGGCACGCTGGCCGCAAGCTGGCTGAGCCCCAGGACGCGCATGACGGCGCGCAAGATAATCGACGCGACGATCGAGGGCGCGAGGGGAGCCGTTTCCGTCGGCGTCTGCTGCGTGGTCATCGGCGTCATCATCGGCACTGTTACTCTGACGAGCCTCGGGCTGAACATGGGCTACCTGATTCTCGACCTCGTTAAAAACGACAATATCTACCTGACGGGCTTCCTCGTCATGATCATGTCGACGATTCTCGGCATGGGCGTCCCGGGAGTGGCGGCCTATGTCATTGTCCAGGCGGTTGCGGTTCCGGTTCTGCTCAAATCGGGCGCCCTCGCGCTGACGAGCCACCTATTCTGTCTCATCTACGCCTGCCTCTCCAACATCACGCCGCCCGTGGCGATAAGCGCCTACGTGGCCTCCGGCATCGCCGGCTCCAACCAGACCATGACGGGGCTGTGGGCCGTGAGGCTCGGCGCGATAGGCTTCATCATTCCGTTCTTCTTCCTGAACGACCCCGTGCTCCTCATCGGCTCCGGCGCGGCTCCGGCCGGCGCCGCCGCGTGGGCGGCCTGCACGGCGCTGTTGGGCACCGCGTCGCTTGTGGCGGGGCTTGAAGGCTGGCTGATGAAAAAATGCGTTCTTGTCGAGCGGCTGATTCTCATCGCTATCGCGCCGACTCTGCTCTATCCCGGCGTCATCACCGACGTCGTGGGAATCGGCGCGTTCGCGGCAGTAGCGGCACGGCAGTTCTTCAGCCGCAAGGTATGATTTCTTCGGGTTTTACGGTCGCGCGACCGTCATTTGCAAAAAGAACGAAAGGAAGGTCTTGTATCATGAAGTTCAAACGCGTTATCTGTCTTGCCGCACTGTCGGCTCTTCTTTCCGCGGGCGCCTCGTTCGCGGACGTGAAGATTAACTTCCCGACCGCCGACGCCTCTGGCGCTCTCTACGCCGTAGGCGCGGCTATTACGAACAACTGGACGAAGAACGTCGAAGGCGTTCAGGCCGCGAGCCAGGCCTCCGCGGGCGGCATCGAAAACCTCAACATGGTCTCCGACGGCGAGGCGCAGGTCGCCATCGCCATCAGCTCCAACGTGCTCCAGTGCCTCAAAGGCACCGACAGCTTCGCCGGCCACGCCTATGAGGACCTCAAAGTCATCGCCGGCCTCTACATGAACCCCAACCAGGTCGTAGTCACGGAGAAGTCCGGCGTCACATCGCTGAAAGAGATCAAGGGCAAGCACTTCGCCGTCGCCGCCGCCGGCTCGTCGGTTTACAACGAGTGCGACAACCACTTCACCACAGTCGGCCTCAAATTCCCGGACGACATCCGCACCGAGCTTATCGCCTTCGGCAACGCCGCCGACATGCTCCAGAACGGCACGCTTGACGGCGCGTGGATAATGTCCGGCGCCCCCGCCGCCGCGGTCTCGCAGGCGCTCAGCTCCGGCTGCAAGCTGCTTGAAATCGACGACGAGACATTAGCCGCGCTGCAGCAGCGCTTCCCGTGGTACGCGCGCTTCGTCATACCCGCTGACACGTACCCCAACCAGCCGAATCCGGTTAAGACCAGCGCCATCAAAATGGTGATGTTCTGCCGCGGCGACCTCTCCGAGGATCTCGTCTACAACCTCACCAAATCCTTCTGGGAGCACATCGGCGAACTCGGCGAGGCGCAGAAAAACCTTAAAGGCCTCAAGCCCGAAGACGCCGTGAAAGACATCGCGAGCCTGCCGCTTCACCCCGGCGCGGAGAAGTACTACAAAGAAATCGGCGTCATCAAATAAACGCCCGGCCGGCACAGCCGCAAAAAGCCGCGGATTACGCAGTCCGCGGTTTTTTTGTTTTTTATTCTGTCACATGCGCCGGCCTGCCTTTCGCCGCCGCATTAAATTTCGCGTGCGGACGGGCCGAATAAATGATAAACTGAATCGGTTGACGCGAACGCGCGCGACGGACGCGGGGACAAAAACGAAAGGGGAGCGCGCTTGACATGGACAGGCTCAAAATGCGGACAGCGAACAAAGCGGACGAGAATTACAGAAAGCTGGCGGAGTTGTTCCCGAACGCCGTGACCGAGACCGTCAGCGAGTCGGGCGAGGTTGTCCGCGCAATCGACGCGGACGTCCTGCGGCAGGAAATTTCCGCTTCCGTGGTTGAGGGGGCGCGGGAACGTTATCAATTCACGTGGCCCGACAAGAGGAAATCCGTCGTCCTTGCCAATCAGCCGATTGCCAAGACACTGCGCCTTGACAGGGAGAAGTCCGTCGGGCGCGGCGGCGACGACAAACTACAAGGAAGAAGTCCTGTTCTAGATAAATTTCAGGGCCGACCTGACGACGGCGTACGTTATCCGCTACAACCGCATACTGTACGACATAACCCGCATTGACACGTTTGAGGGGTACAAGGAAGATTT
>CAYVEQ010000008.1:0-30852 GCA_964450835.1 uncultured Synergistaceae bacterium
ACGCGAAGGCGGACGTACTGTCGGCGCCGGCGTCGTCACGCAAATTATAGACTAGCCGCACAAAACAGCGGGCGGCTGACAGCGGCCGCCCCTCAAAATAAATTCTGTCAGGAGTGAGTAAGCATGGCCGACATAATCGGTCTTCAGTGCACCGAGTGCAAGCGCCGTAACTATGTCACGCTTGTGAACAAGAAGAAAGCGCAGAAGAAGCTGGAGAAGAAAAAATACTGCAAGTTCTGTGACAAGCACACCTTGCATAAAGAGTGCAAATAGTGTAGAATACCCGTTGCATGCAGGTCTGTAGCTCGAACTGGTTAGAGCACCGCACTCCAAATGCGGGGGTTGAGGGTTCGAATCCTTCCAGGCCTGCCATTTTTTTCTCCTGAAATTTGGCGTAGCAGCAAGTACAAAAGTCGATATAACGAGGAGGTCGGGGTTGATGGATAAAATCCTCGACTATGTACGGGAGTCAAGAGCCGAACTCAGAAAAGTTTCGTGGCCGACGAGGCAGCAGTTGTGGTACTCGACGGCTATAGTGGTCGTCGTCACGGCCATCTCGGCGGCTTATCTCGGACTGGTGGATCTGGTGCTGACCGGAGTCTTCTCCAGATTCATCCAGTAAAGCGGCGTCCGCTGCGAGTCCCGACAAGTGATCTTGGAGGTGGAGAGGACTTTCGTCCTCTTTTGAAATGAGCGATTTATTCGGAAATACACAGGAACGCGCCTGGTACATAGTCCAGACCTATTCGGGCTATGAAAAGAAAGTAAAGGCCAACCTTGAACAACGCAGAGACAATCTGCACATGGAAGACAGGATATTCAAGGTTCTGGTTCCGGACGAGGAAAAAGTGACGGTCAAAAACGGAAAGACCAAGCGTGTCAAACGCAAACTCTTCCCGAACTATGTTCTTGTCGAAATGATACTCGAAGAGCAGTCATGGTACGTCGTCCGTCATACACCCGGAGTCACGGGCTTCGTCGGCTCCGGCAACCACGCTATCCCGCTCAAGCCCGAAGAAGCCGAAGAGATCATGCGCAAGATAGGCAAAGAGGAGGCCAAGCCGAAGCCGAAAGTGGAGGTTGACTTCCGCGTCGGAGATATGATACAGGTGAAAAACGGGCCATTCGCCGGACAGAGCGGACCGGTGGTCGAGATAGACACCGACAAGGCCAAAATCAAATTCCGAATCACCGTTTTCGGCCGCGAGACCGACGTCGAGGCGAATTACAGCGATTTGGAAAAAATAATATAGCGCCAAAACCGCGCGCACTTTGACAGACGAATAAACACAGCCTCCGAGTCGGAACGGAGGCCCGCAATCTAAGGAGGAAACATCGTTATGGCCAAGAAAGTAGTTGGGGAGCTTAAACTTCAGCTCCCCGCAGGGAAAGCCACGCCCGCGCCGCCGGTAGGGCCGGCGCTGGGGCAGCGCGGCATCAACATCATGGAATTTGTCAAGGCCTTCAACGCCAAGACGGCAGACCAGGCGGGACTCATCATTCCTGTCGTGATTACGGTATACGCGGACCGCAGCTTCACCTTTGTCCTCAAGACCCCGCCCGCGAGCGTCCTCATCAAAAAGGCCGCCGGCAAAGACAAGGGTTCCGCCGTCCCCAACAAGGACAAGGTCGGCAAGCTCACGAAGAAGCAGGTTGAGGAAATAGCGGCTCTCAAGATGCCCGACCTCAACGCGAACGACATCGAGGCGGCGATGAGAATGATCGAAGGCACCGCTCGCTCGATGGGCTTTGAAATAGTAAAATAACAAAAATTCCCGGCGCGCCGGGAGTGGAAGGGCGAGAAAGCCCGCTATTACCACAAGGAGGAACAGAAAATGTCAAGAACAGGAAAACGTTACAAGGCGCTGCTCGAAAAAGTCGATCTCACGAAACAGTATCCGCTTTCGGAAGCCGTGACGCTCGCGAAAGAATGCGCGACGGCGAAATTTGACGAAAGCCTCGAACTCCATGTTCGTCTCGGCGTTGACCCCCGTCACGCGGACCAGCAGGTGCGCAGCACAATAGTCCTTCCCTTCGGAACAGGCCACACCAAAAGAGTCGCCGTACTCGCCTTGGGCGAGAAGCAGAAGGAAGCACAGGACGCGGGCGCGGATATCGTCGGCGGCGAAGACTTGGTCGCCGAGATCCAGAACGGCAGACTTGACTTCGATGCGGTAATCGCCACGCCGGACATAATGAAATCGGCCGGACGCCTCGGCAAAATACTCGGCCCCCGCGGCCTCATGCCAAGCGCCAAGACCCACACAGTCACATTCGACGTCACCGATGCCGTCAAAGAAATCAAGGCTGGTCGCGTAGAGTTCCGCGTAGACAAGACAGCCATCACCCACAACGCGGTAGGCAAGGCATCCTTCCCCATCGAGAACCTCATCGGGAACGTCAAAACACTTCTTCGCGCGATAGTGAAGGCGCGCCCCGCCGCGGTAAAGGGCACCTACATCAAAGGAATCACAATCAGCACGACAATGGGAATAGGCATCAGGATAGACCCGCTTCAGGCACAGAAAGAGGTTGCGTAAGAGCAATTCTCCACGTATAAAGAATCATCAAAAGCCCCGGCGAAGGTCGGGGCTTTTGTGTGCCGCGCCCCGGCATAAGGCGCTGAGGCCGTCATAAAGCGCCGGCAATGGCATAAAACTCGCGAGCGTGAAAAAATTTCCCCGCGACGGCGCGCGAATCTTTTGACAAACGCCGGGCAAGCGGATATAATTACAATGCTATGACTCAAGACAGCAGGCGCGATGAGCTTAATTTCCTGCCGAGGTCTCGCGAAGGATAAACTATGTCCATACGACTTCTTTATGGCTTCCGGGCGCTTGAGTTCGGAAGCCGTTTTTTATGCTCCCGCGCGGGCGGGCGGCGCGGCATTCCGACCAGACTTAATCATCGGAGGTGAAATCAAAAATGCCGACACAGGCAAAACGCGAACAGATTGATATGCTCCGCGAAGCTCTCAAAAAGAGCGACGCCGTCTTCATCGTCGAGTACCGCGGGATGGTCGTCAAAAAAATCAGCGAATTACGCAGACTCATCCGCAAAGCCGGAGGTGAGATGAAGGTCAGCAAAAACACACTCATGCGCATAGCGCTTGAGGAATGCGCCATGAAACTGGCCCCCGAATACGAAACCGGCCCCAACGGTTACGTCCTCTCCTACGGAGACGCCGCGGCCGTCGCCAAAGTTGTGCGCGACTTTGCGAAAGAGAAGGGCAACGAGGCTCTCGTCGTCAAAGGCGCCATCTTGGGCGGTCAGCAGATACTGGACTGTGATCAGGTATTCGCTCTCGCGGATCTGCCGTCGAAAGAGCAGCTCCTTGCTCAGGTCGTCGGGACAATCGCGGCTCCGCTTCGCGGGCTCGTTACCGTGCTCTCCGGCCCGCAGAGAAATTTCGTCACGGTTCTGTCCCAAATCAAGGACAAAAAAGAAGAAAACGCCGCGTAAAAGGCGCTCTTATCTTCTTGTCTTTCCCGCGGGCGCGGGAAAGGGCGGCTTAGCCGCTTAAAATTAAAAAAAATCACAGGAGGAAAAATAAAATGACCAGAGAAGAAATCATTCAGGCTATCAGCGAAATGTCGGTACTCGAGCTTTCAGAGCTCGTAAAGGAACTCGAAGAGAAATTCGGCGTCTCCGCGGCCGCTCCCGCGATAGCGATGCCGATAGCAGGTGCGCCCGCCGCCGCGGCAGCCCCGGTCGAGGAAGAAAAGACCGAGTTCGACGTGGTGCTTCTCGAGTACGGCGCGAACAAGATCAGCGTCATCAAGGCCGTCCGCGAAATCACCGGACTCGGCCTGAAAGAGGCCAAGGATCTTGTCGACGGTGCCCCCAAGACAGTCAAAGAGGGCGTGGCGAAGGACGAGGCCGAGGAGATGAAGAAGAAGCTCGAAGATGCCGGAGCGAAGGCAGAACTGAAATAACTCGCAGTTTGCGGCAAAGCGCGCCCTTACACGGGCGCGCTTTTTCGTGCCGCGAGAGGCGGGACTGCCGCGCGCGAAGCTATTGCCGCCTCTGTCAGCCGCCGCGGGCGGGTCCGCCATAGCCCCGAAAATCCGCGCGCGTTATAATAAAAGCCGCGGACACGGCGGCGAAAGGAAAGAGGAAATTGGACTTTCTCACATCTATACCGCTCTTCGGCAGTCTTGCGAACGCGGCGCTCATAATAGGCGGGAGCTTAGCCGGCCTTCTTCTCCGCAGCAGGATGCCGGAAAAAATCCTTGAACTCCCGGTGCAGGGGATGGCACTGCTCGTATTCTCGCTCGGCGTAAGCATGGCGATAAAGACGGAACACACGCTCGTCGTCATATCGAGCATCGCTCTCGGCGCGCTTTCCGGCGAGCTTGCAGGAATAGAACGGGCCTTTGAAAAACTCAGCTCGCGGGTAGAAAAACACCTCGGCGGCGCAGGCGGAGGCTTCTCGCGGGGCTTTGTGACATGCAGCCTGCTTTACTGCACAGGCTCCATGGCGGTGCTCGGAGCCTTTGAGGAGGGGCTCGGCGGCTACCCGTCGCTTTTGCTCGCGAAAGGACTGCTCGACGGCATGATCTCCGTGGCTATGGCGGCGTCGCTCGGCTTCGGCGTGCTCTTTTCCTCGCTCTCGGTCTTTATATACCAGGCGGCTCTAACCCTTGCCGCCGGCTGGCTCCAGCCCTTCATGTCGGAGGCGGCCGTCGTCGAGATGACCGCTACGGGAGGGCTTATGCTGATGGCGATAGGGATAAATCTCCTGGGACTGCTCAAAATCCGCGTCATGAACATGCTCCCCGGCCTTCTCTTCGCCGTTTTGCTTGTAAAGTTATTTTTAGGCTGACCGCAAAACCGGAATTAAAAACGGCGCAGGTTTCAGCGCCCCTACCTCCGCAGACAGAGCCGGGGACTTCATTCAGGCCGCTAATTATGACGAGATTTTCTTTACATATGCGGTTGCAGTTTGTTAAAGTAATCATAATTTCGGAGGCGGTATTCCCAAGCAGCATGAGGTGTCGGAGAACTTTTTTGTCCGCGCAACGGGGATGATACCGTCTTTCCTTTCTTCAAAGTTGCGCCGATTCAGGCACATCTCAGTTCAGCACAATCAGTTGAGTGTGCGCCGACCGCTATCCTCCTCATGTTCTTACGCCATAGTTCACCGGCTGCACCGTCTATTTTGCGACAAATAAGTGCAACGGCAATAACACCTAACTGTGGAATCCTTTTCGTGAAACAGCCGGCCCAGCACGGTGCAGAAACAGCGCATGATGCAAAGGCCCACACTGAATACCTTCTTAATCTGCGCGGCGCTATTATAAAGAGCGCGGATGCTTTTGCAAGTACTCCGCGCCCTTCATATCGCTGTTATTTATCCAGTTCTTCTTTTATTTTCAGAATCTCGCCGCCCTTTATAAATTCGTAGGCAGCCTGTATATCTGGCGAGATTGGCCGCTCATTCTCGTAGAAGGCGACTTTCTTCCTGAACTCCATCCATATCCTGTCTGTCCCTTTGCCGAATTTTGAATTGCCGGCTCGCTTTCTCAGGTCTATCGCCTGCGCCGCGTGTATCAGCTCTGTCGCGTAGATGTACCGCAGATTATCGGTTATTTTGCGCAGCTTCTGCACGATAAGCGGAGTGTTGTTGGCGTGATCCTCAATGTCTCCAGCCACGGCCATGTAATCTCCGGAGCAGGGATTCGAGAGAAGGCGTATCTCCGTGTCAAGCGAGGTGAACACTTTCTGAAATGCGCCGAAGCAGTGCGACTCGCCGCCGTCATGGCCCAAAAAGCGCGACAGGTGCGTCATTTCAGGGTCGGCAAGCTTAATCGTGCGATAACATGACATATGCGAAACATGCACAAGAACAAGCGCCAGCATTTCAAACGCGGTCGCAAGCGTTGTCGTCTCGAAGTTAGAGACTGAAATCATTCTCTTTTCGTCAACGAGGACGCATGGATTGTCATCGGTTGTGTTCATCTGAACGTTGATGTATTTTTCCGCATAGCTCAGCGCGTCGCGCAGCGAGCCGATGACACAGGCTCCGCCTCTGTAACAGAGAGGATCCTGAACGGGCTTATTCGGGTCGGGATCAAAGATATAGCTGCCTCGGACGCACTTCAGCGTGTTCGCGGCAGAAGTCAGCTGTCCTTCCAGTCTTCTGGGGCGAAGGCCGGACGGATCAAGCGGGGAGGTGTTGCCGTTAAGTCCCTCGAGCGAAACTCCATAGACCATATCGCCGATGTCGGCAAGGTCTTTGAGCTCTTTCAGCACCAGTGCACCCTGTCCCGCAGAGAAAGCGTTCGTGCTGACTATTGCCAGCCCGTCCTTCGGCCCGAGGACCACAGGCTCAAGTCCCGCCAACCTGTGCGCCTCGGCGGATGTCATGCGGCTGCCCCTGTAAATCACATCGCCCTCGCCTATCATGGCAAGACCTATGTGCGACAGCGTCGTTATGTCGCCCTCGCCCACAGAGCCGCGCTCAGGAACCAGCGGGGTTATTCCGGCGTTAAGGAATTCCGCGTACCGTACCGCAACCGCCGGCTGTATTCCGGTATAACCCTGCAACAGACAATTAAGCCTTATCAGCATCGCGGCGCGGACCTCGGCTTCGGACGCGTATGGCGCTACACCGAGCGTATGCGAGTATATAAGCTTTTTATTGAAATCGAAGAAAAAATCCTTTGCTATTGTATGATCTTTGTTCCAGCCGACTCCCGTAGTAAATCCGTATATCGGCGTGCCTTTGTCCGCGAGTTCGTAAACTAGCTTTCTGGAATTTTCAAGCCGGGCTTCGGCCTCGGCGCTGATTTTAACTTTCGCGCCAAGTACCGCGACATCATACACGCCGTCTACCGTAAGCCCGTCTCCGGTGAGCAATATATCCGCCATTGTCTGATACTCCCTTCCGCTGTCCGGCCGCTAATCCTCTTTAACTTCGTCCACAAAGAAAACTTTTATGAAAGATATTATCTGAAGCACAAATATAAAGAGAACCACAAACCCGGCAACAGCTGCGAGCGCTTTCACGCCGTCGACACCCTGCGCGCCTCCGCCGTAGGCAGCCATAACTATTGCTATGATTCCGACAGACACACCCCAGAGAACTTTTATTTTCGCGGGAGGCTCCGTGCCAATCGGGACGTCACGCACACACATAGAGCCTATGTTTGTCAGCGTCGCATCCGCGCAGGTTATGAAGGAGGCAAGAATTACCACTATGTTAACCGGCACGACAATTATACCAAGCCCGAACGGAAGATGTTTGAGGAATTCCCACATCGCCATAACAGCACCCCCGCTGTTAAGTGCGCCGACAAGATCGGCTGCCCCGGTCATCTGCATATTGATTCCGCTCGCTCCCCATATTGTAAACCATACGATACCGAATACAGACGGCAGAATCCAGTTAACAATCATATACTCGCGTATCGTTCTTCCGTAAGAAAGCAATGCGAGGAATATCCCTGTAACAGGAGCAAAACCAACCCAGAAAGCAAGGTCAAAAAGCGTCCATGACCTCGTGAGCGCGGCTCCGCCGATATCGATAGGGTCAAGACCCCACCGCCAGAAGTTATGCATCCATTCCGCCAGTCCGGCCGTTCCCATTCTTAGGATAAATACTGTAGGCCCCGTCACAAGGAGAAGTATCAGCAGCGCATAGTAGAACCACGCATTCATGCTGCCTACAAGCTTAAGTCCTTTGTCCATGCCTATATAAGAAGAAAAAGTAAACGCACATATTATCGCTGCTCCGAGAGCGATGAACACAGGCATTGACTCAGATATGCCGTAACCGCTTTTCAGCCCGGACATGGTCAGCGTTATGCACATTGTAAGACCAGTAATGAGTCCAATCGTAAGCGCAAGCATGGAAAGCGTATCGATAAGAGCGGATGCGGCGGGAGACGTTACCTTTTCTCCAAAGAGAGGTTTTAGAGTGGCGGTAACTGTAAGGCTGTCTTTTTTGTGATAATAGATATAAGAGACAAGAAGTCCGCAAAGCGCATATATCGCGTAGGGGATAAAGCTCCAGTTATAGAATGTCCTCGCCATGGCGAACACAGCTGCCTGTGTGGTATTTGCCGGAATGCCGAGTTGATTCAGTTCGCCCCAGACGTTGCCGTAGTAGATAAGCGGTTCGTTGACGCCCCACGCCACTATGCCGGTTGCAATGCCTCCTGTCAGCGCCATTGCAAACCATGTCCAGAATCCGTATTTTGGTTTCGCGTCTTTGCCGCCTATTCGCATTTTGCCGAGACGTGAGAAGGTTACGACTGCGACAAGGACGAAACATGCCATTATCGAAAGCTGGAACAGCCAGCCAAAACTGTCGAGCGACCACATAAACAGCGAGTTGCATAACTGTGTCAGCGCATCTTTGTTAAGGATACCGATCAGCGCCGCTGCGCCGATTATGATATAGGCGGGCAGAAACACCTCCCATCGCACATCCTTTTTCGCCTCAGAGATTCTTTTTTCGGAACTCATCACCAAAACCCACCTTTCAGTTTGTTTTTCAATAAAAGGACCGTGTGTGCACAGCCCTTTATCAACGTTCTGACACGGCTCCAGTTATCTTGGCCGGCGTAAGCGGAAGTTCCGTCAGCGAAGAACCGAGCGCGCGGTTTACTGCGTTGACAACGGCGGCCGCAACCGGCACCGTCGCTATTTCTCCTATGCTCTTTGCCCCGTAAGGCCCGCCCGGTTCAAAATCCTCAATCAGCATGACATCTACATCAGGCATATCAGGCGCGTTCACCATATGATATTTGTCAAAGTTCCATGCCTTCGGAACACCGCTCTCGGAATATGCCAGTTCCTCGCAAAGAGCCATGCCTATCCCCATCTGCACCCCGCCGTATATCTGTCCCTCTACGGAGTTCCTGTTGATTGCCTGTCCGAGATCATGGACTGCCAAATACTTATCCACACGCACAAGTCCGGTCAGCTTGTCTACCGTAACCTGGGCAAAATGCGCGGCAAACGATGCGGGGTTCGAGCAGGGCGCGTGTTCATAATGTGACTCGACGGAACAGCGTTTCTCTTTCATTATCCTGCGGACAGCCTCTCCGGTTTCAATATGCGAAGCGCCTATCTCAAGATAAGAACCGTGCATTTTAGCAGGCGCCCCATAAATTTCCGAAGCCCGGTCACAGAGCAGTCTGACGGTATTTTCGGCAACAAGGCGCGCGCATTCGCCACAGACGTATATGACCCGGCTGGCCTGACAGCCTATGTCGTAGCCTGTAAAATTTGTATCGCCCTCTGTAACAGTAATCTTGTCAAAATCAATGCCTGTGGTTTCAGCAACAATCTGCGCAAGAGCCTGTAAGGTGCCGTTGCCCAGTTCATTGACTGAGGTTCTGAGTATTGCTGAACCGTCCTCAAGTATCCGCAAAGACATTTGAGTCATATCATGATATATTGTCTTATAATAGCCGTTGCCGTGGGTACTGCAGGCAAAGCCGGCCGCGGTGGCGAACCGCCCGCTGATGTCTTCTCGCGAAACCGCAAGATCATTCCAACCAAAACGCTCCGCCCCGCGTTTCAGGCATTCGATTATACGCGCCTTGCCGATGTTCGAAGCGCCGGCGGGGTCGCTGTCAAATTCGTGAACGAGATTTTTCAGACGAAACTCCAACGGATCATAACCAAGCCTGCGGCATAAGAGATCGGTATGTATCTCCGTGATTGCGTGTATTTGCGGTGAACCATAGCCTCTGCACGCTCCCGCCGGCGTCGTTGACGTGCGTACTGTCCTGCCCTCGTATGAAAGCGCCGGTATTCTGTAAAGACGCGAGGCTTTTTTACCCATCGCCATCATTACTTTCTTTGTCCCGGTTAGATATGCTCCGGCATCCGCTATTACATCAAATTTACGGCCAAGAATTCTTCCTCCCGAGTCGAGGGCGGTCGTGACACGCCCAAGCACCGCCGCGCGCGTGCGCGTTGAGTACATCGTTTCTCTGCGGTCAGTGTTGATGAATACCGGACGGCGAAGCTTCCATGCGGCCCACGCGCACAGCGGCTCAAATACGACCTCCTGCTTTCCTCCGAAGGAGCCGCCCATGTTTGCCTTTATTACCCGGATTTTTGACAGCGGGATTTGCAGCACCTGCGCCGCCGCATGCTGCACTCCGAAAAGTATTTGGCACGGCGTGAGCACTTCAATGACGCCGCCCGGGCGCGGGACTGCGGCAACGCAGTGCGTTTCCATAGCGGCGTGGTGTATCTTAGGGGTGTATATTACGTCGCTCTCGATGTGTGCGGCATCTGCAAAAGCCGCATCCACATCTCCGTAGCCCAGCCTTCCGTAAAAACTTGACCGCCCGTCGTCATGAAGCAGAGCTGATTTCTTCTCGGCCTTCATCAAATCAACTACAGGCGGCAGAAGTTCGTATTCGGCTTTGAGCAGGGATACAGCTCTTCTCGCTGTCTTTTCGTCGTCGGCAAGCACAAGCGCTATTCTGTCTCCCACGTGGCGCGGGTGCTCGGTCAGCACCTGTTCATCAGGGAAGTCGTCCTGCCCGGGAAACCATTCTCCGCTGTTGTATTTTATTTTTGGCGCGTCATAACAGGTAAGAACTGTCACACCTTCTATTTTCTCCGCCTCTGACGTATCGAGAGAACTTACGACAGCGTTCGCATGAGGCGAAAACAGAGGAACGCCAAACAGACAGTCTTTGGGAGGCTCATCCGCCAGGTATTTGATAAAACCTCGCACCTTGTCGGCAGAATCCTCCCTGACTATTCTTTTACCGATATACTTATAGTCACACTTCATTTAATACATCTCCCGCACGGGCTTCCAACCGGGCACACATATCCGCCGCCAGCGCACGCAGCGCGGATTGTTTATACGGGAGAGTAGGACGCCCCGGTATAACTTCCGCGGCAAACGCCGCAAGGGTTTTCGGCAACTCGGTCCCGTAGCCGCGCCGCGCCATAACTTCTTCGGCCTCGCGGCATCTGTTCACAGCTGTGCCCAGCGTGCCGATATATACGCGTGCATCCTTAAACAGCCCGTCGCAAGGGCGCGCAGAAACAGCGAGATTTACTCTGGATATACTCATCTGCGTTCTGCTGCCGACTTTCAGGAACGCCGATATTCGGCTCATCTCTTTCGGGATAATGAATTCCTTTATAACCTCACCTTCAGCGAGATTATTTTTGCCGCGGCCTATCAGTTCCTCGATTTTCAGCATGCGCTCCCCGCATGCGGAAACAACGCGTGCTTTCGCATCGAGTGCGGCGAGGGAAACCGGTGTATCGGCGGCCGGTGACGCATTTGCCGCATTGCCTCCAACCGTGGCTCTGTTCCTTATCTGTTCGGAACCCATTATGTAGGCCGCGTCGGCCAGAGCGGCAAAATATCTGCGTATGACGGGACTGCTGTGCAGCTCTGTCATTGTTTCAAGCGCTCCGATTTTAATATAATTTTCAGTTTCCTCAATTCCGCGCAGCTCTTCTAAGAGAGAAAGATCTATTATTGCAGCTTCGTCTGAATTGCGTCCGTGATGCGCTATCACCCAGTCCGTACCGCCGGCGACAAACTCGGCACCTTTGCGTATCTTCCCGAAAAGCTCCGAAAGGCTGCGCGGGCGTGTAAGCCGGCTCATTCGTCCCGTGCCTCCAGACGCTCAGACGCAGCCGCAATTGCATTCACAATAGGGATGTAGCCCGTACAGCGGCAGATGTTTCCGGCTATCGCCCGCTTAATCTCATCCCTTGTCGGGTGTCGGTTTTTCATCAGCAGAGCCTTAGCCGACATTATCATTCCTGGCGTGCAGAAACCGCATTGCGTTGCGTCGAAATCCACAAAGGCCTGCTGTATAATGTCAAGTTCTCCGTTTTTTCCCAATCCTTCTATGGTCGTAACAGAATGCCCGTCTGTCTGAGCCGCGAGGACGGTACACGAACAGACAGCTTTGCCGTCGATAAGCACAGTGCATGCTCCGCACTCTCCGACTCCGCAGCCCTCGCGTACACTCGTCAGTCTGAAATTCTCCCGGAGCATATCAATCAAGCGAGTACCGGCATCAACATCAGCCTGCCTTATTCTTCCGTTAATTTCCAGTGAAATGCGCATTTCTCTCTCCTGTCATATACTCCGTCATGAGTGTTTCTCTTGAATTTAAAAACTTCTCACATATTATCTTTACAACAAAAATAGAGCTTAGTAAGTATCGCGGCAGCGTAATAAAATTTACGCGCGGCTGTGAAGCTGAACTCAACGTGGTCTTCCTGGCCGCCCTTTGTCGGAATGGAGTCGGCACTGACCTGCATAGCACAGGTTTTGATTTTTTCCAACAGAAAGCGGGCTTTGCCTAGCGCCGGTTCATCTTCAACTTTTGCAGCAAGAGCTGACGCGATCTCCGCAAGCGCCGTGTTCATCATATCCATAGCATAGCCCACCTGAGTGTTGCTGCAGTTGCAGCCCATCACGGCCTCGTAGCCGCCTTCGGGCAGTTCAAAGAGCAACGGGTTATCGCTGGACACGTTATTTTCAATGTCGAGGATTCTTCTTGTAAATCCTATCACCTCGCGAACGCCTTCCATAAACTCAGGCGCCTCCTTGCCTTCCGTCAAGCGCGCCTCTATCTTAGGCAGGAATGCCTCGAAGCGCAGGAAGGCAGTCACCGCAATCGCCTGCGTCATCGTAGAGCCGTTCATCTGGGCAAGCACCTCTTTGCACTCAAGAGTGAAGGCCTCTGGAAGTCCGGCACGGCGAAACGCCTCGCGGGATGGGATTTTCTCGCCTTCGTAGTAGGCTTCGGCTCCGTCAAGACCCGCGACAGTCATGACATTCTGCGCAAGCGGCCCGAGATCGGAGAGCCCTGTAGACCCCTCGCTGCGGACAGCCGGCGCAATCCCGGCGTTAAAAATCGCAAGAATCCTCTCTATCAACTCCGGACGCACGCCGCTATAGCCGCGCGCCAGAACGTTCGCGCGCAGCAGCAAAGACAGCCTGGTTATCTCGGGAGGCAGGTACTTGCCCATTCCTGCCGCGTGCGGATATGGCAGTGTTCTGTTCCATTCAATGTGCTTTTCCGACGGCACGGCGACATCTTTCAGATTGCCAAGGCCGGTGTTGACACCGTAAATAACCGGCGCTCCCTTATCCAGCCACCGGTTTATCTGCGCCCGCGATGCCATGCAGCGCTCTTCCGCATCCTTTGAAAGCAGAACCGAAGAATGCTCATCCGACAATATCAAGCTTATTGAATCAAGAGTAAGATTGTACCCGTCTATGCAGTAAAGGCTCATTTTATTTCTCCATTATTTATTTGAGCAATCCAACTGCCGATTCGGCAGCCTTCAGTACTTCACCGCCGGTTATCAGCCTGTCGGCCTCATTCATGTCCGGCGAAACGAATTTATTCTCGGTCATTACAGATATAGTTTCGCGAACCTTTGCAAGGACAGCCGATGTGCCCTTGCCGAATGTGAAATCCGGGAGCTTTTTCTTCACTATATCCATAGCCTGACAGGTCATGAGGAGTTCTATGGCCATAACCTTCGCAAAGAGTGCAAGCGCGCGTAGTAGCTTGACGCCGGCATAATAGGCGGAGCACTCGCCATAGTGCTTAACAACCGCACACGGCAGCGAAAGAAGCTTAAGTTCGGCAACCAGCGCTGCCTGATTGGACTGTACCACAGGATAACCGTGATTGATGCCGGTGTCTCCGTAAACCAGATTCATAGGCAGGCCGTAGGACAGACGGCTGTCGTTGAGTCTGAAGGCACGGCGTTCACAAATATGCGCCAAATCGGCAACCGCAGTATTCAAACCGTCTAGGGCATACTCCACACTGTAAGAGCTGCCGCCGTCCAATATGGCCTTCTTGACTATTCTTTCGGCAAAATAACATACGTCGCGGGCTCCTCCGTGAGTCTGCGGCGTCGCCCGAATACATATCGCATCCTGTACCCGCGGGTGAGTATCGTAGCCAAAGGCAAACCGTCCGGCATCGGTAGTCATCCTGCTGCCATCGACAAGAGTCCGCACGTTCCGCGCGCAGTCGATTTGTCCCGGAAACGGGCGCGCAATCGAAGAAAGTCTGTCATCGAATGCTCCCAACTCTCCGCGTATCGCTTCCAGGTTAAGCGCCGCAGTAATATCAGCGTCCTTCATATATTCTCTGGCCTCGGAGACGGCGTACCATGCCAAACCGTTTGAAACGCAGCGGCTGCCTGATACAAACGCCCACTCGTTCTCGGCGGCGCCTTCTGCGACAAGCTGTGAGAATAACTCAGCCAGCACTGCTGTCTCAGAGTTCATTTCGTGGTGTAATTCAAGGGCTTTTTTAGCGCGGATCATTTTGTCAACGGCAGACGCAAGAGTGTCGCGTTTATAAACATGCGCTTCAATACATAAAACTGCGAGCACACACATAACGGCGCCGCGCGGCAAGGTCATGCACCCGCGATCTAAAAGGCGCAACGCCGCATCGTACGAAATGTCCGCTATCCTGCGGCGCGCAGGCGCGGCAGTTTTCACGGCACATATTATTGGATCAGGTGAATAATCCGAGATAATAATATCTTCAAGAATTTTCTCCATCGATATATCTCCTTTGCTTACCTGCGGGCATTATAGCTGTGCAGCGCCTATTAAACGTCAAACTTCTCGCGCTGCGACGACCCTTCGGCGTCAAACATGCTGAACAAGTTGTTATATGTACTATAATCATCATATACGTCTGAGATATTCCGAATGAGGGCTGACAATGGGAATTATGCTTTCTCTGCTTGGAAACGCTGCAATAGAGTATAACGGTGCCAAGATCGACTTCAAACTGCGCAAGGCCGAATCGATTATCTACTATGTTGCGCTTTGCGGAAGCGCCACACGCGACGAATTAAAGTCGGTTTTCTGGCATGATAAAGGGGCCGCAAGAGCCGCGGCAAACCTCAGAAACGCATTGTATCTTATCAACAAGTCTATGCCCGGCGCTCTTCTTGCTGACAGTCGCTGTGTTTCGATAGACAAATACACGAGCGACCTTGACTCAATAGAGCCGATAAAATCACCGGCTGTCCCTATCCCTCCGATAATATTCAGACCGCCGCTGAAAAATTTAGCGCACGCGAGTTCGACTGCATTCAGCGAATGGATTGACGCAGAACGCAAAAAAATAAAAACAAGGATAACACAGCTGCTTCGCGCCCGCGTTTCCTCAGCGTACGAATCGCGTGATTTCTTCGCTGCCGAGGACGCTCTTTCCGCTCTGTTCAAATTCGAGCCGTGTGACGAGGATTGCGCTCTGGAATTGATGGAACTTTATACAACAACAGGAAGAGTTCCCGATGCAATAGACATATACAACAGTTTTTCCGCCGCGCTGAAAGCAAACTACGGCCTCCGGGCATCAGAAAGAGCGCAGGAATATTTCGCGAACATGCTCGCGCCAGAGGCTAAGACAGCAGACGCGAAAAGGTTTTGGTGCAGAAAAGACAAACTGTCCGCCATACGCAGCGCTTTGCTGACAGAAACGGGAATGAAGGTCGTTTTCGTTCACGGAGAAGCTGGCATTGGAAAAACAGCTCTTATCAACAAGGCAATCTCAACGCTTCCTCAAAGCAGGGAAACCTTCGTGCTTTGGTCAAAAGGCATGTCACTTGGCAGGGGCTATGACTACGCGTCGTGGAACAATCTGGTGGTTTCTCTCGGAAAAGCTCTGCAAAAAACGAACACAATCCCTAATCCGCGCTGCACGTCGATACTGAGCGGAATCTTCCCAAGCTTTATGAATGAAGAGAGTTTATCCTTCAATGCCGATATAGCAATGTTGACAGAAATAAACCCTGTTACATTGTCAATGATAATGGCGGAGCTGCTAGGTTCGCTCGCAGCGAAGGCGCGTACAGTGCTCGTGCTTGAGGACGTTCACAGCTTTGACGTTCGTTCTCTGGAGCTCTTTGAAGCACTGCTGGCGGTCATAGATTTTCCCCTGAAGATAATCTTATCAAGCCGCCCCGAGAGTGTGAAGTCCATAAAAGCGATGTTGCAGAGACAAGGCACAGACGCTGCGGATATTCCAATGCACCCGTTCTCACGCAGCGAGATCCTTTATATCACAAGAAGCGTGCTCCCGCACTCTACGGTCGAAAACCTCGGCGTATCGTACTTCATTGAAGAAAGCGAAGGCCTCCCGCTGATGCTGTTTGAAATGTTACGTTTATTGCGGGAGGACCCGCATGCAGACTGCTCGAAGGGACTTGGCGCTCTGATAATGGAGCGTACGAACAGACTCTCCGAGAAGGAGCGCACCGTTTTACGCGCAGTGTCTGCCTGCGTGGCGGGAAGTCCTGAAATAATATCAGAAACCGCAGGGCTCAATCAGAGCGAAGCCGTACTGACCGCTGAGATGCTCTTCTCCAAGGGGCTGCTGGAGGAGCATATTGACGGCAATGTTCCTTTATGGTGTTTCACACACCAGAAATTGAGAGAATATATATACGGCTCTATTCCTTTCAGCCTAAAGCGCGAGTTACACAGAAAAGCGGCCGGCGCGCTTGAAAAGATATATTCCCCCAGCGTATGGAACCCTGACTTGAGCGCCGCAATCCACCGACACCGCATGCTCTCCGGCGACAAAGCGCTTGAACTGCGGCAATACCTTAGGGAACTTGCCTTCGACGTGACGCTGAATCATGACTTATTTCCGATACTGCCTGACAAGGTCCTTCTTACGTGCTCGACTCCGTTCAGCAGCCGTTCCGAAACAGAGAAGAAAATAGCCAATGCTCTTGCTATACTCGACAGGCTGGAAAACCGCGGCGGAACGGAATACCTCAAACTTGAGGCAACTTGTTTTGAAATTATCGGGGGTTATATGGTCAGCTGGGGCGAATACCGCAAGGGACTTATATATATAAACGAAGCCTCGGCTATTGCAAAGAAGAACGGCTTCCATGATATAAGCTCATTTTGTTTAAAGCACCTTGCTTATCTGTACCTTCAAACCGAAAATCAAGCAATGCTGCTGAAGACTTCGCGCGAGCTTCTTCATACCGCCAAGGAAGCCAATATGCCGCAGTATTTTGCAACAGCTGTGCGCCATATAGGAATAGCATATTTTTTGCGGCATAACCTTGCTCTTGCTGAAAAGATATTCGCGTACTCTATTAAGTTATTTGAACTGCTTAAACTTACAGGCAAAAATTATATCTTGAGCATACTCGTGGCAAAATGTTATCTTGGCGAAATATATCAAAGACGGGGAGAACTTGCGCATGCGGCGGCTTTACTGAAGGAATGCACAGACACATGCAAGGGAATGGGCCTGTATTGGGGGCGGAGCTATTTTTTGGCTTCCGCAGCCGACATTGCGCTGGACAGAAACGCGATGGATGAATTTTTCGAATACGCGGACGAAGGCACAAACCTATTCGAAAGTTACAAGGGCGGACGGTGCGGCTATAAGCTATACAGTCTGAAAGCAATCGCGGACATTGAACGCTTTGACTACGCGGGAGCAAAACGCGCGGCAGAAAAGGCAAAAATATTGCTTACCGCGGTGAACAGAAGCGAAGGTAAAGCGCTTTATCATTTAGCCCAAGCATGGAACAGTGAACTCAGCGTCGAAGAACGGCGCGGCGAGGCAAAAATTTCAGCGGACATTTACCGACAGATAGGATTTACGTCCAGAGCCGAGTGGATAGAGAAGAAACTGATGTCATAAGGTAATGCCTATTGTCTTCAATTTATCGGTCCGCATTGACACCACTCCGGAACTAGCCGTTTGTTATATTAAGAGCCGGCTAATGTCGACGTAGGCACACCTGTTTTTTTTGCATCGGCCGCGGGATTAACCTGTAAGAGCAGCCAGTTCCTGTGCTATACGTCCGCGTCTGCCCAGGGAACTCTTGCACGCGGCATATTCCCTAGCGCATCCTGCCAAAAATTCAAGACCGAACACCTCGTATATATCCGCCTGTTCTCCAATGAAGGGTGCAAGACAGCCCGGTAGTCTGTATATCGAAAAGGTCACATATCATGATATATGACAGATTACCGGGCGCGAAGAAAACGGCGAACGGGGAGATGGTCCGGCCTGCGCCATGTTTCTTGTTTTCTCTCCTGTTTCTGTTTTTGTAACGGATTATCGGCAAACCTGCGATATATTTTCTCGCTGTTCTGCCGTCGCCGCGCTTCTGCTTGTTGTTACGTTTTTGCCGGCGCTGGTCTGTCCCGCTCACGAGGTTTTCTCGCCCGGAGCGCGCGCAAAAGGCGGCGCGCCTGCCGCGCGCCGCCTGTCTTTTCTTTCGCTTTATTCCACGCAGTCTATGACAAGCCGCGGTTTGCTTGCATTATCCGATATTTTTATGCAGCCTTCAAGATGTTTCAAAGCTTCCGCGAGTTTACCGCCGTCGTTGTAGTATATTTCGATTACTGGCTCTCCCTCGCGCACTGCGTCGCCGGTTTTCGCGAGCAGCCGTATGGCGACCGAGGGGTCTATTCTGTCGCCGAGCTTCATCCTCCCGCCTCCGAGCGCGCGGAGCGCCTCGCCCACAGGGCGCGCCAGCAGTCCGGATATTACTCCGTTCCGGTCGCTTTTTATCTCGGCGCGTTTCGCGGCGCGCGGGAGTATTTCAAGCGGGCGCCGGAGCACTTCGGCGTCGCCCCCCTGCGCCGTTATTATTTCAGCGAATTTAGCGAGAGCTCTGCCGTCGTCAAGCGCTTTTTCGGCAAGCGCCGTTCCCTCGGCGCGGTCTTTCGCCACGCCGGAAACAATGAGCATGAGTCCGCAGAGGAGCACGCAGAGTTCACGCGTGTCGGATGGGCCGCGGCCATTCAGAATTTCCGTCGCCTCGTAGACTTCCGCGGCGTTGCCAATCCATTCGCCGAGCGGCTGCTCCATTGACGTTATTGCGGCGACGCTCGCGCGTCCGAATTTTTTTGAAAGCCCGACGAGTTCGGACGCAAGCTCGCGCGCTTTCGTCTCTGTTTCCATAAATGCCCCGCCGCCGCATTTCACGTCGAATACAAAGCCCGAAGCGCCGCCGACAAGTTTTTTGCTGACGATGCTCGCCGCGATAAGCTGCACCATCGGCACGGTTCCCGTCACGTCGCGGAGCGCGTAGAATTTTCCCTCGGCCGGCGCGAGCGCGGCGGAGTGGCCCGAAATGGCGCATCCTGTTTTTTTCATGATCGAGACAAATTCATCGCGGCCCAGATGCAGGCGCATTCCCGGTATCGACTCGAGCTTGTCGACAGTGCCGCCTGTGAAGCCGAGCCCCGGCCCCGCCAGTTTTGAAACGCGCGCGCCGCACGCCGCAGCAAGCGGCAGAATGACGAGCGTGGTCTTGTCACCCACGCCTCCTGTGCTGTGCTTGTCAACGACGCGCATCTCCGGCGGGAAGGAGTGGCTGTCGCCCGATTTCGCGAGGGCCCCGGTGTAGTACGCGAGCTCATCCTCGTCAAGGCCGCGGAAGTAGGCGGCCATGAGCCACGCGGCGGTCTGGTAGTCCGGCACGCTCCCGTCCATGACGCCGCGGATGAAAGCGTCGAACTCTTCTTTCGTGTGTCTGCCGCCGTCCCGTTTTTTCTCTATAAAGCCTATGATATTCATTGTCATATCTCCGCCTCGGCGAGGAAGCGCTTTATCAGGCGCGAGATGCCGCCGCCGCATTTTTCCATTACTGTGAGTACGTCGTCGTGCGTCAGCTTTTCTTTCGTTATGCCGGAAGCGTAGTTCGCGGCGCAGGATATGCCCAGGACGCGCACGCCCATGTGATTCGCGGTCAGCACTTCGGGCACCGTCGACATGCCGACCATGTCCGCGCCAAGCAGCCGCGCCATTCGCACTTCCGCCGGTGTCTCAAACGACGGGCCGCTGAAGGCCATATAGACGCCTTTTTTTATTTCAGTTTTTTCACTGCGCGCGGCGCGCTCGAGCGTTTCGATGAATTTTTTGTCGTAGGCTTCGCTCATGTCGGGGAAGCGCGGCCCCCATTGCTCGTTGTTGACCCCGGAAAGAGGGTTTGCGCCCATAAAGTTTATGTGGTCCGTTATCGCGGCAATTGTCCCGGGGAGGAAATCTTTGTTCACGCTCCCCGAGGCGTTCGTCACGACGAGCGCCTTTATGCCGAGCGAGGCGAGGACTCGCACGGGGAATGTGATTTCCTGCATGTCGTAGCCTTCGTAATAATGGACGCGCCCCTGCATGGCGGCCACAGGCCTGCCCTCAATGAGGCCGAGCACAAGACGCCCTGCGTGCCCGGGCGCCGTGGAGCGCGGCCAGTAGGGTATCTCCGTGTATGGTATAACATCCGCCGCCTCGATTGCGCGGGAAAGGCCTCCAAGCCCGGAGCCCAGTATGACGGCCGCCTCCGGCCTCACGGAGCTTTTTTTCTTTACATATTTCAGAGCCTCTTCGACTTTGTCCCAGTAATACATCGCTTTCCTCCCTTACTTCGCGCGCGGGTGATATTTGTCGTAATAGTCGCGCAGGCTGATGTCAAGATGCGTATACTTTTCCGTGGTCATTATAGAGCTGTGACCGAGAAGCTCCTGAAGCGTCCTCTGATCCATCCCGTTGCGGAGCAGGTGCGTCGCGAAGGTGTGGCGCAGCACGTGAGGGTGGAGGCGCTTTGCCGGAACCCCCGCCGCCGTTCCGCGCTTGCGCAGTATCACCCATAGCGTCTCGCGGTGCAGCTGTTTCCCGCCGCGGGAGAGGAAGAGCCACTCCGCTCTATTTTTGTCCAGCTTCGGCCTGTATTCCGCTATATATTCGTCGACGAAGCGGCGCACGGCGCCTATGTAGGGAATGACGCGTTCTTTGTCGCCCTTGCCGCGCGCGTATAAAATCCCGCTGCCCCGGTCAATGTCGCGCAGACGCAAAGAGCACAGCTCCGAGGCGCGCATTCCCGCTCCGTATGCGAGCTCTATATAGGCGCGGTCGCGTTTGCCGAGAGTCGTGCCGTCTTCGCAGGCGTTTATTATTCTCTGCAATTCGTTTTCGTTCAAGATTTCGGGAAGTTTTTTCTCGCGGTCCGGCAGAGGGGCAAGACGCGGCGCTTTGTCCGTCACGCCGTCGTACTGGAGAAATTTCGCGAAGGAGCGCAGCACCGCGCCAAGGCGCTGCACGGAACTTTTTTTGCGTCCGTCTATGCCGGCTTCAAGCAGAAAGCGCGACACGGCGCCGCTTTCGATGTCGAGCGGATCGCGCCCCGCGCGGCCGCACCACGCAAACCATATCGAAAGGTCCGACATATAGGCGCGCTTGGTGTTTTCGCTGCAGGCACGCTCAAGCCTTATATAATCGCCGAAGCGTTCGGCGGTTTTTTCCGTTTCACCGCCCGCGTCCCGTTTCATTTCGACGCTTTCCGCGCGATCAGCCAGTAGTAGGCCGCTATTGTTTTTCCGTCTTTCACGCCGCCTTCCGCGATGAACCGCGCGAGCTCCGGCGGAGAAAATCTGCGGACTTTTATATATTCGTCATCGTCGCCGGGCAGCTTTGAAGCCGTCAGCTCCGTAGCGTGATACAAAGTTATCTTTTCCGTTGTGAAGCCGGGCGATGAGTAGAACTCGCATATTTTCTCAAGACGTCCCGGTTTCATGCCGATTTCTTCCTGGAGCTCCCGTGCCGCGCACTCATCGGGCGATTCGCCGTCTTCCGTGATTCCGGCTGGGATTTCGTATACCTCCTCGTCCACAGCGTGGCGGTACTGCCGCACAAGGAAAACGCCGCTTTCTTCGTCCTCCGCGAGCATCGCGACGCAGGAGCCGTGCAGCACAACCTCGCGCGTTTTCTCGACGCCTGAAGGAAACTTAACCCTGTCGACGCGGAGGCTCAATATCCGCCCTTTATAGATAATTTCGCTTTTTAATATATTGCGCAGAGAATTTTTTTCTTCCGTCATAAAATCTCCTCCCGCTCAAGACTTTCGCCATCTCTGACGCGCAGGCCGCGCGCCCACTCTTCGCCGCGCAGGATTTTTTTGCCCTCAGGCTGCACTTCAAGCAGACGCAGCAGCCCGGATCCGCAGACTACGAAAGGCGCGCCGCCGCGCATAAAGTATGTGCCGGGAAGGCCTTCTCCTGCCGCCGCTTCAGCCCTGTATATGCGAAGCCGTTTGCCCCGCGCCATGCAGAAAACCCCCGGAGCGCCGCCGATGGCGCGTATTTTATCGGCGATTTCGACGGCGGGGCGGCTCCAGTCAATTTTGCCCTCGGATTTATCTATTTTAGGCGCATATGTGGCGAGGCTTTCGTCCTGCGCGGCGAATCGCCATTCGTCCGGCGGCACGCGGCACAGATAATGAAGCAGCGTTTCCGTTCCGAGACGCGCCGCTTTTTCGGCGAGAGAGGCAAAATCGTCCCCAAGTTCGATTTTCAGCTCGGGGCACGCGAGTACCGGTCCTGAGTCCATACCGGCGTCAAGGCGGAACAGAGTGACGGCCGTGCTCTTCCGCCCGTCCATGATCGCGCGCTGAAGAGGCGCAGAGCCGCGGTACTCTGGAAGCCTCGACGGGTGGATGTTTAAGCAGCCGTACACCGGCGCGGAAAGCACCGGTTCTCTGATAATCTGTCCGAAATCTATGACGAGCAGAATGTCGGGGGCGTTTTTCTTTATCCATTCGACGCGCTCTGTGTCCGCGGAAAGGCGCTCCGTCGTAAAGACTGGAACGGCAAGCTTCTCCGCCGCATTCCATACGGGAGTGTTTCTCGCGTTCATTCCGCGTCCCGCGCTTTTGGGAGCGCCGGTCAGCACCCATTCCGGCCTCAGGCGCCCGCTTAAAAGCTCGAGGCAACGCGCGGCGAAATGTCCGGAGCCCAAGAATGCCGAGGTGAGTTTCATCATTGTTCCTCAGCCGCGCGGCGCGCGATTTTTTTCTTCATGAACTGGCGCCTGAGCGGCGAAACGCGGTCTATGATAAGCCGCCCTTTGAGATGGTCTATCTCGTGCGAGAAGACGCGGGCGATGAAGCCTTCAAGCTCGCGTCTGTGTTCCGCACCCTTTTCGTCTTTGTATATCACCGTCATTTTTTCGGGAGCGGCGACATTTTCGTAAATTCCCGGGAAGCTGAGGCAGCCTTCCTCTCCCGTCACCGAACCCTCTTCGGAGAGAACCCGCGGGTTCACCAGGACGTTTTTATCATCCTTGTAGTCGATCACGATCACTTTTTTTGCCACGCCTATCTGCGGAGCCGCAAGACCGATCCCCTCTTTGTCGTACATTGTTTCCCACATATCGGCGACGAGAGCATCAAGCTCTCCGTCAAATTCCGTTACCTCCTCCGTCTCCTCGCGGAGAGCGGCGCTGGGGTACAAGCATATAGTCCTGACGGTCATAGGCGGACCTCCTGTCGCTTTTTCGTTATTCTAACGTAAAAAAAGCCCGCGCTCAAGGTATGAGCGCGGGCGTGTTTTTATGATGCCGATCTGTCAGAGGCCTTCCTGTTCGCTGCGTTTGAGAAGGTCGCCGAAGGTGAAGTTCATCTCTTCCTGCGGGAGCTGGCTGCCCGCGCTTTCCTGCCTCCTGCGCTCACCGTCGGGGCGGCGGCGGCGCGGACGGTCTTCACGTCTTTGCGAGTCCTCCTGTTTAGCGAAACGCTCGCGCTGCTGCTCGTCGCGCGGCGGGCGTTTTGCCGGCTCCTCGCGAGCGGGGCGGAGGCTCAGGCGGATACGGCGCTCTGTCGGGTTGACTTCAAGCACGCGGGCCGTCACTTCTTGTCCCTCGCTTAAGACGTCTCTCGGGTTCTCGACTCTCTGGGTTGAAAGCTGAGAAATGTGGATAAGTCCCTCGACGCCCTCCTCAAGCTCCACGAAGGCGCCGAAGTCCGCGATTCTCACGACCTTGACCGGTATCTCCGCGTCTTTCTGGTACTTTTCGGCCACGTTCTTCCACGGGTCGTGAAGCTGTTTGTACCCGAGGCTGATGCGCTTGCGCTCTTTGTCAACGTCGATGATGGAGACTTCGACCTTCTTGCCCTTCTTGAGGACTTCTTTCGGGTGCTTGATGCGTGTCCAGCTAAGGTCGCCGATGTGAATCAGCCCTTCTACGCCGGGTTCTATTTCTACAAAAGCTCCGAAGTCTGTCAGGTTGGTGACGGTGCCTTCCGTCGTCTTTCCGGGCGTCCAGCGATCGGCGACGGTCGTCCACGGGTCTTCAAGGGTCTGGCGGATCGAAAGCGAGACGCGGTTGTTCTCCGTGTCGATGCCGATGACCTTGACCTTCACATGGTCGCCCTTAGCCACGATGTCTTTGGGCCTGGCATTGCGCTGCCAGGCAAGCTCGCTGATGTGGACGAGGCCCTCCATCGCTCCAAGGTTTACGAAAACGCCAAAGGAAGTGATGCTGCTTACGTCGCCCTCAAGAATTTCGCCAACGTGAACCTGATCGTAGAAGGCCTGACGTGTCTTTGAGAGTTCTTCCTCGATGAGACTGCGGCGCGAGAAAACGAGGCGGCGCTTTCTGCGGTCTTTTTCGATGAGCTTGACGGGGAACTGCTGCCCGACCAGGTTGCCGGGGTTGAACCCGCGCCCCTCCTGCGTGAGGTGGGAGATGGGGATAAAGCCCTCGATGCCGTGGCAGTTTACGATAAGGCCGCCTTTTACTTTGCGCAGGCCTTTGACATTGACGGTCTCGCTGTCGCGCGCCTCCTGTTCGAGAGCGTCCCAGCGTTCGTCGAACTCGCAGCGCCAGCGTGAGAGGCTAAGCTGCGCGTCCTCGCCCTGCCCGATGTTCGTAATCTGAACTCTGACCTTGTCGCCGTTCTCAGGCTCGCCCGTCTCTTCCACAAGCACGCGGTGCGTCCACTCCCTGCGCGGAAGGAACCCCTCGCACTTGTAGCCCACGTCCACCAGCCAGCCGTCCTCCTGTGTATCGACGATTGTCCCCTCTACGACCTTGCCGCGGTGGAAATCGCCCATAACGTCGTACTGCTGCATCATTTCTTCCATTGTTTGCTCTTTTTCCTGTGTTTCCATTGCGTCTTCGCTGTGAAGCTCCTCAACCATACCCAACATCCTCCTGCTCACATCTTCTCTAATTTTTGAATGAGTTCTTTTATCAGCCAGTCGGGCGTGCTCCCTCCCGCGGCTATTCCTACGGTGCCTTTGCCGTCGAACCACCTCCTGTCCAACTCTCCCGCGTGCTCCACCCACAAGGAAGGAACTCCCGAAAGAACGGCTATCTCCGCGAGTTTCCTTGTGTTGGCGCTGTTTTTACCGCCGAGGACGATTATCCCGTCCGCCTCCTCGGCAAGGCGGCGTATTGACTGCTGCCGGGCAAGCGTCGCACGGCAGATTGTATTATAAACCTTTATTTCGGGAGACACAGAAACAAATGCGCCGACAAGCGCGGAAAATGTCTCCTCGCGCTGCGTGGTCTGGCTCAGCAGGCCGCACCGCCTTCCTTTCAGCCCCGGCGGTATCTCCTCCGCCGACGCGAGGACGTGCGCCTCTCCCGAAGCGTAGCCTATGATCCCCTGTACTTCCGGATGCGCCGCGTTGCCTAATATTATCACGATATAGCCCTCTTGTGACAGGGATTTGGCCTTTTCCTGCGCCGTTTTTACAAACGGGCAGGTTCCGTCGACCATTCTCGCGCTTTTCCGTCTCAGCTCGGCGAGTACCTCGGGGCGAACACCGTGGGCGCGGACAAAAGTCACAGCTCCCTCCGGCACTTCGCGCGCGGCGCCGACGACGATAAGCCCCATTTTTTTGAGCCGCGCCACCTCCTGAGGGTTGTGTATCGGACTGCCGAACGCGTATACGGAAGAGGAGCGGCGCAGCTCCTCTTCCAGTGTCGTTATCGCGCGTCTGACGCCGAAGCAGAGTCCCGTGGGGTCGGCGGTGACGACTTTCACAGCGCGCGCTCCCCGTTTAAGTGCGCGAGGCAGAGCGGCATGGCGCGCCGCAGAGCCCCGGCTTTTGTCGTTTCGTCCAAATCGAGCCACACAGCGGGCTCAAAGTGTCTGAACCACGTCGTCTGGCGGCGCGAGAAAGCCTTCGTCGAGCGTATGTCGCCCTCTATCGCTTCTGAGAGCGTGAGGCGCCCCGCGTGATACCCGACAAGCTCGCGGTAGCCGAATCCCTGAAGCGCGGGCAGTGAAGAACTGTACCCGTTGTCGAGCAGCCATTTGACCTCTTCGGGATAGCCGCCCGCGAACTGCTCTTTTACGCGCCGCTCTATGTTACGGTAAAGGTTCGCCCGCTGACGCGTCAGCCCTATGTAAAGTATGTCGTACGGGGAGTCCATTTTCTTTTGCTCTTTGTACCACAGACTCGCGCCGCGCCCCGTTATCCTGAAAATTTCAAGAGCGCGCATGGTGCGCACGGGGTCGTTGGGATGTATGCGCGCGCCCGCTTCTGGGTCTATCTTTACCAGCTCGTCGTGAAGCGCCGGAAGGCCGCGCTCTTTTATTTCCTCCGAAAGCCTCGCGCGGACAGCCTCGTCTTTCGGAAGGTCTTCGGAGAGGGCGCCCGAAAGAGCCCGGTAGTAAAAGGGCGTGCCTCCTATAAGAAGCGGCCTCCTGCCGCGCGAAAGGACGCGCCGCGCGGCGGCTGCGGCGTCGCGCGCGAAATCGGCGGCGGAATAAATTTCGTCCGGGTCAGCTATGTCTATCAGGTGGTGTATTATCTCGCGCCTTACTTCGCGCGATACCTTGTCCGTCCCGATATCAAGATAGCGGTAGACCTGGCGCGAGTCGACGGAAATCACCTCGGCGCCCAGTTCTTTAGCGAGAGAAAGGCTGAACTCCGTCTTGCCGACGGCTGTCGGGCCTATTATCGCGATTACCGGAATTTTTTCTCCCGTCATCTGTCAAACAAGTCCCGAAGTTTTTTATTTTCTATGATGAAGACCGTCGGCCTGCCGTGGGGGCAGATGTACGGCCTGTCGCACTCTTCGAGACGCGACAGCAAAGAGAGCGCCTCCTCCGGCTCAAAACGTTTTCCGAGCTTCACCGCGTCGCGGCAAGCGAGGCGCGCCATGCGCCACCACACCTCGCGATCGCGCTTCGACTCGTCGCGCTCCGTTTCGATTCCTCGCAGAGCCGAACGGAGCATATCGACCGGGGAGAGGTGCCCTCTGCCGCGTATCGCTGGCACGGCGACCACCGCGCCGTCCGCCGTCTCAAAGCCGAGAGCGGCAAGCTCTTTTGCGTAAAGCGCCGCCGCATGCCGCGCGGCCTCAGGAATTTCCATCGGGAAAGCGAGGCGCTGGACCGCGATTTTATCTTTGAAGCTCTCGCAGATTTCCTCAAAAAGTATCCTCTCGTGCGCCGCGTGAGGGTCCATTATCGCAAGAGCCCCGGGAAAATCGAACAGCAGAAAGCCGCCGGCGCTCTGCCCTATGTATCTTTTCGGAAAATCCGCGGGAACGCGGGATTCTTCCTCATCAGCGGGGGAAAAAACGCCGGCCGCAGGCGACGAGACTCTCGCGGGGAAAGAGGATGCCGTTCTCTTTGACACAAAGCTCCACGGCTCGCCGGCGCGCGCGACTCCGGACCGGGGGCAAAACTCTTTCCCGCCCTCCTGCCGGGCCTCGGCCGCCGGCAGAGAAAGCGGCCCTCCCCCCGCGGAACGGCGCTTCGCGTATACCGCTTTCGAGCAGTCGCTGACTATCCTGAAAACTTCCCCGCTCCTGCGGAAACGTATCTCTTCCTTGGCCGGGTGTATGTTCACGTCGACATCACGCGGCGGAAGGTCGAGAACCACGGCCCATTCGCCGTAAGCCGCGCCCTCGGCCGACATCACGGCGGCCCGCACAACGGCGTCCTGCACGCGCCGGCCATTGACAAAAAGCGTCACGGCGACGCGCCGCGAGTCCGGGACAGGGTTCCACCAGAGGCGCGCGGAAAGCGCGCCCTCAGTCAAGCCCGCGAAAAAAATCCCTGTCTGCTTTCCCCATCTGAGCTCCATCCGCTCGTCAACGGAGGAAACAACGCGGTACTCCAGCACTTTTTTCTCCCCTTCCCGGATGAGGAAAGAAACCTCGGGGTGAATCAGGGCGTAGTCGTTGACAATCTGGATTACGCGGCGCAGCTCGGCCGAGGAGCTTTTCAGGAACTTGCGACGCGCGGGAAGATTAAAGAAAAGGTCGTCAACCTGTATTCTTGTGCCGGGCTTCGCGGGGGTTTCCGTGTGAAGAGTGACGCGCCCGCCCTCGCAGCGGATAAGCCCGCCTCCGCTCTCCCCCGCCGCCCGGCTGCGTATCTCCATGCGCGACACTGCTGCGACGCTCGCGAGCGCCTCGCCGCGATAGCCGAGAGTCGAAATGTTCTCAAGGTCGTCCGCTTCGCTTATTTTGCTTGTCGCGTAGCGCTCGACGGCAAGCGGAAGCTCGGCGAAGGCAATGCCGCAGCCGTCGTCTTCTATGACGAAGGAGCTCTTTCCTCCCTGCTCCGTGTAGAGCGAGATATTCTTCGCCCCCGCGTCAAGCGAGTTTTCGATAAGCTCCTTCGCGACTGAGGAGGGCCGTTCTATGACCTCCCCCGCCGCTATTTTTGTGGCAATGCCGGGGGCAAGACGTTTAATCATGAATCATAAAATCTTTCCGGCGCGCCGGCGTCCGTCCGCACGAAAAATTTCCAAGGCGGGAGCGCAAACTCCACTTTTTCCGGAAGCTCCGGTCTTTTTTGAAAACTTCGGACAGCATCTCACGCCGCTCACCCTTTTCCTTTCCGCACGAAGCATCCAAACTCTTTTGACGCGAAGCCGCACGGCACGCGCGTTTATATTATTTTAATATGCCGGGAGGCTCGCCTCGCAGCCGGCGCGGCTTTTCCCAGAAACTTACTTAAAGCCGAGCGCCTCGCGGCTTTCTTCGCGCAGACGCGCCACCAGTTCAAGCGCGGCGAGCGGCGTCATGTTGTTCGGGTCGCAGGCGGAGAGTTCTTCCAGTATCGCTTCCTGCCGCACGTCAAAGAGCGTCAGCTGATTTTGCGAAACGTTTTTGAGATTTTCGCTCCGTTCTCCGGCCTGCTTTTCAAACTGCGACAGCAGTTCCTGCGAGCGGCGCAGCACAGCCGCCGGTACTCCGGCAAGGCGCGCCGCCTCTATGCCATAGGAGCGATCTGAGGGCGCTTCTATTATCTTGTGCAGGAAAACTATGCGCCCTTCGCTCTCCTCCACTCCCATGCTCAGATTGAAGATCCCCGGCAGAATATCCGCAAGCCGCGTCAGCTCGTGGTAGTGCGTCGCGAAGAGCACGCGCGGCTGCGCCCGTTCCCGGCTCTGCAGAAACTCGACGACCGCCCAGGCGATGCTCATACCGTCGTATGTCGAAGTGCCGCGCCCTACTTCGTCAAGTATCACAAGGCTTCTGTCCGTGGCGTGACGCAGTATGTTCGCCGTCTCCACCATTTCCACCATGAAGGTGCTCTGCCCCCGCGTGAGCTCGTCGCGCGCGCCTATGCGGGTGAAGACGCGGTCTATCAGGCCGATTTTCGCGCTTTCGGCCGGGACGAACGAGCCCATGTGCGCCATTATCGCAATCAGCGCGGCGGCGCGCAGGTACGTCGATTTGCCGGCCATGTTCGGCCCGGTTATTATCGCTATGCGTCTGCCGTTTTCCGCGCCGAAGATGAAGTCGTTGGGCGTGAAGGGATTTTTGCCGAGCGTCGCCTCGATGACGGGGTGGCGCGCGTTTTTCACGATGAAATCCTTGCTCATGTCAAGCACCGGCCGCGTATAGCCGCGCTCTGCGGCGACGGCGGCGAGGGAAAGCAGCGCGTCAAGGCGCGCGATGAAGTTCGCGAGATGCTGCACGGCCTCGGACTCTTTCAGAATTTCCTCGACGAGCCGCGCGTATATGCGCTCTTCTATCGCGAGTATTTCTCCCTCGGCGCGGAACATATCGCGCTCGAAGCGTTTCAGCTCCTCCGTGATGAAGCGCTCCGCGTTGACCAGCGTCTGCCTTCTGACGTAATCTGCCGGGGCTTTCGCGGCGGAGGCTTTCGGGATTTCTATATAGTAGCCGAATACTTTGTTTGCGCCTGCCCTGAGGTTTTTGAGGCCTGTGCGCGCGCGTTCGGATTCCTCGAACTTCGCGAGCCACGCGGACGAATGGGCCGCTTTGTCGCGCCACTCGTCAAGCTCCGCGTCGTAGCCGCTTCTTATCACTCCGCCGTCGCGCACGAAACGCGGCACGGAGTCCGAAAGAGCGGCTTTAAGCAGCGCGGCGAGCTCAGAGAGGCGCCATTCGGGAAGCAGCCGCGCGAAGGCGGGACATTCAGAAAGCAGCGATATTATCCCGGGCGCCGCGTCAAGTGTCGCGCATATCGCCTGCGCGTCGCAGGGCAGCCCCATTTTGAGGGCGAGGCGTGAGAGTGATTTTCCGATGTCGCGGCAGCGCGGCAGAAGCTCCGCGAGAGAGGAACGAAGCCGGCCGTCGCGCGTCAGCGCCTCTATCATATCCTGGCGGCGCGAAATTTCCTCGATGTCCTGAAGAGGCGACGTTATCCATTCTTTCAGCGTCCGCCGCCCCATAGGGGTGCGGCAGCGGTTCAGCACCCAGTACAGGGTAGGCTCGTCTTTGCCGGTCAGTTCGAGGTTGACCTGCGTGCTCTGGTCGAGTATGAGATTTTCTTTCGGGAGCATCGGGACGAGCGACGATATGTTTGCGGCTTTTGAGAACTGCGTCTCCTCCAGATATTTCAAGGCGGCGGCGGCAACGCCAGCAGCGTTCTCTCTGTCGTCAAGGCCCATGGCGGAGAGCGACGCGATCTGCCATTTGCGGCAGAGCCACGCGGCCCCCTGTTCCGCCGCGAAATATTCTTTCGCGCACTCCGTGACGTTCGCGCCGCGAAGCGCGAGGTCTGGGCAGCTCTTCTCGAAGGTTTCGCGCTGTCCGCGTTTTATCAGAATTTCGTCGGGCATGAAAGCCGATAATATCGCCGATGCCCCTTCGG
>CAYVEQ010000008.1:30952-34927 GCA_964450835.1 uncultured Synergistaceae bacterium
CCGGCCGAGGTATGAGTCGACGGAGTGGAAGGGAACTCCCGCCATCGGTATTCTGTGCCCGTCTTCTCTCGAACGGCTGGTGAGGGCAATATCGAGCAGTGACGACGCGGTTTTCGCATCGTCGAAGAACATTTCGTAAAAATCTCCCATGCGGAAGAAGAGCAGACAGTCGGGGTAGGCTTCCTTTGCGGCGAGGTACTGTTCGAGCATCGGGGTCATTTTCAGCCCGTCGGGAAGTTTCAAGGCTGTGTCTTCCTTCCGCTGTCAAGGTAGCTTTGCAGCAGGAGCGCCGCCGCTATTTTGTCTATCTTCTTTTTTCTTCCGGCGCGCGAAACGTCCGCTTCGAGCAGAGCCCGCTGCGCTATCGTTGTCGTGAAACGTTCGTCCCAGAATTCTGTTCCGCATTCCGGAAAACGTTCTCTTACAGCCCCGGCCGCGGCTCTCATTCGGGCGGCTTCCGGCCCTTCGCTTCCGTCGGTGCGCCTCGGCAGCCCGATCAATATCACGGGGCTGTCGTATTCCGCGAGTATCGCGGCAAGTGATGAAAGCCAGTCGCCCTTCGCGTCAAGAACGGCGACCCCCTGGGCGAACATACCCAAGGGGTCGCTTACCGCAACTCCGATTCTTGCGCTTCCTATATCGAGAGCCACGATTCTCCGCATTACCGCATTATCTGCCTTTTGTCATTAACTCCTCAAAAATCCCCGGAGCGGCGGCGAACGCCTTAGCCAGCTTATCCGCGTTCTGCGCGCCGCCCTGCGCGAGGGTCGGGCGCCCTCCGCCCTTGCCACCGAGTTCCGCCGCAACAGCTTTGAGCAGTGCGCCGGCGTTGGCGCCGAGCTTGACTATGTTCTCCGACGCCATCGCGGTAAGGGCGACGGCGCCGTCGCCGTACACTCCGGCAAGGAGCATCATGGCGTTCGGATATTTATTGCGTATTCTGTCGCCTATCTGACGGAGAAGATCGGGCGTGACGTTGTCGAATTTCTCCGCTATCAGATCTACGCCGCCGGCGCTGGCGACAGGCCTGACGCTGTTTTCTATCTCGGACATCGCGGCTTTCACCTGAAGCTCGCGGTTTTTGCGTTCAAGCACTTTTTTCTCTTTGACCATGTCGTCGATTTTTGACATCAGCGACTCCACGTCGCCGCCGACCATCGTGATCAGAGATAGAACCGCACCGCCGTAGGCCTGGAAGAGAGGCAGAGCCTCCGTTCCGGCGACCGCCGTTATTCTGCGTATCCCGGAGCCTATGCCCTCTTCGCGCACTATCTTGACAAGCCCTATCTCGCCGGTGTTCTTAACGTGCGTGCCTCCGCATAGCTCCGTCGAGAAATCGGATATTCCGAGCACGCGCACCTCGTCGCCGTATTTTTCGTCAAAGAGTGCGCGCGCGCCGGTCTTTTTGGCCTCTTCTATCGGCATTACGCGCGTCGTCACGGGGCTGTTTCTGAGCACCTGTTCGTAAACCAGGCGCTCTGCCTCGCGCAGTTCGTCTATGGAAACCGGGGCGAAGTGGTTGAAGTCAAACCGGAGGAATGTCGGCGTGACAAGAGAGCCGGCCTGACGGACGTGTCTCCCGAGCACGCGGGCCAGCGCCTCGTGGAGAAGGTGGGTTGCCGTGTGGTGGCGCTGTATCTCCGCGCGGCGGGCGGCGTTTATCGCGGCGGTCACATGGCTTCCGGCTCTTACCGTTCCCTTCAGAACCTTTCCCTTATGCACGATCAGTTCCGCGACGGGATACACTGTGTCCTCGACCTCAAACAGCGCTCCGTCCGCGGCCGTTATAGTGCCTGTGTCTCCGACCTGTCCGCCCTTTTCGCCGTAGAAAGGCGTATCGGAGAGCACAAGTTCCGCCTCCGCGCCCTCCCCGGCGGCCGGCGCGAGAGAGCCGTTTATTATGACGGCCTTTATGTCGGCCTCGCATTCCGTCTTTGTGTAGCCGCAGAAGGGCGACGGCGCTATATTGTCGGCAAGCTCCGTGTAGACGTTTTTCTCGATGACGCTGCTTGTCTGTTTGCTCGCGGCGCGCGCCCTTTCGCGCTGTTCTTCCATTGCCGCCTCGAAGCCATCGCTGTCCACGCAGATTCCGCGCTCGGCGCACATCTCTTCGGTAAGCTCCAGCGGGAAGCCGAATGTGTCGTAAAGGACGAAAGCAACGTCGCCGGGCAGCCTGTTTTTGCCGGAGGCCTCGAGCTTCGCTATCTCCGTGTCCATGAGGTCGCTTCCCTGCGAGAGTGTGTGCGAGAAGCGCTCTTCTTCCGTGCTGAGCACCTGTTCTATCGCGGAAGCCTGTTCTTTCAGCTCTGCGTATTCGTCGCCTATCGACTCGCTGACCACCGGGAGAAGGCCGGTGAGGAAGGGCCTGTCTATACCGAGCAGCCTCCCGTAGCGGACGCAGCGGCGAATCAGACGGCGAAGCACATATCCCCCTCCGTCATTCGTAGGTAGAATACCGTCGGCGATCATGAAAGCCGAGGCGCGGATATGGTCGGAGATAATTTTGACCGCCATATCTTTTTTGGGGTCTTCTCCGTATTTCACATTGACAAGCTCACAGGCCCTGTCCATTATCGGACGGAAGAGATCCGTCTCGAAATCGTTCGGCACACCCTGCACGACCGAGGCGAGGCGTTCAAGCCCCATGCCCGTGTCTATATTCTTATGAGGAAGCGGCGTGAGGCTGCCCTCTTCGTCACGGTTGTACTGCATAAAGACGAGATTCCATATTTCAAGGTAACGGTCGCAGTCGCACCCGACGGTGCAGGTCGGCTTGCCGCATGAAAACTGCGGCCCCTGGTCGTATATTATCTCGGAGCATGGCCCGCAGGGCCCCACGGGGCCGGCGGCCCAGAAGTTGTCGTCGTCACCCAGCCGGAATATCTTCTCCGGAGGCAGCCCGACTTTCTTGTGCCATATGTCAAAGGCTTCGTCGTCGTCAAGATATATTGTGACGTAGAGGCGTTCGGGGTCAAGCCCCACACGCTCCGTAAGGAACTCCCACGACCACGGGATTATCTCCTCTTTGAAATAGTCTCCGAAGCTGAAATTGCCCAGCATTTCAAAAAAAGTGTGGTGGCGGGCCGTGCGGCCGACGTTCTCTATGTCGTTCGTGCGCACGCACTTCTGCGCCGTCGTCGCCCTCGTCACCTCCGGCGTCTTGAGCCCGAGAAAGTACGGCTTGAAAGGCACCATGCCCGCTATCGTAAAAAGCAGCGTAGGGTCGTCGGGCACCAGCGAAAAACTGTGATAGCGCGTGCAGCCCTTCTCTTCGAAGAAGTTCAGAAAAAGTTCGCGTAATTCTTTCCCGCTCCTGCGTTTCATAAAACAGCCCCCATCGGTATTAAAACTGTCAGGATATTATAAACTATTAAAAAGGCCCGGGGAATAAACCCGCCGGCGCTATCGCCTCACGCCACGGCATTCGTAGACGAAAGCGGGCGGAATGTTCATCATCACGAAGCGTATATCTACGCTGCCGAAAATTTTTTCAAATGCGCCTTTCATGTGAAGCGAATACTGAAAGGCCACGAAGCTGCCGTCGTCGGCGAGGCTTCGCGCTACGCCCTCCATGACGCTTTTCGTAACCTCGCGGGGAAGGACGGCATAGGGCAGGCTCGACACTATAAGCTGCGCCTTCTCTATGCCGCGCGACCTCATGACATCCGGCAGAGAGCGCGCGTCGGAGTATATCTCAAGGCCGGTCTCCTCCGTCAGGTTGCGCCGCAGATCGTCGTCAATCTCAAAAACCATCAGTTCGCAATCCTTCGCCATACGTTCCAATATCGCGCGCGTCATCACTCCCGTTCCCGCGCCGAGCTCGGCCACCGCTTTGATTTCCGGCCACTTCGCGTTAAGCAGCATGGAGTCGGCAAGATGCGCGGAGCTGGGAGTAATGCTCCCTATGACGCGCGGCTCCGCTACGAATTTTTTTATAAAAAGCATCTGGTCTTTCAAACTTTTATCCGCGTTCAA
>CAYVEQ010000008.1:35027-51953 GCA_964450835.1 uncultured Synergistaceae bacterium
CTACGAATTTTTTTATAAAAAGCATCTGGTCTTTCAAACTTTTATCCGCGTTCAACAGCAAGCACCCCGCTTTGAATTTTCAGAGCCTGAAGTTTCCGTCGCGCTGCCGCAAGAGGGCCGGGTATTTACCCGCCGGGCCCGGCGCGGCGCTTTCCTCGGACTGAGAGGCTGCGGCTTCGAACGCCGCCGAGCTCCGGCAAACCCTCCGTGCGCCTTTCAGCCGGTCATGCGCTCCGCCGCCGGCCGGTTTGATTTTTCAATGCCGCCCAAATTATTCTGTCCGGCCTCGGCCTTTACCCGTTGTAGGCCGCGGCGAAAACTTTCGCTATGTTCTCCTCCGTCGGCACGCCCTCGGCGATTTTGTCCTCTCCGACAAAGAACGTCGGCACGTAGTAATAATCGTAGGCTTCGGCCGTCGCGGGGTCTTTCTGTTCGTCTATCCTGGTGAGGGGAACCTCTTTGTACTCCGGGTGCTCCGCCAGCAGCGCCGAGATCATTCTGCCGGCGCGCTGACAATGGGGACAATTTTCCAAAATAAACATTTTTATCTCTTTCATATCTGTCATGCTCCCTTCCGTGATTTGCGTATCATATCCCAAACTGCGGCGCGTGGCAATATTACCGCGCCGCCGCGGACGACGCGAAATGTTCCCGGGAGTTTCGAGCGCGTCGTGAAGCCAGCGAAATTTACGCGAGGCGCCACACTTCGGCGCAAGCCGCGACCGCGACCGCGCCGCCGCGTTCCGAGCGCAGGCAAAAGTCCGCCGTGCCCTCCCGTTCCGGCGAATATGAGAAAAGCAGGAAATCGCCGCGGTTCAGCAACGAATCCTCCTCCTCGCCGCCCGCGGCGCACTTCACCGAAAGCGCGTCCGTGAGCGAATAAAGGCCGCGCCAGTAACAGGCGGCGCCCTCCGGCAAAGCGGGCGCGCTTCTCCCCTTTCGCGCCACTAAGAGAGCGCCAGCGTACCCGCGCGCCGTCATCAGGTTGAAGTCGACGCACCGTCCGACTGAAAGAGTTTCCGTGCCTCCGTCGAATTCATCGGTGCCGCGGAGCGCTTTAAGCGTCACGCTTTCCGCGCCGCCGTGCGAAAGTGTGATTTCGCCGTCGAGTATCATGAGATGCCTGTGTATTCCGGGGAGCGGAGTAAAAATAGAACGCTCCTCCTCGACGACCGCGGTGCTGACGCGCCAGTCAAAGCGTCTGGCTGCGTAGTCGGCGCACCGCGGCCAGATTGCCAGCTCTGTCGTTGTGCCGCCGCTCCACCTTTTGCGCGAAAGCTCATTTTTTCGCCTGATTTCAACTTTCATCCGAACAATCTCCTTTCACGAGCATTTTTTCAAAATTTTCCTCGCTGCATACGCGCAGGCCGTGCTCCGTAAGATACGCCGCCGCGACGCCGCGCCCAGGAATCACCCTGCCGCTGAAGCTGCCGTCATGGACAAAGGACGAGCCGCACGACGGGCTGCGCTCCTTCAATATCGCAAGCCCGCATCCGAAGCGCCGCGCGACCTCAAGCGTGAGCCGCGCCCCGCGCTCAAACTCTTCCGTCAGGTCGCGTCCGCCGCGCGCGACGACGCGCCCTTCTGAAATTTCGGCAGGCTCGCGCGGAACGAAAAGGCCCGCGAGACGCTCGGGACAGACAGGCACAAGATCGTGCGAGGCGGAAAGCTCCATGACGGCGCGGCATGGCCTGGCCTCTCCGTCATAGCGGCACTTTGAGCCGAGCAGGCAGGCGCTTACGAGAATTTTCACCGGATATTCCTCCAATCCGAAGCAAACGCTCCGCTAAAAGCTTAACACGCGCGCGACCTTTCGGGCAACGCGGCTCGCGTGGTGCTATACTATTGACGCTAAAACAACGCGCCGCGGCGCGACAGGAGGAACAAAACATGCTCTTTGTAGGAAAATGCTCCAGGGAAGAATTCGCGAAGAATAAAAAAAGGTTCTACATCGTCGGAACGCTCATGATTGTCCTCGGCTTTCTTTCGCTCTCCATGCCGATGCTCGCCTCATTCGCCGTCGAGACAATGATCGGCTGTCTGCTGCTTACTGTGGGATTGGGCAGCGCCTTCGGGGCTCTCGGCGCCGCGAGGTCGGGCGACAATCCGTGGCAGCAGGCATTCATGGCTCTGATTTCCATAGCGGCGGGCGTAATATTCCTCGCGCATCCGCTCGCGGGAGTGATGACGCTCAGCATGCTGCTTTCCGCTTACTTCCTGACCGACGGCGTGACGAAAATCGCCGAATACTTCCGCATCCGCGAAATCAACGGCGCGGTGTGGATTCTCTTATCCGGAGTGCTCGGCATTCTGCTTGCTTTCATGATGTGGAAGAACATTCTGACAGGCGCGGTGATGATAGGAATTGTCCTGGGCGTGCATCTGCTTTTCAGCGGCGTAAGCCTCATCCTGCTCGGGCGAGGCTGCGCGAAGCTGTAGCCGCCGCGCGGCGAAGGGCGCGGCGCGCGAAATCTTCCCGCGTGAAGCGCCGCGCGGATATAAAAAATCAGCCCCGCTTTATTCGCGGGGGCTGATTTTTTTACGGCACGCTATTTTCCGAGCGGCTCGCCGTTGTCGGTAAGCGCGAGCATCTCGGGCACAGTCACAAATCTGACGGGAAGGCTCGCGTAACGGCTGTCGAGCTCTTCAAGAAAAGCTACGGTCGCGGGGCGAAAGTGGCATATAATCAGCAGCGCGCCGCGCTTTCGCGCGAGGCGGAGAAGCTCGTCAAAACGTTTGGCGATTTCTTTTTTGTCGGCGGAATTGTCGAGAAAGCCGCGGTTCTGCAGCGCGGGAACGCCGGCCTTGAGAGCCGCGCCGTAGGCGACGCTCTTTGCCGTTGTGCGGCTGTCGACGAAGACGAGGCCGCGTTTTTTAAGAACTTCCATCAGAGGCTCCATGAGAGAGAGGCTTTCGGTCGCACGCGAGCCGCGGTGGTTGTTGAGGCCGACGACGCCGGGAAGCGTGTCGAGAGCTTTTTCCGTCCTCTCGCGCACAGATTCGGCGGACATGCCCCGCCCGATTATAAATTTCCCGCTTTCCGAGTCTTTGTCAACCTGCGCCTGCATCGGCAGGTGCAGTATGCACGGCCTGCGCTTTGACGCCGCGAGGGCGAGCGTTTCTTTTGAATGAGGACGGTACGGGATTATCGCCCACGTCGTAGGTATGCCGAGCGCGTCGACGCGCTTTGTCAGCTCTATCTGGCTTCCGCCGTCGTCCACAAGTATGGCGAGCAGCGGTCTTGTGCCGGAGCCTTTGTCATCGCGCGTTGCTTTCTGTGTTTTCGGTTCTGATTCCGCCGCTGCGGGCAGTCCTTCGTCCGCCGGCACTACGACTACCTCGCGGGACGGCGCCTCGGCTTCGGGAGCCGGCGCCTCCGCGGCAACTTCCGGCGCGTTTTCGGGTGCGGCGCTGTCTGAATACTTTCCCCTGTTGCTCAGAGCGAGGAGGAAGACGCAGAACGCGACGGCAAGAAAGATCAGCGCGGCCTTCATACGCGTTATCTTACCGGTCGCGCCAGCCCTTTCGTTTTTTCTATAATGTTTAGCCATATGAGGCCATCTCCCGTCAGTTTTTCTTCTTTATCTTTTCTCTCAGAACGGAGAGAGCCTTCTGGAGCTGTTTGTCCTCTTTCATGTTTTTCATCGGCTCTCCTTCCGCTTTGACATCCGGCTCAAGCCCTTTATGGTCAAGCACAAAGCCCGAAGGCGTGTGATAGCGCGCGATCGTCACATAAACCCCTGAGCCGTCCTGGAGGTTTAAGAGCGTCTGCACGGAGCCTTTGCCGAAAGTTTTCGTCCCGACTATCGTTCCGCGCTTGTGATCTTTCACCGCTCCTGCGAATATCTCTGAGGCGCTTGCGCTGCCTTCGTTGACAAGCACGACGAGCGGAAGGCTGTTCGCCAGCCCCGGCCTCGCGTACATCGTATCGTTCGCGCGCTCGAAGCGTCCCTTCATGCCTACGATGACGCCCTCGGGGATAAAGCGCGACGTCACGTCGACACACACATCGAGCAGCCCGCCCGGGTTGTTGCGGATATCCATCAGCACACCTGCCGCTTTGCGCGCTTTGGCGGTTTCAAGTGCCGCGCTTAATTCCTCGTCCGTCTTCAGGTTAAACTGGTTCAGCTTTATGTAGGCTATGCCGCCGCCCAGCATTTCAAGGCGAACGGTTTTTATTTTTATAACTTCGCGAATGATTTTTACTTCATGAAGTTTGCTTTCGTCCTTGCGGCGTATGTGCAGCGTTACAGAAGTTCCCGGCTCGCCGCGCAGCATTTTGACTATTTCGTCGCTTTCCGTGCCGATTACGTTTTTATCGTCGACTTTGATTATCTCGTCAAGCGGCTTAATGCCGGCGCGGTCCGCCGGAGTGTCCTCAATGGGAGCGATTACAATCGTGCGCCCGTCGCGGTTTGTCATGTAGATGCCGAGGCCGCCGTATTCGCCCTCTACTTCCATGGTCTCTTCCGCGAGGGTTTCAGGGTCCACGAAGCGCGTGTAGGGGTCGTCGACAGAGGCGACGAGACCGCGCAGAGCGCCGTAATACATTTTCGTGTCGTCTATCCTGCCCTTCTGGTCGCCGTCCACATGATAGGTCGAGAGCGCCGTCTCAACCTGTTTGATGACGGCAAGCTGCTGCGGAGTGAAAGGCAGGCTTCTTTCCCAGTCGGCGCCGACAGCCTGCGGAATGGCGTAAAGCGAAGCGCCAAGCAGAAAGCCCGTAAATATGCCCGCGGCCAGATGCGTTATTTTGGATTTCAAATTTTTCACTTACCTTTCCGAATGAGTGGAGCTATTTCAGATATTTCATCGGGTTGACCGCGTCGCCGTCGACTCTCACCTCAAAATGCAGATGATCGCCCGTCGCGACGCCCGTCGCGCCGACACGGCCTATTACCGTGCTGCGCGTGACTTTCGCGTCCTCGCTCGTCTCTATCTTCGAGAGGTGCGCGTAGACCGTCGTAAGGTTGGCTCCGTGGTCGACGACAACGACCTGTCCGTAGCCGCGCATCCATCCGGTGTAGAGGACTTCGCCGGGGTCGGCGGCCTTTACCGGCGTGCCTTTGGGAGCCGCTATGTCAAGGCCGGTGTGCGTAATCTTGGTCTTGAAGGTCGGGTGCACGCGCGTGCCGAACTGGCTGGTTATCTTGCCCTGTACCGGCCACGCGAGGCGGCCGCCCTTGTAGTATGCGGTCGGCGGCGCGACCGGTTTGCCCTGCTTGCGCTTCGCCGCGTCCTCACGCGCTTTGAGCTGCTGTTTCTCTTTGAGCAGCCGCTTTATCGCGGTCTGCAGCTCCTGCGAAGACTTCTTGAGCTCCTCCTGCTCCGCCATGAAAAGTTTTTTATCTTTGCGCACCTTCTCAAGCACCGAATTGCGCTCGTCCGCCGCGTTTTTAAGCTCTTTGTTCCGCTTCGCCAGGTCGGCGTTCTGGTCTTTGAGCGTGGAATGCTCTTTGCGCAGTTCTCCCTGCGTCATAGTCAGTTTGCGGCGCTGGTCCGTCAGGTAATCTATCAGCTTTCTGTCCTGCTCCGCGATTTTGCCCAAAAGGTACGAGTTAGCGAGAGCGTCCTCCGCGCCCTGCGAGGACATGTATAGGTTGAACTCCGCTACGCCGCCGTATTTGTAGATGCTTACCATGCGTTTGCTTAGTATTGCCTGCGCGGTCGCAATGTCTTTGTTTGTTTTTTTTATCTCGGCGTCGAGCGCGAAGATATTGTCCTTCACCTTCTGAATTTTCAGGCTCACGACGTTGACGCTCTGCTGCGTCAGCGTTATCTTTTCACTCAGTTCAAGCAGCTGGTTCGTTACGGTCTTTTCGCGCTTTGCCGCCTCGCTCAGCTTTTGCTGGTTTTGAGAAATCTGTTTCTGTATTTTTTCAAACTCCTGCTCCTGCCGCTTTATCTGCGCGTCTATGTCGGACTGCGTCTGGGCCGCGTACGACGGACATCCCCAAAGCAGCAGCGCGGCCGCGGCAAGAGCAATTGTTCTTACTAGCGCCTTTTTCAATGGCACACCTCCGTCCGCGCGTCAGAGCGGCTTTGAAGCCTTTCTGATGAATTTTTCAACCGCGATCAGGCTCGCTATCAGACTGACGACGGCGCCGCAGCAGATGAGCATTATGAAGAGGTTCGCGAGGACCCGCTTAGAATCGATGAACGCTATAAAAGGCAGCATGTCGCGCAGCCGCGCGAGAGCGTTCAGGTATGCGTAGCCGAGCCCCGTCGACGCCGCGAGAGCGCCGAAGAAGCCGAGTATGAAGCCCTGTATGACGAACGGAAAAGCAACGTAGGTCGACGTCGCCCCGACTTTCATCATCACATCGATCTCCTGCGCGCGGGAATAGACGGAGATTCTTATCGTGTTGAAGAGGACGACGCCGCTTGCCAGAAGAGCCACGGCGAGCATTACTATCGACAGCTTTTCCACGAACGACGAAAGGCGCGTCAGCTTCTCCGCCACATGCCCTGCGTAGACGATATCCTCCACCTCAGGGACGGAAGCGAGACGTCCGGCGACCTCCGAAACCATCGAGGCCTTTTCGACGCGCACCTCAAGGCTCGCCGGAAGCGGGTTGTCGCCGAGCAACATCACGGCGTCGGCCTGATTGCCCAGCCGCGCGCGCAAGCGTTCGAGCGCCGTTTCTTTCGTTATCATCGTAACGCTTCCGACGCCGCTCATCGTGCGGACGGCGGAGGCGGCTTTTTCGATATTCGCGTCGGCTTTAAGATAGGCCTGTATCGAGAGCTGGTTCTCCATATTGCCGATGACGTTTCTGATGTTGAGTATGAAAAGCATGGTCGCGCCCACAACAAAAAACACCGCCATCGCCGTGAAAACGGTGAGCAGACTCATGCCAAAGTGGCGCCATATCAGCCGCCAGCCGTCGCGTATTATATATTTAATACGAGCCATCGCTTTCGTAGCCTCCGTCGTCTTCGTCGCGGATTATGCGTCCGTGCCTGATTTCTATGACACGGTGCCTGTATGTGTCAACAAGGAACTGATTGTGCGTCGCCATCAGCACCGTGGTGCCGGCGGCATTGATTTCAAGCAGGAGCTGCATTATCTCGTCCGCCGTGTGGTTGTCGAGATTACCTGTCGGTTCGTCCGCCAGAAGAAGCGACGGCTCGTTGACTATCGCGCGGGCTATCGCGAGCCTCTGCTGCTCGCCGCCCGACATCTGCGGCGGGCAGAGCATACGCCTGCGCCAGATGCCCACGGTTTTCAGCGCCTCCTCCACCCGGTAGCTTATCTCGCGCGACGGAACTCCCATGACCTCCAGCACAAATGCGACGTTCTCAAAGGCCGTCATGTTCTGGAGCAGCGAGAAATCCTGAAAGACGACCCCGATATCACGGCGGAAGAGAGCGAGCTCAAAGCGCCCCATTTTGCGCAGAGCGCGCCCGCCGACGCTGATATAACCGCGAGTCGGCACGACTTCGCGGAAGATGCAGCGCATGAGCGTCGTCTTGCCGGATCCTGTCTCTCCTATCAGGTAGACGAACTCTCCGCTTTCTATGTCAAGATATATATCCTCCAGAGCGATTATGTCGGGAGTGAAAATTTTAGTGACACCGGAAAATTTTATGTCCATGACCTACCTCCTGCGCAGCGCCCACGCCTGCGTGGCCGCGTCGACTATATCTTTCCATGTCAGACCGTAATACTCACGAAGCTCGTCCTGGGAGCCGCTGCTGACGAACTCGTCCGGCATCGTAACGGCCCGGACAGGCACGGGGCAGCTACATCCGAGGCACTCCGCCGCGGCTCCGAAGAGGCCGCCCGCAACGCCATGCACCTCCGCCGTGACGCAGCAGCCTGTCCTGCGGACTGACGAAAGCAGCGCGTGTTCCGGGAAAGGTTTCAGGCAGCAGCAGTCAATCACCTCGGCGCTTATGTTCTGGAGTTCGAGACGTTTAGCCGCTTCAAGCGCGCGGCTTACCATGATGCCGCAGGCGCATATCGTAATGTCCGTGCCGGCGCGCAGTATACGCGCACCGCCCAAGCTGAAAACCTCTCCGGCCGGAGTTTCCAGTTTCGGCAGAGGGGTGAGACCGAGGCGAATGTAAAGCGGCGCCGCGCCTTTTTCCCCGCCTTCGATGATGCCGGCAAGAGATGCCGTGTCTGAGGGCACGAAAGCGCTCATTCCAGGAATAGTCCGCGCGAGAGCCAGATCCGAAAACAGCTGCTTAGCCGCGCCTTCGCCGGCGCTTGAAAGCCCCCCGTCCATCGCGGCTATCCCGACAGGCAGAGAGGGCATGGCGACGGCCTCGCGTATATGGGCGTAGCTGCCTCCCATAAGTTCAAAACTGCGCCCGAGCACCCACGGCTTCATTCCGGCCAGCGCGAGTCCGGCCGCGCGAAGTATCGCGGAATGCGCAGGAAGGCCCCGCGCGGTTATTTTGTCTTCCGATATCGCGTCAAGCTCCGCGCACTCCGGCACGTTCTCCGTGAGCAGCAGCGCGAAGTCGCCGCGCTCACGCGCGCGTTCGCCTATAATCCGGCAGAAGGCCTCGAATGTAGAGACCGGCTTATCTGTGTTCATTGAGAAGCACCTCCGATTCTTCAAGGACCCGCACCGGCTCTTCAAAAAGCGGCGGGGCGCCGCGCATCGCGGCAAAAATCGCTTTCGGCGCGCCCGAGGCAAAATCCAAAGAGCGGAACGCGTCTTCAAGAGAAGAGAAATCGTAAGCGGAAGCGCCGCGGCAGTCCCAGCCCGCGCAAGCGCGCTTCGCGTCACGCGCCGCGCTTCCGCGGATAATTATCATAAGCAGGTTGGGCGCCGCCTCGTCCGCCGCGCGCAACGCCTCTTCGGTAAATTCATCGGAAGAAAAGGCTTTTTCCGAAACGAGAAAAAGAACCCTGGCCTTTGCCGCGGCGCGGTAAAGCGCTCCGGAAAGAGAAAGAGCGACGGAAAGCGACGGCTGCAACGTAAGGCATGGCGCGTCCATGCCGGAAATGCGGCGAAAATCCGGATAAGCCTGGAGCATTGCGCCGAGCCGTCCGTAATTCCACAGGTGTTCGCGTTCAAAAAAGCCGCGACGCGCGAGAGTCGCGTAAAAGACCGGTATGGCCTCAGGCATTCCGAGTATGAAGCGGTCTCTGCCGCACAGGTCCGGATCCGGGGAAACGGGCGCGAGCTCCTTCCAGTAGAGATAAACGAGCAGAGCGGCAGTGTCGGCCCGCGCCTCGCGGCGCCCGGCGCGCGACAACTCCTCCATGCGCAGCACGTCCCTGCACACGTCGGATGATATTCTCCGCAGTTCTTCACTTTCTCTTTTATCCATTCTTTTCACCGAGTGCGGCCCGCAGTCCTTCCGCGAAAACTTTTGAAACGGCGGCGGCCTCATCTGCGGCAAGCTCCGCGCCGACGGGAGGCGAAAGAGCCGGAGCGCCGGCGCCCGTTAAACTGATATTATAACGCATACAGAGGCCGCGTACTTTCGGATCGTAGGCGCAGCCCCGAAGCGGAAGGCCCGAAAGGGCGGAAAGTATAAGAAAGTGCAACCTCATGCCTAACGCGCCGAAAGCCCACGACGCTAAGCGCGAAAAATCTTCCGCGGAAGAAACCTGAACCTTTTCGGAAAATTTTATGAACCCGGCCGATTCAAGACAGCGCATCTCATCCATGTCGCCGCGCGAAAGGGCAACGCCTGTCACCGGCCGCCCGCTCTCTTCAGCCAGCGCCGCGCACTCGCTGGCCGCGTTCACGGCCAGCTCCCGGTAGCCGGGACGGGCGTTGAAAAGCAACGATTCGCCTCCGCCTGCGCGCGGGACCTGAAGCGACATTACAAGGTCGGGAATGATCGCGGAATCTATCCCCATACCGGCAAGCTGAGCGCGTGAGCTTTCGTCCCGCACGCTTACGTGGCGGCAGGCGGAGAAGGCGCGCTTCGCGAGCCTTGACGCCGCGCGTCCTCCGAGAGGTCCGACGGACTGCCCCTCCGCCCAAATCGCAAGCCCCGCCGTCCTCGCGATACGCACAGCCGCGTAATAATAAAAGCACGAGCGAGCGCTTGTGCTGTCCTGAAAAAGACCGCCGCCTCCAAGCAGCAGGCTTTTCGCCGTGGCGCAGGCGCGCCATATATCACGCAGGCTCCACCGGTCGAAAGCCCTTACCCCGTATTTTTTCTTGCATTCGCTCGGGCTCGCAGAAAGGACGGCAACCCGCTGGCGCGGCACGCCGCATGACTCAAGCAGCCTCAGCGACGCTTCGCAGAGAAGTTCGTCGCCGAGGTTGCCGAAACCGTAATATCCCAGAAGGATAACGTCAAACTCTTTTTTCAAGGCGGGAGGTTTTAGAACCGTACTCTGGCGCGCGCCGCGGCCCAAGAAGCAGACGGAGCGCGGCGACGCAGAGGGCGCCGACCAGAAGCCCCAGCCACCAGCCGTTGACCGTGCGTATGACGCTTAAGTAAAGCGGCGTGTGGAAGTGACAGAAAGTATTGACGGCGGAGCAGAAGGCGAGAGCCGCCGCAAGACGCAGCGCCTCGCGGTAGTAGGGGACAAGTCCGCGCCGGACAGTGAACCAGTATAAGACAAGCGCCGGGTAGCCGATTAAGAACTCTTTGGTGCGAGGGCGCACAATCAGCAGCTTTTCGATAAAGTCGCGGAAAGCCACCTCCCAGCCGGGAACGTTTGAGACGTTGCCGCTGCGCAAAGCCATGACCAGAGCGCCCAGCATAACGGCGCCGAGCAGAGCGAGCTCCGTCCAGAGCGGCGAGCGGCGCATCACCTCAAGAAACCCTTCCGGGTGCACGCGGCGTTTCATGTCGTGAGCGAAAACAAGCACAAGCGGCAGAAGAAGCGTCAGCTTGACGCCCGAGAAAGGCGTAAGACGCAGAGCTGCCGCGTGGGTGCCGTAGAAAGATGCTATAGAAAGGCCGCCCGCCGCGACGGTGAGAAGAGCCGCGATTGCCCCGCGCGTCCGGCAGTAAGAATTTTCAAGGGCGCACAGCCCCGCTTCAGTCGCGACAAAAGCGCCGCAGAAGCCGCCAAGAAGACGGGCCGCGACGGGCAGCCGCCATAAGGCGGCACCGCAGACGGCCGCGGCCGCGAAAAGCCGCAGCGCGGAAAATGCAGAGACGGTGAGCTTCTCGCTACCCTTCAGGCGCGAACGGTAAAACCACAGAGTAAAGACGAGACAGAGCCCGCAGGCGAACGCGCCGGCAGCGGGCGCGGGCCACTCCGGAAGCGGCGCGGGCCAGCCCATGCTGTAGCCGCGCGCTTCAAGAGCGGCCTTGTACCCGGCGAGGTCTTTCAAAAAAATATCGATGCGCCCTCCCATCTGAAGGTCGTAGGGCCGCACCATCACGAAGCGTATCGAACGTTCATGCACCGCGCGCAGGTAGCGGTCTGTGATTGCCGCGCGGCTTAATGAGCGCGAGATTATTTCGTCCCTCGTCAGGCTGTGCATCGGGATTACGGAATTTCCGAGCGCCGAGGCGAGAGCGGAAACTCCCGTCTGGCGCACAAACTCAACCTGCGAAAGGGTGACTCCTTTTTCTTTCATAACCGACGCAAGCGGCCCCACATCGGGATAGCCCGCCAGAATCAGGCCGGCGGGAATGATATTTTTTATCTGAGGGTATTCCGAGACAAGCCTGTCAAAGGCGGCGGCAACATCCTCGCCGGAAGAGGCGGCGCAGACGCCGGGGCGGAAAAGGACGTTCACGCCGTTTTCGCGGCAGAACTCAAGCGCGGCGAAATCGGGCGCGAGGGCGGACGACTTCATCTCGTCGACAGTCCCGGGCAGAAGCGCGTAAACGCCGGCCCCGGTCACAAAAACCGCCTTCGGGAATTTGCGCTCCAGATAGGCACGCAGCCGGGCGCCGTAAGGAAATCTCCGGTCCCAGTACAGCACGGCACGCAAGGGATCAGCGCCAAGCTCCGCGTCGAAAGAAGACGCGGGGCCGAAACGCATGCCGAAGCTCGAATACTCAGCGAACTCTTCCCCTGTAAGCTCAGGCACTGCAAGCCCCATGACGCCGAGGGCGTTTACCTCGCCCCACACCTGCGCCGGAGTTTTGCCGCTCTGGTAGGAAAGCGAGAAGATTTCGCGGCAATCCGTGACAAAGGCGGCCGTTTTATTATCTTTTTCCGCGGAAAGGCGCGCCGCGAGGCCGTAAAGAGCGAGAGCCGCCGCAACAGTCAGCGCGAAATACAAAAGAGAGCGTCTGCCGACATTCTTCATCATTCATCCCCCCACTGAGATGAAAGCGGAACGCCCATCGAGGCGAACATACCGCTTAAAAGGAACAGCGGCAGGCCGACCACGTTGAAATAGCAGCCTTCCACACGTTCGGCAAGCAGCGTGCCGCGCCCCTGAATTGCGTAAGCGCCGGCTTTATCCATACTTTCGCCGCAGGCGACGTAAGAAGCGATCTCGCTGTCGCCGAGCGGACGGAACGTAACTTTCGTCTCCTCCGCCTCCGCGGTTTTTTCGCCGCGCGGAGAAATCAGCGCGACGCCTGTAAAGACGGAATGAGTAGCGCCGGAAAGGAGACGCAGCATGGCACGGGCATCGGCCTCGTCTTTCGGCTTGCCGAGCACTCTTTCGCCAAGAACCACCACAGTGTCGGCGCCGATTACCCAGCGGCGGGGGAAGCGCGACGCGACCTCCGCTGCTTTTTCCAGCGCGAGACGCTTCACAAGATCCGCCGGGAGTTCCCCGTCTTTCTTCGTTTCGGTAACGCGCGGGGATACGACGCGGAAATCCCAGCCGAGCCCGGAAATCAGTTCGCGCCTTCTCGGGCTGCCGGAGGCCAATATAATATCCTTTATCATCTCGTGACCACAATCCCCACCGCCGCGCCTATCAGCGTGCCCAGGTTTAATTTAAGTCCGAACAGGAATCCGAACTTTATCATAATAAAGTCTATCGTTCTCAAATCTATCGTGAAATCCGCGAAATCGAAAAAAAGAGCGGAGAGCGCCGCGGAATACCTCCGGAGAAAGATTCCGAGTCCCGTGCCCAGCGCCATGCAGAGAAAAATAACCGCCAACCGCAGCCATGAGCTTTTTGCCACAGCCATATTACCATCCTCCCATACATGCCATAATAACGGACAATCCGCCGACGGCGATACAGTAAAGGCCGAAGCACCACCATCTTGAGGCGATAAGAAGCCGTTTCAGAAGAAAGAGCGACAGCAGGCCGCTCGCGAATGAGCAGACAGCGCCCGCGGGCCACCCGGCGGGCAGAGTCAGAACAAAGGCATTCCATCCGCCCAGTTCAAGCGCCTGCACGCACGAGGCTCCGACGACGGCCGGTATCGAAAGAAGGAAAGAAAAACGGAAAGCCTCCTCCTTTGACAGTCCCGCCGCAAGCCCCGCGACAATTGTGGAACCGGAGCGCGAAATGCCGGGTGTCACCGCGATTCCCTGAACAAGCCCGACGATAAGGGCGCTTTTCAGAGAAACCTCTCCCCCCCCGCCTCTGACAAAGAGCGACAAAAGAAGCACAACGCCGGTAATGACAAGACATATTCCAACAAAAAACGGGTCAAGCGAGACAGTCTCCGAAAAGTCCTTAATCGTCATGCCGACCGCGCCGGTGACGCAGGTTCCGAGCGCGACGGCCCAGCCTGTCCTCCAGCCGGGCGCGGAACGTGACGGCCCGCCTTTGAAGCCGCGGAACCATTCGGCAAAAAGGCCGACGATGTCACAGAAAAAGAATATCACCGTGGCGAGCGTTGTTGACAGATGCAGAACGAGGTCGTAATTGAGCGGAGGCATCTCGATGCCCAGAAAAACTTTCGCGAGCGCCAGGTGGCCGGAGCTGCTGACCGGCAGAAACTCCGTCAGCCCCTGCACAAGACCCAGAATTATCGTTTCTTTATACATATGCGAAATTACCCCGCGCAGTCAAGTTTTCCGCGCCGCGCGACGCGGCCGCTAAAAATTATATATCTATCAGGTCTGAATGTACGTTATGAGCGGTATTATCGTAGGATAATTCCGCGAACTTTTTGAAAAAACCTCGCGTATCCGTTTTCGTATTTCGGACGGAAGAGTTTCGCGCTTCGCGCCGGGCGTGCGTGCGAACTGCGCAACGGCGGCGAGGACGGCGTTTTCAAGCTCGGCGAAAGTGCTCCCGTCGTCCGCCGAATAAACGCTGCCCCGCGTCTGTATCTGGACGGGGGCGGCGGGGCGCATCGAGCCGTCGAGCACCGCCGATATAACGACGAGACCGTTTTCCGCCATTTCGCGCCTTTCGCGCAGAATGCTGCCCTCAAACTCGCCGAGTACAACGCCGTCTATCAGCACCGGGCCAGCCTGCACGCGATCCGAAACCTCGGCCTTCTGCCCGCCTATGCGGAGCCGGTCGCCGTTTTGCAGTATAAAGACGTTTTTCGCCGCTACTCCCATCTCGCGCGCGAGCTGCGCGTGCCTCACCAGATGGCGGTACTCGCCGTGGCAGGGAACGAAAAATCTCGGGCGCGTGAGGCTCAGCATCAGCATCAGCTCGCTGCGCGAAGCGTGCCCCGAGACATGTATTTTCTCGTCGCGTTCGTAAATGACCTCCGCGCCACAGGCAAAGAGCCTGTTCACTGTCTGGCTGACGAGTTTCTCGTTGCCCGGGATCGGAGACGCCGAGATAATGACGAGGTCTTTCGGGCCGAGCTTCACCTGGCGGTGCGCGCCTCTGCTCATCAGAACAAGGCCGGAGAAAGGTTCCCCCTGGCTGCCCGTCGTGAGTATCACGACCCTGTTATCCGGCATGTGCTCTGCCTCCTGAAGCGGGACTATAAGCCCTTCGGGGAAGTCGAGATAGCCGAGGCGGGATGCGAGTTCAACGTTTGCCGTCATGCTGCGTCCGACAAGCGCCGCTTTGCGGTTGAAGCGCGCGGCTGCGGCGAGTATCATCTGAGTTCTGTTGAGATTGCTCGCGAATGTCGCGATTATGATGCGCCTGTCTTTGTAAAGCCTGAAGAAGCGTTCGAGGGTCTGCCCTATTACTTTTTCGGACGGCGTGAAGCCGGGGCGCTCCACGTTCGTGGAATCGGACATAAGAAGCAGAACACCCTCGTCGCCGAGGCGGGCGAAAGTGCTGTAATCGGGCCTGCGCCCGTCGGGCGGCGTAGGGTCGAACTTGAAGTCGCCTGTGTGGACGACGACGCCGAGCGGCGTGTGTATCGCGAGCGCGAAGGCGTCCGGTATGGAGTGGCAGAGCTGTATGAATTCGACTTCAAAGCAGCCCGCCTCCACCCTGTCGCCCGGCTCCGCATAGCGGTAGTCGGGTTCATAACCGGCGCGCGCGTCGGCCATTTTATTTTCGATAAGCCCGCCGGCGAGACGCGAGCAGTAGACCGGCACGTCAAGCCTCGGCAGGACAAAAGGCAGAGCGCCTATGTGGTCCTCGTGGCCGTGAGTTATGAACACCGCCCTGATCTTCGATTTGTTTTCCGTCAGATATTCGATGTCGGGAATGACAAAATCTATCCCGAGCATATCCTCCTCGGGGAATTTCAGCCCGCAGTCCACGATTATGAAGTCGTCGCCGCAGCCGAAGACCGTGAGATTTTTCCCGATTTCACCCATTCCGCCGAGCGGGCAGAGTGTCAGTTCGGGCTTCTTCTTCATCCGCTTCTTTACCGAGGCTCGTTTGTTTCCGGATTCGGCCATAAGCACACCCCTTCCATAATATATCCTACCACGTCGCGCCTCATAGGGCTATTGCGCGCTGGAAATATTTTTCGTGAAGTGAAAAGTTAAGTTCCACTTCAAGGGGGTCAAAGTGGGACTTAGTCTTTCTGAAATTTCCACTCGAATCTTAGTGCCGTTTTGTCTTACACTTTCCATACTGACAGATGCCTTCTGTTTCTTGATTGGAGGTCGCATTATGGAAAGTAATAATGCTTTTTCCCATCTGACGCTTGAAGAGCGTCATATCATCCTCACCGGCATCATAAACGGCTCCACTAAGGCCGCCGTTGCCAAGACTATCGGCAAGGACAAGTCCACCGTCGGAAAGGAAATTAAGGCTCATCGAATTCTGGTGAAGAAATGCCCTCTTCCCCTGGAATGTTCGGCTTACCGCAAATGCCTCTTCGGCAGGCGATGCTCCCCGGACTGCCCGGACTTTGTCCCGTTCCGCTGCTCCCGCCGCGACCGTTCCCCGGGAGCCTGCAACGGATGCCCAACCCGCAGCAAGTGTCGCTTTGACAAGTACGAATATAACCCCGGAATGGCCCATGCCGGTTACCGGCAGACTCTCGCGGACTCCGGACCAGGAGTGAACCTGACCTCCTCTGAAGCAAAAGCCATGGCTGACCTCATCGGCCCTCTCCTGAAGCAGGGCCTTTCTCCTTATCAGATCCTTCAGTTCCATCCTGAACTGAATGTCTGTGAGAAGACCATCTATAATTACATTGAGTCCGGAGTCTTCCGCGAGGTTGACGGCATCTCCCCCCTGGATCTGCGCCGCCAGGTATCAGGGAAGCTCCCAAAGCCAAAAGCCGCCCTCTATAAAAAACGCCGGGACAGGCGTTACCTTCAGGGCCGCACCTGCAAGGACTGCAAGGATTATCTTTCTGAAAATCCGGACTCCTTCGTCGTCCAAATGGATACTGTCTATAACAGCGAATCCCTCGGACCCTTCATCCAGACTTTCAAATTCGTTAAGTCAGGACTGCTCTTCGCTCTCCTGCATGAGGAAAAGACCGCTTACGCCATGCTCTCCGGCGTTTGCCTCCTAGAAGAGATTCTCAGCCCGCAGCTTTTCCACAAATATGTCAATGTCCTGCTGACAGACCGGGGAGCCGAATTCAGCAAGGCGCAAGACATGGAGATATCCGCGAGACGGCTCCCGACGCACAAGGGTATTCTACTGTGACCCCATGCAGTCCGGGCAGAAAGGAACGCCGGAGAACAAGCATGCGGAGCTGCGCTATATCCTGCCAAAGCACACAAACCTCACA
>CAYVEQ010000009.1:0-50061 GCA_964450835.1 uncultured Synergistaceae bacterium
TGTCAACATAAATTTGTAAGGAAAAACCGAACAAATCCGGCTTCTATAAAAAGAGCCGTGTATCCGTTATCCGCGGCGCCGCTCCTCATCGGGCCATGCGCTCCAGAAGTCTCAGAGTCTCTTCTATCTTGGGATTGTCTTCGTCTGTCCCAAGTGCTTCTCGGACGCATTCTCTTATATGAGCCTGCAAAATCTCCCTGCTCGCGCGCTTTAAGAGAGACTGAGTCGAGAGGAGCTGATACGAAATATCCACACAGTATCTGTCTTCCTCTATCATGCGCAGAATGCCGTCAAGCTGACCGCGCGCTATCTTGATTCTGCGGCTTACTTTCTTTTTGTCGGCTTTCATTCTGCCTCCACACCCGTGACTATGTATCCCGCCTCTGTGACGGCCTCGGCCAGCACTTCGTCGGCGACCGCGGTTTTCAGCGTCACAACGGCGGTTTTATTTTCAAGCGAGATATCGACTTCCCCGACGCCGGAAATGTTTTGCAGCGCCCGCGTCACATGCTTCACGCACATCTGACACATCATGCCCTCAATATGCAGCAGCTTTTTCATTTTCAAATCTTCCCCTTTCTTATTTTTTATAGCTTCCGTCCTTTCGGGGACGGTAATTGCGGTAATCCGGCAACGCGGGGCCGAGTCGCCGCACTTGTCGTCCTTTTCCGCTGTTTTCGCGAAAGACGGATTGAAGAAACGCAGCCTCAGCGCGTTTGAAACCACAAAAACAGAACTGAAACTCATCGCGAGCGCACCGATCATCGGGCTGAGCTTAATTCCAAACGACGGATACAAAATCCCGGCCGCGACCGGAATGCATATAGTGTTGTAGAAAAGCGCCCAGAAAAGATTTTCTTTTATGTTGCGCATAACGGCCTGTCCCAGCTGTATCGCCGCCGCAACGTCAAGCAGGTCGCCGCGTATGAGCACTATGCCGGCGGACTCGATGGCCACGTCCGTGCCCGCGCCTATGGCTATGCCCACGTCCGCGCGGGCGAGAGCCGGCGCGTCGTTAATGCCGTCGCCCACCATCGCGACCTTTTCTCCGCTCTGCTGAAGCCGCCGCAGCTCCTTTTCCTTGTCCTGCGGAAGGACTTCGGCAATAACGCTGTCTGCGCCGACCTCCCGCTGTATCGCGCGCGCCGTTCTTTCATTGTCGCCTGTCAGCATGACTGTCTTAATCCCCATCGAGCGCAGTTCGCTTATCGCGCGCCTGCTTGTCGGTTTGACCGTGTCGGCAAGAGCGGCAACGCCGGCAAATCTGCCGTCATAGACGAAAAACAGCGGCGTCTTCCCCTCGTCCGCGAGCTTCCGCTCCAGAGCCTTTTCCGTCTCGCCGTAGAGGCCGTATTCTTCCATCAGTTTTCTGTTGCCCGCGCGGCAGAGTTTGCCGCGGCAAAGACCCCTGACTCCCGTTCCGGGTTCCTGCATGAAGTCTGATACGGAAAAGAGAGCGAACCCCTCTTCCTCGGCTTTTTTTACTATCGCGGCGGCAAGCGGGTGCTCGGAATATTTTTCAAGCGACGCGGCAAGAGCGAGAAATTCCGATGCGGTCATATCGGAGCGGTGAATTATGTCCGTTACGGAAGGCTGCCCCATCGTTATCGTTCCGGTCTTGTCAAGAACGACGGTTTTTATTCCGTGCACGGTTTCAAGCGCCTCGGCGGATTTTATAAGAATACCGCTCGACGCCCCGCGTCCTGTGCCCACCATAATCGCTGTCGGTGTGGCCAATCCGAGCGCGCAGGGGCATGAAATGACAAGAACGGAAATGCCTACGGAAAGAGCGAACTCAACATCCCGTCCCGCTATCAGCCAGCCGGCAGAGGTGACGACGGCTGTCGCTATAACCGCCGGTACGAATACCGCACTGACTTTATCGGCCAGCTTCGCTATCGGCGCCTTTGAGCTTGTCGCTTCGTCCACAAGTTTTATGATGCGGGAGAGCGCCGTTTCTTCGCCTACACTGGTGGCGCGCATTATAAGATAACCGGATTTGACCGACGTCGCTCCTATCAATTTTTCTCCGGGCAGTTTGTCGACGGGAACGCTCTCACCTGTGATGGCAGATTCGTCCACAGCGGCCTGCCCACCCGTCATAACTCCGTCCGCCGGTATACCCTGTCCCGCCCTGACTACGACAGTGTCGCCCTTCTCCACCTCTTCCGCCGGGATTTCATATTCCGTGCCGCCGCGTATCACGAAAGCCTTTTTCGGCGCGAGATTCACAAGTTTATCAATGGCGTCGGATGTGCGTCCCTTGGCACGAGCCTCAAAAAATTTTCCTACTGTTATCAGCGTCAGGATCATTCCGGCGGATTCAAAATAAAGATCCATCGAGAAGCGCATCGCGGTCTCCAAATCCCCGCGGCCGAGGCCGAAGGCGATTTTGTAGAGAGCGTAAATCCCGTAGACGAGAGCGGCACTTGAACCGAGTGCGATAAGCGAGTCCATGTTCGGCGCGCCTCGGACAAGAGAGGCAAAACCAACGCGGAAAAACCTGAAATTTATAAAAACTATAGGGATTGTGAGAAGCAACAGCGTGAGGGAGAAAACCATGGCGTTTCGGGCGCCGTGAAAAAAAGCGGGCAGAGGCCAGCCCATCATATGACCCATAGAAATATAAAAAAGTGGCACGGCAAAGACGACCGAAGCAATCAGCCTGCGCCGGATTTTTTCGTACTCCAGTTTCGCCGTGTCGACGGGAGAGAAGCGGCCGCTCTTTCCCGCCGGGCATTTTTCACCCTCGCGCGGCGACGCGCCGTAACCGGCTTTCATTACCGCTTCCGTGATATTTGCCGACGAAAGGATGTCCTCGTCATATTCGACTGCCATGCTGTTTTTTAAAAGATTTACAGAAACGCTCTTTATCCCGTTGAGTTTTGAGACGCTTTTTTCCACACGCGTCGAGCAGGCTGCGCAACTCATGCCGGTAACGTCGAAAGTTTCTTTTCTCATATCCGATGCTCCGTTTCACCGAGTTTCCGATACCCATACCCCGTGGGGGTATGGACCTGATTATAATACAACGTAAAGAGAACTTTGTACAGCGCAGTTTACACAGAGAACGGAAGCGGGATGTGTGTTATATGTCATGAAATGAAATTCCGTAGTTTTTTTGAAACAGGATATTTTTGCGCCGACCCGCCGCGCCGCGATTATATGCGGGCAAAATAAAAGCGGGCATTACGCCTGCCGTTGTTGTAACTTTTAGCTGCGGCTGTGACGGTGTCCGCCGCATTCCGTGGACGCGCCCGTGAGCGTCTCCACCGCGTGGCGAAGGCCGCCCGCTGTCGCCTCGAAACACTGTTCCGCGCCGCGGCGGCTCCCGGGAAATGCGACGACCAACGCGCCTCCCGTTATCACCGCAACGGAGCGCGTAAGGAAGGAGCGCGGCGTGTATTTCAGAGTTTCAATCCGCATCATTTCGCCGAATCCGGGGACGACTTTATCGGCGATTGACAGCAGCGCCTCGGGAGTGTTGTCGCGCGGCGACAGACCGGTGCCGCCTGTTGTAAGCACGAGGTTGATTCCGGCCTTCGCCCAGGAGAGAACCGCCTCGCGGATTGCATCGGGATCATCCGGCACGATTTTTCTTTCCTCCGTTACGCAGCCCCGCAGGAAAGCCAGATGTTCAAGCGCGGGGCCTGCCGTGTCCTCGCGTTCTCCGCGGCTTCCCTTGTCGCTTACCGTAAGCACGGCGGTTCTGACAGGGCGCCATATTTCGGCCCGCTTCGACACGCCGAGGAAACCGGCGCGGCATACACGGAAACTGCCGTCCTGCCAGCGCAGAAGAGTCTGGTTGTTTTCTCCGACGGAGAGAAAATCTCCTTCGGTGACAGTGGCTTCTTGCGGAAGGACAATCGTGAGAGCGGCGCTGTTTGCCTCTCCGTCGATCGCTTCGCCCGCGCGCGCCCAGAGCGCCGTTATCGCGACGTCGTTGACGCAGACTTTGCCTCTTCTGTTCGTGCCGATGTAACAGAGTGTGTGGTCGCCCATCAGCGAGGGCGCGTACAGCCTGAGTATTCTCATTATCTCCCGCAGTCCTTTCCAACGTTCCATTCTCCGCTCTTGCCTCCGCTCTTGCGGAGCAGGCGGATATCTTTGATTATCATTCCTTTGTCTATGCCTTTACACATATCGTAGAAAGTGAGCGCAGCCATCGATACTCCGGTCAGCGCTTCCATCTCTACGCCTGTCACCTCGGAGGCCGAGGCCTCGCAGGTTATTTTAAGCGCCCTTTTATCGTGGTCGAGTTCACAGCGCACCTTTACATTGTCGAGGCGGATATTATGGCAGAGCGGTATCAGGTCCGGGGTTTTTTTCGCGCCCATTATGCCGCCCAGCTCGGCTACGGCAAATGGGTTTCCTTTTTTTACGGTGCCTCCTGAAACTGTTTTATATATCTCTTCGGGCAGATAGAGCCAGCCTTCCGCCAGCGCGGCGCGTTTTGTCACGGTCTTGCCGCCCACGTCTACAAGCCTAGGCCGCCCTTCTCCGTCAAAATGCGTGTATTCTCCCATAATTTAACCTCCGATTCCAGACATATGGAGCGTACCCGTCTTTACGTCGTTCCAGCAGCGCGGCTTAGCGCGCGCCGCCGCGAGCAGGGTCTCACGCAGCAGCACGGTTTCTTTGCGTTCTATTATATCTTTCAGGGGAATTACCTTTTCGCTGAAAAGGCAAGTCCGCAATCCTCCCTCGGCCGACACTCTGAGACGGTTGCAGCTTTTGCAGAAGTGATTTGATACGGCGTCGATAATACCGATTCTGCGTCCGTTTTTTTCATTTACGTAATATTGCGCCGGACCGTCGAAGTCGGAATCTTTACGAATCTCTTTTATCCAGCGTCCTCCCGGGAGAATTGACAAAATTTCCTCGCCGCTTATGAAGGCGTTCTTTGTCCATACTTTGTCTTCAAGAGGCATAAATTCTATAAGCCTGAGCAGAAGATCCTGTTCTTCGGCAAATTCAAGAAGTCTTTCAATCTCGCCGTCGTTAAAGCCGCGTATCAGCACCGTGTTGAGTTTTATATTGCACATTCCCGCGCGACGCGCGGCTTTTATCCCGGCAAAAACCCTTTCTATGTCGCCTGTCCTTGTTATCCTGCGAAATTTTTGAGGGTCAAGCGTGTCAAGACTTATGTTAAGAGAGTGCAGCTGAGAGCCGGCGAGGCTTTCGGCGTATTCTTCAAGCAGCGAGGCGTTTGTCGTGAGGGCAGTTTTTATTTGCGGCAATTCGCTGTGAAAGTTCTGCAGAAATTTTACCAGCCCTCTGCGCACGAGGGGCTCTCCGCCTGTGAATCGTATTTTTCCCACGCCAAGCTCAGCCAGCACCCGGCAAAGGAAGGTGATGTCCTCGTAGCGCAGAATGTCCGCATGGCTCAGACACTTCACGCCCTCCTCCGGCATGCAGTATGTGCAGCGGAAGTTGCAGCGATCTGTGACCGAAATGCGGACATAGTTCAGCCTGCGGTTGAAAACGTCGATAAGTTCGTTCAGGGCCATCTGTAACCGCCCATTTTCGCGACGCCGGCGCGCCATTCCGCGTCGCCCAGGCTTTCCAGTACCGCGACTATTCCCGGGTGTTTCATGTACTCTTCCGGGATTACCAGTTCGTACGGTTCCTCGGTGAGAGGGATGAAATCAAGCCCGAGCGCGTCAGCCGCCGATTTTATTCCGAGCGTCGCGTCCGCGAGCCCCGTGTAAACGCGGTTGGCTGCTTCCATATGTGTCGTGCATATCTGCGAGTAGCCTTTTATCGTATCCGCGGACGCGCTGTGCTGCTTCAGCAGATGGTCGAAGAGTACCCTCGTTCCCGCGCCGGGCTGGCGGTTTGAGAAAACCAAATCTTTCTCGCAGAGGTCAGCAAAGCCGCGAATGTTTTTGGGATTGCCGCGTGTTACGATGATTCCCTGCGTGCGGTAGAAAACCAGCACACGGTTCCATTTTCTGCCGCGGGCGAAACGCTCGATAAAAACATCGTTATAGCCGCCGGTCTGTTCGTCAAGGAGATGAGCCGCCGCAAAATGGCACTCTCCGCGCGACAGGGCGGCAAGCCCTCCCATGCTTCCGACCGTGCGTGAGGCAAAATCCGCGCCTCTTCTGCGCACAGGCGTGACAAGAAGCTGTACTGCGGGGTCGTCGGAGCCTTGGAAGAGAGCGCGTCTGCCGTAATCGACCTTGCGCGTTACCCAGAGGGTGATTTTCGTATCTTTTTCGCACTCAAGCGCCGATGGCGGAAGCATCGCGACAGCATCGGATTCGGCGAGAGCCCACAGCACGCTCGCGCCGGAGGTGAGCGCCCATGCGTAGAGCGTATCTCCTACTTTAGCCGTTTTAACGCGAAGCCATTCTTCAATGCCGGCGGGAGAGGAATGCTGCACAAGAAGTTTTGCCTCGCGGCTTTCGATTGTCCCTATGGCCTCTTTTACCGCCTCCGGCAGTTCCGCGCGATGTCCTGACATCAAGCGCAGCAACGGATAGACCAGCGACCAGAGCGTGACGGCGGTTGACATGGGAAATCCAGGCAGACATATTACGGGCTTGCCGTTTATCACTGCGGCCATGGCGGGGCGTCCGGGCTTTACCCTGACGCCGCGGAAGAGCACCTCCCCCAGCGATTCAAAGACCTCTATCGTATGATCGCGCCGGCCCTTCGCGGAACCCGCGCCGAGAAGCACTATATCGTAATCTTTCGTGCCGCGTTCCACATATTCTTTTAAAATCTCCAGGTTGTCAGGCAGCACAGGAGAGACGTCGACGCTGTATCCCCAGCGCTTAAACGACGCAGATATAAAAAGCGAATTGCTTTCCGCGACTGTGCCCGAGCGCTGGCTCTCGCGGGCGAGCCATTCCCCGCGAGGCACGATTTCATCGCCCGTCGGAATAAAGAGAGTTTTCGGAGCGCCGTAGACGGGAACTTCATTTATACCTGCGCAGAGAAAGAGCGATATGAGAGCCGGCGTTACCTTTTCGCCCTCGCGCGCGATGATCTGGCCCGCCATTACGTCCTCGCCGAGAGGGCGGACGTTGGCGGATGGTGTGAGCGGCTTATATATGGACAGAACGTCGCCGTCGAGCGAGGAATCTTCGATCATCAGCACGCAGTCGGCCCATTCGGGCAGAGCCGCGCCGGTGTTCATCCACTGCCACTCCCCCGCCCGCGCTTTGGCGGGAGTGGCGGCGGAAGCGTTGGCGGTAGCGGCGGAGTTCAGAGCGTAACCGTCGACGGCCGAAGCCGCGTAATGGGGAACGTTGCGCCCCGCGAGTATATCGGAAGCCAGCACGCGGTCGAGAGCGTCAGTGATTTCCATTGTTGTTCTGAATTTAGCCGCGTCCTTCGCAAATCTTGATTCCAGTATATTCCATGCCTCCGAGAGCGTGATATGTTCCGGAAAATTCAGCGCCATAGCCATACCTCCGAGAGTTCTCCGGAGCGCGCCGTTTCACGGTTCTCCGGTATCCTTATAAAGCCGCACGCCTTTGAAAGCGCCGATATGTAGCCTGATTTGGCGGCGAGCGGCGAGACTGTTCCGTTTTCGTTCAATAAGCAAGGGAAAAATTCTTCCGGCCCCGTTCGCGCGGCAAGGTCGCAGGCAAGCGGTAGCATGGTTCGTGTAAAGCATTTCTCCTCCGAGCCGATAAGGCGCAGAAGCAGAGGCAGCAGTACCGTAAATCCGACGGTGAAGCATGAAAGAGGGTGCCCCGGCAGACTGACTGCCAGCTTTCCCGCTGCGGCGTCCGCCGCAATCAGAGTGGGCTTGCCGGGCGCTATATTTATCCCGCGGACAAGCAGACCGGGCTCGGGAAGCGTTTCAAGAATGCGCGAGCAATGGTCGCGTATGCCCACGGAGGAGCCGCCGCTTAAAATCAGCACGTCGCAGGCCGCAAACTCCTCGCGGAAACGGCATTCAAACTCGGCACCGTCGTCTGAGACAATTCCTCTGTACTGCGAAGGAAAACCGAAGCGCTCAAGCAGTGTCTTGACGCTCCAGCCGTTTACATCACGCAGCGCTCCAAGCGGCGGGTTTGGCTCCTCAACGGGAACGATTTCGTCTCCGGTGGAAAGTATCGAGATTTTTATGTCTATAACAGGCAACTTCGCGAGTCCCGCCGCAGCAAGCGAGCTTATTGTGCGGAAGTTTATAAGGCCGCCCGGCGAGAGCAGCGTCTCTCCTTCCGGTATTTCCTCGCCTATTGCGATAATATTTTCCCCTGCCTGCACACCGCGGCGTATCTCCACCCAACCGCCCGCCTCCGATGTGTCCTCCAGCATTACGACGGAGTCAGCCCCTTCCGGAAGCATTCCGCCGGTCGGTATAGAGCAGGTTTCTGTAAGCGACAGGCGGAATGAGGGCTTCTCACCCATTCGCACTTCGCCCTTTTTAGAGAGAAAAAGCGGCGTGCCCGGCGTTGCGCCGGCCGCGTCCAGATGGTTGACGGCATAGCCGTCGCGCAGACTGCGGCAAAAAGGCGGATAGGGTTCGGGGCTTACGACTGCTTCGGCGCACCTGCGGCCGGCCGCCATATCAATCGGGATTTCCGCCGCTTTATATTTCCACGGGAAAGCCAGCCGTTTTTCTATTTCTTTGAGCACCGCTTCGCGCGGCGCTACCTCTTTTACAAAACCAGCCATGAAATTCGAGACCTTTCGTAAGCGTTACGTAAAAAGCCGGCTTCTTTCAGACGCACCTAAAGGAGCCGACTTTTTCTTTATTTTACCGATAACACGTAAACCGGGAATCCGGCCGCTTCAAGTTTTTTGGAAAGAGCCTGCGCGTCCTTCTTTTCTTTGTGACCCCGCACCCTTACTTTAAAGAAAGGCTGGCCGTCAAGCTTTTCCTCCACAATATACGCTGAGTATCCTTTTTCTTTTGCCTGCTTCACAGTCAGCTCCGCTCCGGAGCGTGCGCGGAAACCTCCTATCTGCACATCCCATCTTGGGCCCGTGACCTGAGGGGCGGCGCCGGGCGCCGGCTTCTGTGTGTTCTGCGGCGCCGGCGGTTTCCGTGTGCTCTGAGGCGCCTGTTGTTTGGGTTCTTCCACAGGTTTCTTGGTGAGGGTCTGATTATCATCAGGCGTTGTCTCCGCAGGCTCCGTCACAGGCTCGGAAATATTTTCCGGAGGAAGTTCGCTTTGTCCGTTATCGGGAGTATCGGGCCCCGTGTATCCCCGGTCGGGTTCGTAAGGCTCCGTCACCTCGGGACTTGCTGGGATGTTCGGCAATGTGTTTGGCTCCTCGCGGGGGGGCGAGAAGAAGAAAAGTTTTATGCTGAAGTAGAAAAGTGCGAGCGCCATCAGCACCGCTACAGGCATGATGAAGCGTCCCAAAATATCCGACGCCTGATTTCTTTCCTTGAAATTTCTTGTTCTGCGAGTGACCATGAAAAGAATACCTCCGTAATGACCGCGGGTGTGCCGCGTCCGTCAGATGAATTGCGCGATTTCCGGCGCCGTCAGTTCCCGGCCGGAAGCTGGGCGGGGAGCCGCGCCATCTTCGACCGCCCCGGCAAGCGCCGCGCTGTCGTTATATCCGTACCAAGCGAGAGAGAATTCCTCCTCCGCTTCTTTGATTCCTGTCAGTCTCAGCCGCGGAGCCTTTTTCGTTATGGCCCGCATATCTTTTTTTATTTTCTCATATTTTTCTTTGATTGTGCGAGATCCTGCGAAATTTTCGCCGCTCCACCGCGTTCCGGGTTTCGGAACGAACGGGTTTACCGAAAGCGTGAGAGCAAGTCCCGTTTCGTCTATTATACGGCGGCAGAGCGACGTTATGGCAGAGACGTCCTCGTCGGTTTCGCCCGGCAGCCCGACCATGAAATAGAGCTTTGCCTTTTCTATGCCGAGCTTTTTTGCCATTTCAAGTTTTTCGATCACGAGTTCGTTGCCGAATTTTTTGCCGCAGGCAAAGCGCAGCGCGTCGCTCCCCGTTTCCGGCGCCGCTGTCACGCTGCGGCGTCCGCTCTCCGACAAGGCGGTCAGCATTGCCTCCGTGAGCCTGTCAAGACGGAGAGAGGCAAATGAAACGCCTGTGCCGTTCTTTTTGAGTTTCGAGAGAAGGCGCTCTATAAAGGGATAGTCGCCCGCCTCTGGGGTCACAAGGCCTGCCTGCGGTATGTCAAAACGCAGCGTTATACTGTCAAACGCTCTCGCTATCGTTTCAAATTTCCGGATGCGCGTTTTCCCGAAGCAACCGGTGAGAGTGCAATATGAACATGAACGGGCGCAGCCGCGCTGAAGCTCGATAAGCAGAGTTTTGCCGAAGGCGCCGCGCGGCGTCATCCAGAGACTGTGCATAGGATAGGGACCGTCAAGGGAAAGTTCCCTCGCTATACGCAGCTTTGAGTTTTCAAGCCCTTTCCGCATGTGTACGGGCGGGACAAATACAGCCGGTATGGCGGCGAGCGCTTCCCACAGCTTTTCCCTGGAACTTCCCCCGAATCGCCGAATGACTTCTGTTATATCCTTCAACACGTCCATGCCGTCGCCGAGTACGATAAAATCGCAAACGCCTGAGGCTACGAGCGGGTTTATGTAAGTAAGCGCGCCTCCCATGCCCACTATCGGGAATCCGCCCGCTTCGCGAATTTTCGGGGATAATGGAACGCCCGCGCCGTTGAGCCAGCGGAAGAAAAGAGGCACGTCGCATTCATAGGCGATGCTCGCGCTTATCACAGGGAAACGTTCAAGCAATGTATCCGCGTCGACAGAACGGTAAGGCACGGGCGACGCGAAGAAACGCTCCGCAGCGGTTCCGAGTTCGCGCAGCTTCTGGAACACGTAGTGATAGCCGAGGCTGGCGGAACCGATTGAATAATCAGCCGGATAAAAGAGAGCCCAAGGCAAATCTCCTCCCTTGGGCAGTTCTTTTATCCATTCTTCATCACGTCTGTATTCTTCCCAGCTCTGCCAAGCTGTTACTTTCGCAGGTCTGGCGAAAAAGCCGCGCTCTTTTTTCAGGAGTCGCGCCTCCGTCTCAGATAGGGCGGCGTGTCGTATTTATCTATCGGCGCGCCGCTTTTTTTGAAAAGGTCGTCATCAACCTGCTGCGGGGCCACAGGTCTTACGGGTTCGGCCTTTTTGGGCTGCTGCTGTTCCGGCTGCTTCTCCGCCTCCTGGATTTTAGGCTGCTGCTGCGAAATTTTCTTTGATGCCGTGTAGTTGTTGAGATTTTTTACGGCCGCCATGTCAAGCCCCTGCGTAGTAACTCCTGTGGAGACGGGACGCGGCTGCGGCGGCCTGTGCGGGAGAGCCGTCCTTGACTGTTGCTGCTGGGAGACGGGCGGCTTTTTTTCTTCCTTGTCGTCAAAGCCTGCGGCGATAACCGTAATCTGTATGGCGTCCTCCATTTCGGGGTCATAGACGTGGCCCCAGATAACGGTGGCGTCCTTATCGGCCGCCTCCGTGATGAGGCTGCTGGCTTCGTTTATCTCGTGTATGCCCACGCTTGCGCCGCCCGTGATGTTAAACAGAATGCCTTTGGCGCCGCTCATTTTGTAATCCATGAGGGGACTGTTGATGGCGTTGTAGGCGGCAGTCGCCGCGCGTTTTTCTCCGTAGCCTTCGCCTATGCCCATGATGGCCGTTCCCGCGTTTGACATTATCGTCTTTACATCGGCGAAGTCCACGTTGACCAGCCCCGGACGATTGATAAGATCCGTAACGCCCTGGACAGCCTGATGCAGCACTCCGTCCGCCATTTTAAAAGAATCGCTGAGAGTGGTTTTCTTGTCCGCTATGCTCAGCAGTCTGTCGTTCGGAATGACAATGAGCGCGTCTACTTTGTCGCGAAGCTGCTCTATTCCCAAATTTGCCTGCTTTGTCCTTTGGCGTCCCTCGAATGTAAATGGCAGTGTCACCACGGCGACAACGAGCGCTCCGGCCTCTTTGGCTATGCCCGCTATGACCGGAGATGCTCCCGTTCCGGTTCCGCCGCCCATTCCCGCCGCGACGAAAACCATGTCGGCTCCCTCTACAAGCGAACGCAGCTCTTCGCGCGACTCCATCGCCGATTTGCAGCCGATTTCCGGGTCGGAGCCCGCGCCGTGCCCCTTGGTCAGCTCTTTGCCGAGTATAATGCGGCATGACGCTTCTGAGAGATCAAGGTGCGCTATATCGGTGTTCGCCGCGATGAACTCCACCCCTGTCACGCCGCCGCGTATTATATGATTCAAGGCGTTGTTCCCGGCTCCGCCCACGCCGATTACTTTTATTATTTCCCGTGAGGGGAAATTAGATTTATCAAGCTGAAAAATTTCGGACATTGATTCCATCACTCAGACCTCCGTCGACGACCTCTAAAAGAGATCTTTGAACATATCGCCAATTGTTTTAAGGGGATTGAAACCGCCCTCTTGTTGTTCTTTTGCGCCCGAGGGCGAATTGCTGCCTGCCGGCTGCGAGTACGTCTGCGTTTTAGGCGCGTCTGTCTTTGCGTCGCCGATTGCGGGATTGTCAAGGTAACGGAACGGGTCGCGCTCCCTTGTCAGTATATACTTTATTATGCCGGCGGCGGAAGAATATTCCTGCGTGTTGCGGCCAGGAGGCATTCTGTTGGCGTCTGCGGGCGCGGCTATTCTGGCCGGAAGATCCATTACCTCAAGCATGAATTCGTCTATGCCGTCGGTCTCGGAAACTCCTCCCGTGAGAAGCAGCCCGCCCGGAAGCAGAGAAATGCGCGAGGCCTTTATCTGCGGTTTGATGAGGTCGTTCGCAAGTTCTTCAAGCCTGCAGCGCACTATCTCGTAGAGGTCGGCCTTTGAAATTTCAAAGTCCCGCGAGCTGTGTGTAAAGCTGATCGTTTCATCCGATTCAAAATCAGGATGAAGCGAAACGACGCGTTTCAGCTCTTCGGCTTTATTGAGAGGCAGGCGCAGCACACTTCCGAGGTCGTTCGTGATGTGGTCGCCGCCTACCGGAATAAGCCCTAAGTGCTTAGGACGTCCGTCAGAGAAGACCGCTACTCCCGTGGTTCCTCCGCCTATGTCGACAACCGCAGCTCCCGCGAGCGCGTCCTCAGGAGTGAGCACGCCGAGAGCCGCCGCGAGAGGCTTTATGACAAGACCGTTCACGTCAAGGCCGGCACGGTTGACGCAGTTCATGACGTTCTGTACTGTCGCGGTGGGCACGATTATAGACTGCACCTCTATGTCGAGGCGCATTGCGTTCATGCCGAGCGGGTCGTCAATCCCGGCGTTTCCGTCAAGCGAGTATTCGACAGGTATAGTATGCAAGATAGTCTGGTTTGCCGGGACGTTGACGTCCGCCTGCGCCGCGTCTATAACGCGCTCGATGTCGAGCCGCATGACGGAGCGCGGCGTGCGTCCAAGCGACACCATGCCTTTTGAGAGGACGCTGGTCACTTCTCCGCCGCCGAAAGCCACCGTGACTTCGCTTATGTCCTGCCCGACCATGTTTTGCGCGTCGCTCACGGCCTGCCGCACGGACTTCACAGCCTGGTCGAGGTTGACGATGAGCCCCTTGCGTATTCCGTTTGATGGCGCCTGTCCTACGCCTATTATCTGTGCCTCGTCGCCTTCGGCGCCCCGCTCGGCGACGACGACGGTAACTTTGCTGGTCCCGAGGTCAAGGCCGACCAGCAGATCCGGTTCTATATCCTGACGGTAGTTTGGTGTTTTCTTAAACAAATTAAAACCCCTCTCTCTCGGGATAAATTCTGATGTTTATTCTACCTTATAACACTTTTTATATAAACATAATATATATGCACCGACGGTGAATTGTCGAGAGCTTATTTTTTATTTTTCGGCGTCACTGGCCTTTTTCCCCTCCTTCGTCCCTTCTCCGGTGTTCCTGAGCAGTATTTTCTCTTTGTAAGTGCAGTCGATAAGAATATCGGGCGGCATATTTTCGGGAGCGCCGTAGAGTTTTTTTATAGCGAGCACGGCTTCCGCCCACTTTTCGGCGTCGTCGGGCAAAAGCAGCTGCGCGCCGTTTTCTCCGCTGCCTGGTTTGTAAAGAATCAGCCGCACCACCGGGGAGCCCTCTTTCACTCCTGCCTGCACATATTTGACATGCGGCGCGAGCTTAAGGGCGCCTATCTGCGCGTACCATCGCGAGATACGCGCGAGAGGCAGGCTCGATTTAAATACGTTTCCGTTATGGTCCGCCATGTCTATAGGAGTCGCGCGGTCGGCTCCCCACGCGAGCAGCGGACGTTTGCCGGCGGCGCTCGCATCAATCAGCCTGTTCTCCGCGAGAGAGGAGAGCCAGAGCTTCCCCTCCGCCGAGAGATGCCAGAAACGCCCGCCCCAGTATACGCGGTAAACGGGGACAAGCGGACTTGAGGAAACACGGAATTTGCCCCAGCCCGTGAGCGAAATATTCACCTCCACGGGATAGAAGGCCTCTATCAGTTCTTTGTACTCATTCCTGTGGAGCCAGAATAACGGCCAGAAGCGTTCTCTCGCGGAAGGTATCGTGCCCCACAGCACATACTGCGGCAGAGCGTCAGCCGGAGTTTGTTCGATGAGGCTGATGCGCGAGACCGCGAAACGCGCCTCCGCCGCGAATATCAGCCCTCCGGCGAGCGCACAGAGTATTATCAGAAATTTTTTCAGCGTTCTCCTGCGTCTAAAACGCCCCAAAGAATTTGATTTCATATTCCAGCTCTATCCCGAAAGTCTCAAAAACTCTCTCGCGGCACATTTCAGCCAGACGGAAAATTTCAAAGGAGCGCGCCTCTCCTCTGTTTTCTATAAAATTCGCGTGCCGCCGCGAAACTGCCGCGTCACCGACGGACAGTTCCTTGCAGCCGCATTGATCCAGCAACATGCCCGCAGCCCCCCGCGGCGGGTTTTTGAAGACACAACCGGCGGTCTTCGCGCCTATCGGCTGACCTTTTTTCAGTGACGAGAAATGTCTTATATTTTTAATAATATTATCTTTTGTGGAAAAAGGTATCCGCAGGAACGCGCGCGTTATCATAAAAGGCGCCTCGTTTCCCCACGGCGAGGCACGGTAGCTCCAGTTCAGCTCTTTTGCCTCCCACAGGCGGAGATCCCCGCTGTCCGATACCGTCTCTATCCGTTCCACAAGCGGCGCGAAGCCGACGCCGCCCGCGCCCGCGTTGCCGCAAAGCGCTCCGCCTACGGTTCCTGGGATTCCGGTAAGGAACTCAAGGCCGCCGAGATTTTTCTCAATCGCAAACAGAAGCAGCTTTTTTACTGGAAAGCCGGCTTCTACCTCGGCAGTGACAAATTCTCCTCCTTCGCAAAATCTGATTGCGGTCATATTGGCGCAGGAAATGACGCCGGCTTCAAGCGTGCCGTCCTGCACAAGCACATTGGAGCCGCCGCCGAGTACATAGACCATCTCCTCATCGGCCGCGTCCGAACGGATGAAGCGCACAGCTTCAAGCGACGAACGCGGCGCGGCGAACCAAAGACACCGTCCTCCGCTGCCCCATGTGTTAAGTTCTTTCAAGGAAAAATTTCTGACTGCTTCGCAGCCTTCCATTCAGGCTGACATCCCCTCTAGCTTTTCAACTATTTTCTGTCCGAGCGTGCCGACTGAGCCCGCTCCAATCGTCAGTATAATGTCTCCGGAGCGCGCGGCCTGGCAAACGGAGGTAATAAGATCGTCAAAATTTCCGGAAAGTTCGTAATGCGAGCGCATATCGTCCGACGCTGCGTCGAATATGAGCTGCGACGAGACCCCCTCGATCGGGCGCTCGTCGGAACCGTATATGGGCAGTATAAAAGCTCTGTCTGCGAGGGAAAGTGCCTCTGCAAATTCTTTATAGAGTGCCGCTGTGCGGCTGAAGCGATGCGGCTGGAAAACCGCGACCACGCGGCGCTCGGGGAAAATGCTGCGGACAGTCCTGAGCGTGGCCGAGATTTCATTGGGATGGTGGCCGTAATCGTCGTATATCATAATGCCGTTGACTTCTCCTGTTTTCTGAAGGCGGCGTTTTGCCCCGCGGAAGCTCTTCAGCCCTTTGAGAACAGCCTCGTGGGCTATCCCCATGCCGTGCGCGGCGGCGCAGGCCGCGAGGGAATTGAGAACGTTATGTTCCCCCGATACGGCAAGTTCCACGCTTCCGCAGTCTTCGCCGTCGCGAAAGAGCCTGTATGTGACCCCGCCGCCCGTGTGATGCTCAACCTCCGCAGCGCCCCAGTTCCATGAGCGACCCCAGCCGTAGGTTTCTATCCTTCCGTTTATGTCATATTCCTCGCGAAGTTTGCGTATGCCGCCGTCCTCCATGCATATAATGATTTTCCCCTCTTTTTTGGAGTTTGAAAGAAACTCGGCAAAGGCATCTGTGACCGATTTGAAGGTCATGTAGTGGTCGCGGTGATCCCAGTCGATGTTTGTTATCACGGATATTTCCGGATGAAAGTAGACGAAAGATCTGTCGCTCTCGTCAAGCTCCGCCACCATGTAATCGCTCTGTCCGAGTTTCGCGTTCGTGCCGAACTGCAGCACGTCTCCGCCAATCGCTATCGTAGGGTCTGTTCCGGCCTCTTCCGCGATCAGTGAAATCATCGAAGAAGTCGTCGTTTTCCCGTGAGTTCCCGCGACACCGACGCCGCGCCGCACGTTGAATATCTGGCTTAATATCTCGGCGCGGCGCGATACCTGTATCCCCTGCTGCCATGCCTTGAGTATTTCGGGGTGGTCTTTCGGTATGGCGCTTGAATAAACGAGCACGTTCGGCATAAACTCATCTATGTGCTTCGCTTCATGTCCTATAATTACCGGAATATTACGTTCTTCCAGATGCTTCATGTAGGCTGTCCTCACCGTGTCACACCCGGAGACTTTGCAGCCTATCTGATCGAGCAGCAGCGCGAGGCCGCTCATTCCGGCGCCGCCGACTCCCATCAGGTGTATGCTTTTATTTTTCAGGTTCACGTCTTTATTTGTCATCTTCACGCAATTCTCCCTTCGACCTACACGGCGGGAAAGAGCAGGCTCCACAGATTTTCGCAGATGGCGCATCCGCCTCCGCGCAAATCCCCCGCGCGGCTCTTTGTCTCGCTCTTGATTGTTTTCAACATCAAGAGAGACGAGAGCAGAGCTTCGTAACCGTCATTCTCTGTCCAGATCGCGCCTTTGTTTTCGCCGGCAAAGGCGAGAGCGTTCTGGTACTGGTGATTTTCCGCCGCCTGCAGCCACGGCACGACAAGCGTCGGCAGCCCGAGCACCGAGGCTTCGGTCAGTGTGGAACCTCCGGCGCGCGCAACAAGTATATCCGCCGCGCCGTAAAGCTGCGCCGCGTCCCATATCTTTGGCAGGAGCCAGACGTTATGAGACGGGTGTTCCGCCTTGTCGGAAACGGCGGCCAATATGAACGTCCAGCCGCTGAACGTATCCTCGGCAGCGGCTTTGCATAGTTCGTCTTTTACAGAACTGCTGCCGAGAGAACCCGTTATCGCGACGACGATCGTACCCTCCGGCGCTTCGCCCTCAAGCCCGAGATTCTTCCATGCCTCATTGCGTGCCGGAAGCGAGAAGTCGCGTACCGGGACTCCCGTTCTTACGAATTTTTTCTCCGGGAGCGGAAGGCACTCGCCCCAGCCGCTGTAAATTTCAAGGCCGAGCTTCGCGGCGAGGCGCGTCACCTTGCCTGCCTTCGCGTTCTGCTCGTGAAGCGCGCAGCGCACTCCGGCGCGGCGGCAGACATATAAGACAGGCAGCGACAGATAGCCGCCGAATACCAGCACAGTGTCGGGCGCGAAGTCAAGCACAGCGGCGTAGGCTTTTTTACATGCGGCGAACATGGCGCGGAAACGCGACGCTTTCTGCGCTATTCCGCGCGCGCCCAGAGGCGAGCCTTCAATCGGCAGAACGTAAGGCTCTGCGCCAGCGGCGGCGTAGATTTCCCGTTCAAGCTGGCGCGAGCCGCAGATGTAGCGGACCTTGCACTCCGGGTGTATTTTATTTATCCACGCGCCGAACGAGAGGGCGGGCCAGATATGTCCGCCCGTTCCTCCCGCAGCGAGAAGCACGTTTCTGGGCTGCCCCGCCTCATCGCTCATAATCCTCATCCTCCATGGAGCCGTCTTTTTCAAGACGCAGCAAAAGTCCTATCCGCGCCCACATCGTAACGAGCGAAGTTCCCCCGTAGCTTATAAAGGGGAGGGCCATCCCCTTAAGAGGCATCATTTTTGTGACGCCGGCTATGTTTATCGCGAAAGGCAGTAGCACCGTCAGCGATATTCCCCATATAAGCAGGGCTTTGAAATCGTCCTGCGTGCGGAAATAGGCGGCGCGCGTCTGCATCAGCCAGAAAGCAAAAAGCGCGAGCACGCACAGAGTGCCCGCAAAGCCGAGTTCCTCGCCGATAGCGGCGTATATGAAATCGGTGTAAGCGGCGGGAAGATAGTTCAGCTTCTGAAATCCGTGGCCGAGTCCCGTTCCCCACGCTCCGCCGTTGGCAAAGGCGATAAGTCCCTGAATAGCCTGAAAACCCTTGTTGAGCGGATCTTCCCACGGGTCGAGGAAAGCGAATACACGCCTCATTCTGTATGGCTCTATCCATATCAGAAGGGGAAAAACGACAAAGGCGATAAAGCTCCCGGCGACCAGCGGGTAACGCCATCCTATACGCTCTACATACATTCCCATAGCGACGGCGAATACGAGCACAGTCGTGCCCATGTCGGGCTGAGCGAGCAGCGGTATCGCTGTCAGAATGACGAGAAATAGAACGCTTATGAATGTCTTCATAGGGTCTCTGTCGCCGTCACGCGTAAGAAATTTCGCGACGTGAAGGGCGAGAGCGAGCGCCAGAAGTTCGCCGGGCTGAAGCGAAACGCCGAGCCCCGGTATACGTATCCATCTGCTTGCTCCTCCCGCGGCGTCCCCTATTCCCGGAACGAGGGGGAGCCATGAAAGCAGCCACATAAGCATATAAAGCGGCGTAGATAATCTGTACCATATCCTGACAGGCACTGAATAGACGAAGAACATGCCGACGATTGCGATTCCAAGCCAGCGCAGCTGGCGCAGTCCCGTCTGAAAAGGCGTCCCCGTGAAGACGAAAGAGTTGGGGCTTGTCGTGGAGGTGATCATAAGAATACCTATACCGCTCAATATAAGCGGTATCACCCAGATAAAAGGGTTCGCCCTGTATCTGCGTTCCGGTTCTTCAGGTTCACGGGGCTGCATAATCTATCCTTCCGCTTTTATTATCTCTTCGGCCGCGCGGCAGAAATCTTCCCCGCGCACATTGTAGTTCGGGTACATATCCCAGCTCGTGCAGGCGGGCGAGAGCAGGATGGTGTCTCCGGCTTCGGCGAAGCTCCACGCGGCGCGCACGGCCTCGTCCATGTCGCCTGCCGTCTTGTAATTCGAGAATCCGGCCGCGTCGAGGGCGGCGGCGATTTTTTCTTTCTCGGCGCCGAGCAGGACGGCGGCGCGCGAGTTTTCTCTGACTGCGGCGGCGAGAGGCGCGTAATTCTCTCCTTTCCCCTGTCCGCCGAGTATCATTATCTTCGTGCCGGCAAGCGAAGTCATCGCGGTGACGGAAGCGGCTACGTTGGTTCCCTTTGAGTCGTCGACAAACGTTACGCCTCGCGACGAGCCCGCGTAGGCGCAGCGGTGCTTCGGCGGCACGTATGACGACAAAAGTCCGGGCGTCACCTCGCCTGCGTTGAGTAACGAAAGAGCGCCGGCCGCCATGGCCGCGTTTTCGAGATTGTGCCTGCCGAGCAGCTTCAAGTCATCAAACATAAAGAGTTTGCGCTTCGCGCCGCTCCCGCTGCGGTTTATCCACGCCGCGCCCGACTTTTCGTCAAGGCAAATTCCCTCTTCGCACGGGCCGCCGTCGTGCCACATAAGCGGGAAGCGGTTCACTCCGTCTTTTATACGCAGCACCTTCTCGTCGCGTTTCTGATATATCGCGAATCCGCCCGGAACGAGACATTTGACGAGATTTGCCTTGGCGGCGACGTAATTTTCATAAGAGCCGTGCCAGTCTATGTGGTCAGGAGCGAGGTTGGTAACAATCGCAAGCCCGCAGGTAAACTCCCGCGCCCGGTGAAGCTGGAAGCTCGAAAGCTCAAGCACGATAAAGTCGTAATCGCGGCCCGCGGCGCGCGCCGCCGCGTTTCCGATATTGCCTCCGGTCAGGACAGAGTATCCCAGCTTTTCAAGAAAATAGCCGATCATGCCGGTGGTGGTGGTTTTCCCATTGCTTCCGGTAACGCCTATGACCGTACCAGAGAGATACGGATTTACGAAATCAAGCTCCCCCGTCACTTTTATTCCTTTTTTCATCGCTTCGGCTAAAATAGGCGCCTGAGGCGAAATCCCCGAGCTTACCGCTATTTCGTCGGCGTCAAGCGCGCGGCTCGTGTTGCCGCCGCACTCCCACTCTATGCCCTTGCCGTCAAAGAATTTTTTTGTTTCGTCGCCGAGTTCCTTGACTTCGGTGACAAAAACACGGGCGCCGAGAGCCGACGCGAGTTCCGCGAGCGCGCGCCCGCTTACCCCGGCTCCGACCACCGTTACCTTTTTGCCGCGAATACGTGACTCACACATAGAACATCACCTGCTGCTTTCTTTAATCAATAAAACTGACTTACAAAAGAGCGAACTATGTCAGATAAACGATATAAACGGAACATAAGACCAGAACCCCGATAAAATGAATTATCCAGAATCTGAGCACGATCTGCGTTTCCTTCCAGCCGGAGATCTCAAAATGATGATGAATAGGACTCATTTTGAAGATTTTTCTGTGAAAGCGGCGTATGGCTATAATCTGAGCCGCCACGGAGAAAATCTCGACTCCGAAGAAAAAGCAGGCTGGGATCGCATAAAAAACAGATTCCGAATAGACACAGAGCGAGAACATCAGCCCGGCGAGGAAATGCGCGCCCACGTCCCCCATAAAAACCGACGCTGGATTGCAGTTGTGCCACAGAAAGCCAAGACAGAGAGATGCCGCCATCACGTTGTAGGCAAATATATATTCCCCGCCGGCAAGCAATGTGAGCGGCGCTATCGCGAGAAAGGATATAAAAGAGCAGCCCGCCGCGAGACTGTCAAGGCCGTCTGTCACATTGACGGCGTTTTGCAACCCCACGCCGATGAATGTGACCGCCGCCACAAAGACGGCAGGGTTTGACATCGGCGCGACGTAGGCCCTGCCCGTCTCTTTGTACATAAAAACAGCCCACGGCAGAGTGACGAGAATTTGAAGAGCGAGTTTCTGTCTGCTCGTCAGCCCGTCGCTCGAATGTCTGCGGTATTTGAGCCATTCGTCGATAAAACCGACTGCCGCGGCTAAAATCGGATAAGATAGAATCGCGGCAGAGTCTTTTATGAAATACCCGTACCGGTCGGGAAAGGCTCCAGCTTCAACTTTTCCGTAAAAGGCCGCGAGCAGCAAAAAGGATAAAAGAGAGACCGCGACGAAGACAACGCCGCCCATCGTCGGAGTTCCGAGTTTTGTCTTCTCGTGCCACAAGGGGCCGTAGAGCTTCGTGACCTGCTCTATTTTTTTGCTGTGCATAATCTTAATCCACTGCTGCTGTAGCAGCACCTCCGCGAAAAATACGAACAGCAGGAAAGCCAAAGTGTAAAACATCAGTCTGTCTCTTTCGGGAAAAAGGCGGCGGACATGCTAATTCCGCTCCATGAGAGCTGTTACGGCTTTTTTCAGGCCGTACGAGTTCGACCCTTTGACGAGAATCAGCCCGCCTTTTGTTTCCTCTTCCGCCGCAAGCCGCGCCGCTTCGTCGAGCGAGGCGCAGAGCACGGCATTCTGCGGCAGTTCGGCACCGCAATTCTCCCACTCTCCGCCTATCAGGATTACCGAGTCAAAGTCGGCAAGAGAAGCCAGAACGCTTTTGTGCCAGCGCGGCGAGCTTTCGCCGAGCTCGCGCATCCCGCCGAGCAGAGCGCTTTTGCGAAGGCCGAGGTTTTCAGCGGCCGCGCGGACGTTGTCTATCGCGGCGGACACAGAGGCGGGATTGGCATTGTATGCCTCGTCTATCACCCAGCCTCCGCTCGAAGTGCGCAGACACTCTCCCCTGCCGCCGAGCTGAGCGAGCGACGCGAACCCGCGCTCCGCGCTCTCAGCATCTACGCCGCAGCTTTCAGCGGCGGCATAGGCAAGCGACATGTTGTAAGCATGCTGTCTGCCGAAAAGCGGAGAGGAAAGCAGACACTCCCCGCCGCCGCGCAGACGGACTGAGGTGCGGGGGCCGCCGTCGCGCAATTCAACGCGGCATTCTTCGATGACTAAATCCGCGCCGACAGAACGCCCGACTCCGATTTTTGTAACATTATTATAATTATGGGACATTGCTTCGCGAAGCAAGCTGTTGTCGCGGTTGTATATGATTCTTTTGAGCGCCTGGCTTTCGCATATTTCAAGCTTCGCGCGCAGAACGCCCTCGACGCTGCCGAACCCCTCCAGATGAGCCGGCGCTATCTCGGTTATTATCGCGGTCTCAGGCGGGAAATATCTGACCATGTCGGATATTTCTCCGAAATGGTTCGTACCCAGCTCGAGAACAAGCGCCTCCGTGTCCTCAGGCATCGACAATACGGTAAGAGCGCAGCCGATAATCGTGTTGTAGCTGCGCACCGCGCTGTGAACTCTGTATTTCGTCGAGAGCGCGGCCGTTGTAAGCTCGCGTGTGGTGGTTTTCCCGACGCTGCCGGTAATCGCGAATGTGAGAGGCATGACGCGGCGCAGATATTCCGACGCCGCGAGCGCGAGAGCCTCTTCCGCGCGCTGGGCGACGATAAACGAAACGCCGGGAAAATCCTCCGGCCGGACTGCCGCTTTCTCAAGTCCTTCGCCCTCCGCCAGAACGACCGCCGCCCCACGCTCCGCCGCCTCTTTTATATAGAGGTGGCCGTCGGTCTTGGCGCCGCGTATAGCGACAAATCCGTCCCCGGCCTTCACCTCGCGGCTGTCACACTTCCAGCCGCGCGCCGTCGGAATGTTTTGGCCGATGAGCGTCCCGTTACATGCGGCCGCCGCGTCTGACAACGGGTAGGACATCATAACACGCTACTGCCGCGCAAAGCGCACCAGTCGCCCAGCACCTCCTTGTCAACAAGGTGAACCGGTCCGTCCTTTAAGATCTGCTTTGTTTCTGGGCCGCGTCCGGCTATCACGACGACGTCGCCTTCCGCAGCCGTATCCAGCCCTTCGTATATTGCCTCGCGGCGATCGGGCGTTACGCTGTAAGGCGTGTTATATTTTTTCACTCCGGGCGTGATTTCGGATATTATGAACATCGGGTCTTCGCTGCGCGGATTATCGGATGTCACTATGACCTTGTTTGAAAGACGCGCCGCTGTTTCGCCCATTATCGGACGTTTGGTTCTGTCGCGGTCGCCGCCCGCTCCGAAAACGGTTATAAGCTTTCCTCCGCAGATAGGGCGCACCGCTGTCAGGACTTTTTCAAGCCCGTCGGAAGTGTGAGCGAAATCTATGACGCAGGTGGCGCCTGTGCTCAGTTTATAACGTTCAAGACGGCCCGGAACCTGCGGCATATTCGCGATAGCGTCGAGTGCGCTGTTTGCCGGGATGCCCACCGACCAAGCAAGCGAAAGAGCCTGCAGCGCGTTTAAGACATTGTACGAACCGAGAAGAGGCAGCTTTATCTGCTTCAAGCCGTTCTTGCCCGGCATTTTTATCTCTATGTCCAGACCGTCGAGCGAGAAATTTTTTATCGAGGCGAAGAAATCCGCCGTTTCGTCAGTCATTGCGTAGGTTATCGCGCGTTTGCCGATAGCGTCCCTGAGCCTGTGGCCGTACTCGTCGTCGATATTGACCGAGGCCTGCCAGTTGCCCCGCATATATTTGTCGAAGAGGATTTTTTTCGCGGCGAAGTAATTTTCCATCGTGCCGTGGAAATCAAGGTGATCGATTGTGAGGTTGGTAAAGCCCGCTCTGTCGTAGGATGTGCCGCCGACGCGCCCCTGCACGAGAGCATGTGACGAAACTTCCATGACGCAGGCTTTGCAGCTGTTCTTCACCATACGGGCAAAAAGATTTTGCAAATCGGCCCCTTCGGGCGTCGTGTGCTCCGCTTCTTCCGTCCTGTCGCCGTCGTCATATATGACGGTTCCGGCAAGCCCGGTCTTTATGCCGCTGCGGCGCAGAATGGCCTGCGTCATAAAAGAAGATGTCGTTTTCCCGTTCGTGCCGGTGACGGCTATCATTGTCATTTTTTTCGACGGCTCGCCGTGGACAAGCGAACATACGTAGCCCATAGCGGAGCGGACGTCCGGCGTTATGATCTGCGGCACCCGCGCGGGACTCCTGCGTTCGCACAAAACGGCCGGAGCGCCGTTGGCGCAGGCCTGTTCTATAAAATCGTAAGCGTCCGCGTGGTCTCCTTTCGCCGCGGCGAAGATAAGTCCCGGCGCGGCTTTGCGGCTGTCGCATACAACGCCCTCAAGTTCCGCGGAATCAATGTCACAGCCTTCCGGAATGTAAATATGTTTATCGAGAGGGCTTTTCTCTAAAATATGAAGAAGTTTCCTGAAGTTCATGACCTGCATCTCCTTTATGCGTTTGATTATAAGCGCATCTCAGTCTGAGAGCTGTACAATGTCTTCCACCACATTTTTAAATACAGGAGCGGCAATCTGGCCGCCGTAATACTGCTTCCCTTTCGGCTCCCCTATACTGATAAGCATAACATAGCGCGGCTTCTCCGCAGGCCAGAACCCGGTAAAAGAGGCGACATACTGCCCCTTCGTGTACTTTCCTGACTGCGCTATCTGCGCCGTCCCTGTCTTGCCGGCTATTTCGGTTTTGTCTGATTTAGCGAGCGCTCCGCCGCCCTCGGTTACTACGCGGTGCATCGCTTTTCTTATGAAATCGGCTGTCCTCTCGGAAATAACCTGGTAGCGCACCCTCCGCTCGCCTTTGTGTATTATGTTGCCCGAGCTGTCGCGCACTTCGGCGACTACATAGGGTTTCAGAAGTTTTCCGCCGTTGGCGATGGATGCAATCGCCATGACCTGCTGTATCGGCGTCACCGCGATGCCCTGTCCTATGAAAATATTCGCGGTGACGGTGCCTAGCCATTCTTCCGGTTCTTTTATGAGTCCTGCCTCTTCTCCCGCCATCTCTATCTCGCTCTTCTCTCCGAAGCCGAACTGCCGGAGCATTCCGTAGGCCTGATATTTCTGCACGTTCATCGACATCAGAGACATGCCTATGTTGCATGAGTTCATCAACACCTGTTCGAGGCTCTGCACGCCGTGCGCCTTTTTATTGACGTCGCTCATCGTCTTATCGAAGAGCTTCATGGTTCCGGCGCATTTAAAAGTCGTGGAGCCGCTCACGGCTCCCGTTTCAAGCGCTATCGACATTGTAATGGGCTTGAATATTGAACCGGGCTCGAAAACGCGGCCTACCGCGTTGTTGCGTACCGCGTTGGCGTCCGCGAGATTTTTTCTGTCGTTGGGGTTCAGAGTCGGATAACTGGCGAGAGCGACTATTTCTCCGCTGTAAGGGTCAACGCACACTCCGGCGGCCCACTCGGCTTCGGCTGCCTTCGCCCCTTCGTCGAGACGCCACTCGAGTATCTGCTGTATTCTCGAATCTATCGTGAGCTTTATAGAGCCTGCCGTATCTTTTACAATGCCGGACTTCCCGCCCATTATATCCATGGTTTTGCCCTTCGAATCGCGAGTCAGAAACCTCGTGCGCGGCGGCGAATAAAGTATGTGGTTCCACGTCAGTTCAACTCCCGCCTGACCGTATTCGTCGATGTCGCAGAAACCCAGCACGTGAAAAGCGAGCGACTCATGAGGATATATGCGCTGCTTTTCGGATAAGGTGTAAAGTCCCGGGATTTTCTGCGCTTCGAGGTCAGCGGCTTTATCTTTCGGCAGGCCGCGCCCCACCCAGTGAAAACGACCCGGAAGCTCGCGCGAGAATTTTTTCGCGACTTTATCTCCGAAGACTGGAGCAAGCTTCGGGGCGTTTGAAACGTCCCATGATTTGGGGTCTATGAAAAAACTGGTGACAGGCACGGATATCGCGAGCGGGATGCCGTTTCTGTCCTCAATGCGGCCGCGGGAGGCGCTTACCGCGACGTTTGCCCAATACTGCTTCTGCGACTGCTGAACTACGCGGCGGTCAGGCCAAAGCTGTGCCTTGGCGGTACCGGCGGCCAGCAGGCAAAGCAGTGCGAGCGCAGCGAGCCATATTGAATATGAACGTCTCGGCCCGTCATTACGCGGACGCTTAATCCTTGGCATGCGCCCTGTTTACGAAGGGGTTCAGATTTTCGATAAATCCGCCTGACGCGCCGGACGCCGGCATAAGCCCGGCGTTGGCCGTCAAGACCGCGCTGCGCTCCACCTGCACCACCTTAATGTCTTCGGCGTTGTTCATGCCGAGGTTCACGCGCGCGTAGCCGTATATTCTCGCCGGAGAGAGCAGCTGGGCGTAGCGGCGCGACAAAACAAGATTTTCCTCACGGCAGGCTTCGATGCGCCCCGAAGTTTCGGAAATTCTGTGTTCAAGATAAAGTCCGTAGAGGCGCAGCGTGCCAAGCGCAGCCGCGCACAAAAAGACGCATAAAAAACTCAGTACAAATAAAGACGAATGCCTTGTGTCTTCATATTCGTGCTTGTGTCCGTTCCGCCGCATCGTCACTCCTCCTTTCCTTCGGGTTTATCTTTGAATTTTTGAAAAATCCTCATCTTGGCGCTTCTTGATCTGTGATTTTTTTTCGTCTCTTCCTCCGTGGGAAGCAGGGGCTTTCGCGGAACCGGCTCCCCCGTGCTCTCCTCTTTCCATTTTTTGAATCTGCGCTTCACCATTCTGTCCTCAAGAGAATGATATGAAATAACTATGATTTTCCCGCCGGGATTTAATACCGCGAGCGCCCCGTCAAGAGCTTCGTCAAGAGCCCCCATTTCATCGTTCACCGCGATGCGAAGCGCCTGAAAAACTCTGCGCGCCGGATGTCCACCTGTTTTGCGCTGCACCGGCGCCGGAAGTATTTTTCTTATGAGTCCTACAAGTTCCCCTGTTGTATTAATAGTTTCGCCGCGTTCACGGCATCTTACGACGCCCCTCGCGATTTGAAATGCGAAGCGCTCCTCTCCGTAATCCCTGAATATAGCGCACAGCTCGGAAATATCGGCCTTCGCGAGAATATCCGCCGCAGTGCGCGCCGCTGCGCCTTCCTCAGCGTTCATTCTCATATCAAGCGGCCCGTCATTCTGAAAAGAAAAGCCGCGCCTAGCTTCCGTAAGCTGAAGATTAGAAACACCGAGGTCAAAAAGAACTGCGTCAGCGCCCAAAAAACCCGAACGATCAGCGAGAGAGGCGATATTGCGGAAATTATCGGCGACTATCGTCCACCTGCCGCTAAAAGAAGCAAGGCGTTCCCCGGCGATATGGCGCGCTTCGCCGTCCCGGTCAAATCCGTAGAGCTCAACGCGAGGGAACTTTTCAAGCACCAGGGCGCTATGGCCGGCAAGACCAAGAGTCGCGTCCACAAAAACTTCCAGTTTTTCAAGAGAGCCCGCAGCCTCGAGGACCTCCTCTGCCATCACCGGCGTATGCTCTTTCATATATCGTCCAGCTCCTCGGCCATGTCACTGAAATCGGCGAGGACATCGGCGCGGTGCTCTTCCCATTTCGCCGTGTCCCATATTTCCAGGTGGTCCTCAGCCCCGATGAGAGTGACTTCGACAGCCGCTCCCGCGTAATCCCGCAGCACCTGCGGCACAAGAATCCTTCCCGCTCCGTCTATTTCCTGTTCTGTCGCCATTGACAAGAGGACTCTGCGGAAGTCACGGGCTTTCTTCTTGAACGACGAAAGGTCTTTGAGCTTTTCGATCAGCTCTTCCCAGCGCGCGGCGGGGTAAAGAGCAATACAGCGGTCTATCCCGATGGTGGCCACAACCGACGACCCCAGCTCTGCACGGAACTTGGCCGGAAGAACAGTTCTGCCCTTATTGTCGATTTTGTGGTTGTAGCTTCCCACAAGCATATAAAATACCCCCACTATATGACACTTTGCCCCACTACGTAAAATATTACAACCTTGTTCTCAAACCGCAACGCTTTGAATTGTAAAGCGGAGAACAAAATTAAGACTTTAGACCTATTATTATAATACGATGAATTTTTCCAGTCGCAGTGTGAGTTTGCGGGAGTATTAGGTTTTATGTTATCTATTTGTATGTATACAAATTTTTATAGCTATTTTTTATTATTTAAGCGAAAAAGAAAAAAACTTAAAAAGATACTGTTTAACGCTCTTGAACGGGAACGCCGCCGTGTTATTTCGCGCCAAACAGACGGAAAAAGCGTGGTTTGACGCCGCGCTCTCTGTTATGACTGTTTCTCGTCGTCACGGGCTTTTCTGCCGCGTGCATGTGCTGTATTTTTGTTTCGGGAGCTGTCCGCCTGATTGATGTACGCGCTGACTGCTGGATAGGAGAATTTAATCCCGGCCTCTTCATAGCGCAAGCGGAGCTTTTCCCGGAAATCATATCCGACGCGCCACTGGCTGCCCGGAGCGGTCTTTATCATGCAGCGGAATTTTACGCCGTCACTCGTATAGTCTGTTATGCCGCTGAAAGTGCAGGGACCGTATATCTGCGGGTCGCCGCTGTTTACTGTCTCTTCTCCGAGCGCGATCATAATTTCCTTTGCTCTTTCATAATCCGCCTCGTAGGGGATCGTGACATAAATCGCGGAATAAGACCAGTCTTTTGTATAGTTTATAACGGCCTGCACCGTGCTGTTCGGTATCATGATGAGGTTGCCTTCGAGACTGCGGAGGCGAGTGAGGCGCAGTGTGAAAAGTTCCACCGTTCCCTCATATCCCCCGATGGAAACCCAGTCGTTTACGTTGTACTGATCCTCGATGACTATAAGGACTCCGTTGATTATATCTTTTATGAGGCTCTGCGCGGCAAGGGAAATGCCCAAGCCGGCTATTCCGATACCGGCGAGGACAGGGCGGATATTTATCCCAATCGTGGCAAGCAAGGCGAAGCACATCGCGAGACCGAGCAGCGACCGCGCCAGCTGCACCGTGAGCTGGTGGAGCGTCGCAATCCGATAGATCACCATATCGAGGCGAGCAGGGTCTTTGTCGCGCAGCCGCTGTCTTGCGTGTTCTTCGCCGAGCGTTGAGAGTCGGCGCAGGATGTATCTGACGAAGGTGTCGAGGGTGCCCCAGAGAATAAGCGTAAATATAATAAAAGCGATCGTTTGTATGTTCTTGAGTATAAATGCGATCATGGTTGCTCCGTTTGCAAACGGTGTGCGAATCAAAATAGAGGACCAGACAGACATTTCAAAACTCCTCCCTCCGTTTTCACCTTTTAGCGCCGCTATTATAACAGAGCGCGTGTGCGTTTACGCAAAAAATAAAAAGCCCGGCCGAGAGAGCGGCCGGACCTTTTATTTTTTGCGGTTGTTTACTGCGGTTTGTTTTCTTCGGAGCTTTCCGCGGCGTCGGCTTCCTCCTTCGCGGGAACTGTTTTTTCGTCGGCGGTGTCTTTCTTTACGTCTTCTTCGGGGGCAGCCGGGATTCCGGCAAGGTTCTCCAGAGTTTCCTCGTTTACCTCGACTTTCAATTTTTCGCGGAGAGCCGTGATATTTTCGTCAATGTAGCTCACCTGAAGGCGCTGCTCGACGTTCTCGCGGGCTTCGTCAAATGTGAGCTGCTTCGCGGGGCGCCGCTCGAGTACTTCGAAAACGTGCCAGCCGAGATTTGTCGGGACAGGCGCGGAGAGCGATTTTAGCTGCGACTTTTCTACGGCCGCCGCGAGAGTTTCCGGCAGCGTTCCTTTTTCAACCCAGCCTAAGTCTCCGCCTTTTTGCGCGGTTTGTGTGTCACGGCTGAATTTCTCGGCGGTTTTTGCGAAATCTTTGTCTCTGTAAATATCAAGGATAGCGTCCCTCGCTTCGCTTTCCGACGCTGTCAGAATGTGGCGCACATGCGCGGCCTCAGCCTGCACGAATTCGTCTTTATGCTCCGCGTAGTAGGCTTTCAGCGCCTTTTCGCTCAAGTCCCAATGCTGGCTGCGCTCCGCCAAATATGCGTCGGCGAGAGTCTGTATTCTCTGCCACTTGAGCGCGAAGGCTACGTCTTCGCGCTTGTCCATGCCGTCAAGGCGCGCGCCTTCGGCAAGCACAACCATGTCGGCTATCTGGTTCGTCATTCCTATTCTGTCGCTCATGCTGGATTGCGTGAGCATAATTCCCACCATCATCACGTTGCCCTGCATTTTGTTCTGCAGGACCTGAACCATTTCTCTTTCGTTCAGCGTTTCGCTGCCGACCGTGACTACCGTCCTTGCCCCGACAGGTTCGCTTTTGTCATCCGCCGAAGCCGCGGAAGCGAGCGACGCGAGACACAGCGCAGCCATTATCCCCGCCGCGATTTTTTTCTTAACGAACATTTGAAGTCCCCCTTAGATTACAGCTAGTCGTTTGACTCAGATATGCTATCACAAAAAAAAGAATCCGAGAAGGAATTTCCCCTCCCGGATTTTTTGCCCGCAGTGCGCGGTTACGATCTGTCAAAGGTCAGCTTCTCCCCGTCCGAAGATATTTCTATGGAGTCGCCCTGGTGTATTGCGTCTTCGAGCAGACGGTTCGCGAGCTCGTCCTCGACCATGCGCTGTATTGTCCTGCGCAGCGGGCGCGCGCCGTACTTCGGGTCGTAGCCCTTTTCAAGTATGTGCCGCCGAGCGCTGTCGCTGACCGTTATTTCCACTCCGGCTGCGTCCGCGCGTTTTTCAACTTCGGCGAGCATGATTCCTACGATTTTCATCAGCTCGTCTTTGCCGAGCGGGTCAAAGACAAGAATTTCATCTATTCTGTTGAGAAATTCCGGCCGGAATGCTTTCTGGGCCGCCTCCGTAATTGTCTCGCGCATTTTTCTTTTGTCAGCCTCCGCGGCCGCCTCTGTGCCGGCAAAGCCGAGGCGTCTGGCGCGCATATTTTCCGTGACTCCGACGTTGCTGGTCATTATGACCACGCAGTTGCGGAAGTCGCTCACATGCCCTTTGCCGTCGGTCAAACGTCCGTCTTCCAGAAGCTGGAGCATGATGTTAAAGACGTCCGGGTGCGCTTTTTCTATTTCGTCGAATAATATGACAGAATAGGGACGGCGGCGCACAGCCTCTGTCAGCTTGCCGCCCTCCTCAAACCCCACGTAGCCGGGCGGCGCGCCTATAAGTTTTGCCGCTTCGTGCCGTTCCATGTATTCGCTCATGTCAATCCGTATCATTGCCTCTTCGCTGCCGAAGAGAAATTCCGCCAGTGACCGAGCGAGCTCTGTTTTCCCGACGCCTGTCGGCCCCAGAAAGAGAAAACTCCCCACAGGACGTTTCGGGTCTTTCATTCCGCTCCTCGCGCGGCGCACGGCGCGCGATACCGCGTGCAGAGCCTCTTCCTGACCGATTACTCGCCTGCGAAGCTCGCTCTCCATACGAATCATGCGTCGGCTCTCTTCCTCGGTCATCCGCGTCACAGGTATTCCGGTGCTTTCGGCAACTATTTCGGATATGTCCGCGGCTTTTATTTCGGGACGCAGTTTGTTCTGCTTTTCGGTCCACTCTTTGCGCCGCTGATCGCTCTGCTCCTTCGCCTTGCGCTCCTCGTCGCGGAGATAGGCGGCTTTTTCAAACTCCTGTGCGGCGACGGCGTCTTCTTTTTCCCTGCGCAGGTCGTCTATGCTTCTTTCAAGGGCTTTAAGCTCTTCCGGCGCTTCGAGAGTTTTTATTCTGGCGCGCGCCGAGGCTTCGTCGATGAGGTCGATTGCCTTGTCCGGGAGAAATCTGTCCGTTATGTAGCGCTTTGAGAGAGAGGCGGCCGTTTCAATCGCCTCGTCCGTTATATGGACATGGTGGTGTTCCTCGTATCTGTCCCGAAGCCCCTTCAATATCAGGACAGTCTCCTCCACAGTCGGCTCGTCGACCGTAACGGGCTGGAAGCGGCGCTCCAACGCGGCGTCTTTTTCGATATATTTCCTGTATTCGTTTATTGTCGTCGCGCCTATTACCTGAAATTCCCCGCGCGCCAGGCAGGGCTTCATGATATTTGCCGCGTCCACGGCGCCTTCAGCTCCGCCCGCGCCTACTATCGTGTGTATTTCGTCTATAAAGAGTATTATGCCTTTCGTCTCTCGGATTTCTTTGACAAGGCGGCGCATACGCTCTTCAAATTCGCCGCGGTATTTCGTTCCGGCGACCAGGTTTGCCACGTTGAGCTGCATGACGCGCTTGCCTTTGAGCACTTCTGGTATGTCGCCCGAGAATATTCTCTGCGCGAGGCCTTCGGCAACGGCTGTTTTGCCGACGCCCGGCTCCCCTATGAGCACGGGATTGTTTTTGGTGCGGCGCGACAATATCTGAACGACGCGCTGAATTTCTTTCGCCCGTCCTATAACCGGGTCAAGCTCGCCTTTTGACGCCATCTTTGTCAGGTCTATAGCGAGCTGGTCGACTATCGGCGTATTCGATTTATCCTCGCCTTTTGCGCTTTGCGCGTTCTGCCGTTGCTCATTGTCAGCCGGCGAGTTCGAAATCTGGCCTCTTTCACGCAGTTCGACGACAAGAGCGCGGCACCCTGCAAGAGTCATGCCGTGCGACGCCAGCACCTGAGCCGCCATGCCGTCGCGTTCAGCAAGGATAGCCAAGAAAATGTGTTCAGTGCCTATATAATTTCTGCCCATCCTGCGGGCCTCGCGCATAGCGAGTTCTATTACAAGCTTCACTCGCTGACTGGTCGGCAAATCGCGATCTTCAGTGTAAGGCGTGCCCGCTCCCGCGTTACGATCGATTTCGGCTGTCAGCGTTTCAGGCGAGGTCATGTAGTAGGCGAGAATCCTCGATATTATTGTGTCGTTGTCGTAAAGCAGGCCAAGCAGCAGATGCTCAGTCCCGATGACGTCGTGCCCTCTGCGGAGAGCCTCTTTATGCGCCAGCTGGAATACGCGTTTTCCCCGTTCCGTAAAATTCTGCCACATTTATATTGCCTGTTCCCCGTCCGTTTTGGCTTTGTTTTTCAGTTCGCTTATTTTGTCGCGCAGTCTGGCTGCGTATTCATAATCTTCGAGTTTGACGGCTTCGCGCATTTTCTTTTCAAGTTCTGCAACATTTTCCGACGCTGTGGCAAATTCGCGTTCTTTTTTTTCGGAGCGAGGCTTTTCGTCGGCTTCGGGCTCCGGGCCAAACATTGAATCGGGCAGTTCGCTGCCGCAATGCGGACAGATATGTTTGCTGATTTTTTTATTCGAGTGTCCGTCTTGAAGCGTAGGCATGATAAGCTCCCTGAACGCTTCTTCTATCCCCATCAGTCCTTCCAGAGAGAAAGACATTTTCATCATATTGGCGACGCCGTCCATTCTCAGAAACTCTCCGGCGCATTCCCTGCACAGATGCTGAACATGGCGTTCGCCGTTCAGCACTTTTACAAGATGTATTTCAGCGCGCTTATTGCCACACTGTTCACACAGCATATAATCCGCCTCCTAGCCGAGCACAAGGCTTGTAAGTAGTTTTTTAAGCAATGACGCTCTCATTATTTCTCTTTTATGTATTGAAATATCGTAAAGGTTTTTTCCGTTTTCTTCCTGGCTGCGCAAAGCGACTTCGATGATGAGTCTTTCGCGAGGGGATAAAATTTTTCTGTTTTGCAGATTCATCAGAAGGTGCCGCGAATCCTGCTCCGAAATTTTGTTCCCGACAAGGTCTTCAAGATGCACGGCCTCTTCGTCGCAGTTTTTAAAAGTCAACTGCACGACCCTGATATAGCCGTGTCCGCCTCGCTGGCTCTCGACTATAAATCCGTTCTCCGGAGCGAAACGGCTTCTGAGCACGTAATTTATCTGGCTGGGCACACACTCGAAAAGCTCCGCGAGGTCTTTGCGCCTTAGCAGAATCATTCCGTCGCCGTTTTCTTCAAGAAGGCGGCCGATGTATTCCTCTATCTTTCTCGTAAGGCTTGACGACGTCACATCGCTCACTCCGTTTCATAACCTCGGCGTCTCGGTCCAGGTTTTATATAAACGCGGCCTGCCGCAAAGCACACCGTTTCGTCGTGTTTCGCGCGCGGGTAAGAAGGCAAGCCGACGCGGCGGGCAGCTCTGTCACTTCTTTTGCAAAAATATTTCCGTTCCGCGCCGCTGTGGGTATTTTAACCTATCACGACGAATAGGTCAAGAAAAGACAAAATAAATAATCGCCTTTCATTGGCTCAAGCAAACGTTCGCCGGCCGCGACGGCGCTTCTCGCCATTCATGGTTGTGATATACTTCTTCAGTGATTCGGCAATGCCGTTTCGCCGATACGCACGACAAGAGCGGGGGAAAAAACAAATGGAGAGAGTCGCGAACAAAACTGCGGGGCCGGCAAGATGGCTCGTCCTGGCGGCTTATTTCTCACTTTATTTTATATGGGGCTCCACTTATCTGGCGATTCGTTTCACCGTCGAGACAATTCCGCCGCTCTTTTCAGGGGGAGCACGTTTTCTTGCCGCGGGTGCCATATTGCTGACAATCCGGCTCGTACGCACTAAAAATTTCCCCTCCTGCCGCGGCTGGCTTTTGGCGCTTCGCGCGTCGCTCTTGCCTTTTGTAATATCCTACGGCCTGATTACGACTTCCGAGCTGTTTCTGCCCTCTTCCATAGCTGCGCTTATCATTGCGCTTGAACCGCTCTGGTTCTGTCTGATCGGGTGGATTCTCTTCGGAGGGGCAAAGCCGACAAACCGCCAGTACGCCGGCATAGTGGCCGGATTTATCGGGGTGTGCGTTCTTGTCGCGGGCGACCCGAACGTTGAAATTTCTTTTGAATCTTCCTACACCTTCTGGCTGATAATGGTATTGATGTCGAGCATAACATGGGTCATCGGAGCTTTTATCTCAAAAGACACGAACATACACACGGATCCCCTCACATCTTCTGGAATGCAGATGCTCTGCGGCGGCGCGATGATGGTGCTCTTTCAATGCGCTTTCTCATACATTACAGGCGACTTCCCGCGGTTTTCGGCAGTTTCCCTGCGTTCGGTTCTTTCGCTCTTTTATCTGATCATATTCGGCTCGCTCGTCGCCTATACGTCTTTTCTCTGGCTGATGCGCGTCGAACCGGCGAGCCGTGTTTCAACTCACGCATTCGTTAATCCCATAGTGGCGGTGCTTCTCGGCCGGCTTGTCGGCGGCGAGGAACTGCACGCCGGTATGCTGTTATCGATGCCGCTCGTTATAATCTCAGTAATGCTGATGATCTGGGACAAGCCTTCAAAAAACTGAGCGCATCAAATGACGGATAAAGGCCGGATTACAGACACACATATCTTCCGCAGTTTCTGCCATTAACAGTTCAGAGAAAACAAAAGCCCCGCAGCGCCGTTTTACCCGGCGGGAGCGGGGTTTCTTTGTCAGATAATCGGCCGCGCGCAGAGCGCGCGCCGGACGCGCTACGACATCAGGTTCAGCAAGCCCATCGTAAAGACGGGGAAATAGGTGAAGAGCAGCAGGCAGATGACCATTGCGATAAACGAAGGCAGTATAGACTTTGAAATGCTTTCCAGACTCTCACCGGAGATTGCGGAAGCGACAAAGAGATTTATCCCGTAGGGCGGAGATATGAAACCGCAGGCAAGGTTGACGGTGATGATGAGCCCGAAATGTATCGGGTCTATGCCGATCTGTTTAACAACAGGAAGCAAAATCGGCGTCAATATGATGACGGCGGCGATGTTGTCCACAAAACAGCCGATGATCAGCAGAAATACGTTAATCACCATAAGCAGGAGTATCGGGCTGTGAGCGAGGCCGCTCATCCACGAGGCGATATGGGCCGGAATCTGCGCCATTGCGAGATAGCTGGAAAATGCCATCGAAAGTCCGATCATGAACTCCGTAGCGCCGTTGATGAGTCCTGTCGTGCGAAGACACTCATAAAGTGTTTTGCCGTCAAGCTCTTTATAGACGAATTTCCCTATTATTACGGAATATACGACAGCCACCACAGCCGCCTCCGTCGGAGTAAAGACGCCGCCGTATATGCCGCCTAATATAATCACGGGAACCAGGAGCGCCCAGATGGCGTCCTTAAAGGCGGCCCATACAGAGGAGAGTTTCGGCGGATTGGCGGATTGCAGGTAATTGTGTTTACGCGCTGTGAAGTAGCAGACCGTCATAAGAGCTATCCCTAAAATGATGCCCGGAATAATGCCTCCTATGAACATATCGCCTATCGAGCACTGCGCGGCGACGCAATAAATGACAAAAGGAATCGAAGGAGGTATGATGACTCCTATTGTGCCGGCCGCCGCCGTGATAGCGGAAGCGAATCCCGCGTCATATTTTCTTTCTTTCATCGAAGGGATCATAAAAGAGCCGATGGCTGATACGGTCGCGGGGCCGGAGCCAGATATTGCGGCGAAAAACATGCACGCGAGCACAGTTACCATAGCCAGCCCTCCGGTAATGTTACCGACAAGGCTTTCGGCAAGGTTTACAAGTCGGCGCGATATGCCGCCGCTGCACATAAGCGCTCCGGCGAGTATAAAGAACGGAATTGCAAGAAGAGGAAATGAATCAAGCCCCGTGACAGACTTCTGGGCCAGCATCATCATGGGCATATCCGAGGTGAGCCACATCGCTATGCCGGTAGATAACCCCAGCGTGATTCCTATCGGTATGCTGAGGCCTATTGTTATAATAAGCAGCGAAAACAGGATTATTGCTTCCATATCGTCATCTCCTTCATCCTCGTCTACTTACTTTCCGCGCCCGCATAGCCGTGCTTATGTATCTTGTACATTTCAACGATCAGCCGCACGCACATCAGAGCGCAGCCCACGGGAACCGAGGCATAGGGCAGCGTCATCGGCAGCTCCATTGCCGCAGACCTCTGACCGGTGTCAAAAAGAAAGATAACCAGCTGCGTGCCCAGAAGCGTGAGTATAAAGCTGAAGGCAAACCATACTATCAGGATAAAATATTCAAATGTTACGCGGTTTTTCCCCTTTATCATATTGGCGAACATCTCGACTCTGAAATGGCTGCGCTCTTTAACGGCATAGCTGGCCCCTATCCATGAAAGCCAGAGAAATATAAAGCGCGCCATCTCCTCGCTCCATGAGAGCGAGTTTGAGAAAACGTATCTCATGATCACTTGAATAAAAACAAGTACGGTCATGATCGCCATAGTCCATACACAAAAATATTCCTCGAAATTATCCAGGAATTTTTTGACGGTCATAATATCACCAGCCTTAATGGGATATAATGCGCGCTCCTTTTCAGGGAACGCGCATTATACTGTTCCTGCAAATAAATTCTTACTTCTGGACTTTTCTCGCTATATCCATGATCTCTTTTCCGAGATCGGGCTCGAACTGATCGTAAACGACTTTCGTCGCCTCGACAAAGGGTTTCTTCTCTTCCGGCGTAAGCTCATTCGCCGTCAGCCCGCCCTCGATAACCTTTTTCTTAAAGGCCGCTTCTTCTTCCTTCAGGCTGGCGCGCTGTGCCGCTATCGCCTTGCCCGCCTCGTCCATGACAAGTTTGTTGAGGTCTTCTGGCAGGCTGTCCATGAACTTTTTGTTCGCGATCACTATCTCATAAGAGAAAACATGTCCCGTCTCGGAGACATATTTCTGAACTTCGTAGAATTTCCCGTCGTCGATCATCGCGTAGGGATTCTCCTCCGCGTCTACCGTGCCTTGCTGAAGAGCCGTGTAAAGCTCGCCCCAGCTCATCGGAGTCGGGTTCGCGCCGAGTTCCTTAAAGAAAGCGATGTGCATCGGGTTTTCCATAGTGCGTATCTTGAGGCCTTTGAGATCCTCGGGGGTCTTTATCGGGCGTTTGCTGTTGGTGACATGACGGAAGCCGTTTTCCTGATAGCCGATAACCTTGAAACCCTTGGCTTCGAGATAGGAATTGAGTTTCTCACCCAGTTCGCCGTCGACAGCCTCGAAAGCGGCCTCTCTTGTCGTGAAGAGGTACGGAAGGTCGAGAACCTGGATTCTCTTATCAAATCCGGCAAGAGCTGAAGTCGAAGGGATAGCCATCTGGATTGTGCCCATCTGCACGCCTTCGCAGAGTTCGCGGTCGCCGCCGAGCTGCGCGTTGGGATAGAGCTCGACCTTGACTTTGCCGCCCGAGCCCTCCTCAACATTCTGGGCGAAAACTTTCATAGTTTGCATTGTGGGATGCGTTTCCGAGCCGATATATCCGACCTTGATGGTATATTCCGGCGCCGCGAAAGCCGCTCCGGCCGCCATTATCACCGTAACTGCAAAAGCCGCCAACAATTTTCTCATGATAATATTCCTCCCAATGTAATCTGTCTGTAAAATTAAAAGTACCTGTCGGGCCAATCCGCACGTTCACCCCCATTCAGCACTCTGGCCCGTGAGTATCAGCTTTGCCGCCTCATGACAAAAAACAACCGTCGCAATGATTTCCCGCGGCGCTTTCCGTCATATGTGGACGATTTAATGGCAGAGAAGCGGCAGCGAAATGCCCGCGCAGGGCAGAATGCCGACGGTCGCTCCGGTGCGTTTTGATAAAGCCATATCAAAAGCCGTCTGGATATCCGGGCAAGGTGTATATCCCATCGCCGAGATGTCGCTGTCGGACAGGCCTCCGCTTACCATATACACTTCAGCTTTGTTCAGCACCCGTCTGCTGCCGAGCGCGACCACGGCGGAAATCACATCCGTGTCAAGATCGTAGGGCGAGGCCGAACGTATAACCTCCTCCAGCGCCTCGGCGGGCTGCGCGAGCCAATGCGCGTACAGAGGATGGTTATGAACAAGCCCTTCATGGCATGGAGCCGCCAGAATTACGGCGCCGCCTTTTTTCACCGCAAAATATGCCGCAGTGAGTCCTTTTATCCCCTGCCAGTAATCCATGTCGGCCGGACTGGAACTCGCCACAACAATATCGGCAAGCTCGCTTATCCTCACGCTGTACGCTTCTTTTGCGAGCTCCACACCCGCGCGATGAGCCTTCGAGTAGTCGCCGCAGAAGAAGCCGGCCACGTCGCCGCTGTAATTTTTTACGATATTGATAATAAAGCCAAGCTTCGCCGCCGCGCCTACCGCGTCGATGCCGTCGCGGCAAGGGTTGCCCTCGAGTACGCCGAGGGGAATGTCAGGGTACAGCCCCGCTGCGCGGTGAGTGGCCTGAGTCGTGACAAAATCGCATATGCCGGGCTGAACTATCTTGGCGCCGCCGGAAAAGCCCGCGTCGCTGTGCGGCGTTATATTGCCCACGCCGATAAGCAGGTCGGCCGAAAGCGCGCGGGAGTTGATGCGCACAGGCAAAGGATAGCCGACCCCCTCTATCTCGCCCAGGTCGGTAAGAGAGGCCTCGTCCGAAGCGTCGTGCTGAAAGACAGGAAAATTATCAACGATATAATCGCCGAGCTTCCCGCGCACTTCGCTGCCGGTCATTAAACGGTGCGTTCCGGGCGCGGTCAGAAAACTCAAGGCGTTCTTTTCGACGCCGGACGAGAGAAGATATTCCGCTACGATGGGAAGTATCTCGGAAAGAGGCGTCTCGCGCGTATTGTCCTCGACGAGGAAAAGTATATTCTTTTTTCCTTTCGCCAGGGCGGAAAGAGGCATTGAACCTATCGGAGCGCTAAGCGCCTTCAGCAGCGCGTTCTTGAAATCGGAAACTGCGGGAACAGGCCGCATTTCGCCGGTAAAGATGACAGCGCGGCCACGCGTATCGAAGCTGAGCCTCCCTTTGCCGTACGGAACGGAGTATATCATCGCAAGCACCTCCGCAAAAAACACAGCGCCGCTGTTAGTGAAAACATTCAGCCTTCGCGATGCTTGAATGAAATCGGATAACCGGATAGCGGGCTGAAAAACTTTGCACAAATGGTATCAAAAACACATGAAATGTCAATCGGGAAAGGACGCGTGCATTTAATATGTTTGAGTACGCGAAAGAAGAAAGCTTACGCATGCGCTGCGCGTCACGATCGGAAAAAGAGCCGTCGCCGCGCCGCGCGCTGATCAGTCAAAAGAAAGCCGCCGGAGCGGAAGACTTTATTAAGGAATCGCTTCGTGCAATTTCGCGAAGCGCGCCGGGGAGGAGTACACTTCTCCGCTTCCTGCGAGAAAGAACGGGATACAGAAATTCCCGCCCCTTTGCCGAGGCGGGAATTTCCTTTGTTTACTACCCCATTAACTGTTTAATTTGCGCCGCTGCCGCCTTCTTGCGACTTGCCGTCAGTCGGTGCCTCATACTGAAGGTTGCTTGAACCGCACATCGGGCACCTTTTGCCGGAAAATACGGTCATAAGAATGCCAATGAGCGCTAACGCGAGGCCAATCATCCAGCCGAAAAACGGGAGAAGGAAAACCAGAGCCACACCTATGAGTATCGCGATCAGCCCCGGAGCATAGTTCTTTTTCGTACCCACCATACGCTTGCAGTTGGGACAATACCTATCAGCCATGTTAATTCCTCCAATTAAGTTATTCTTGCTACTTTCGTTATTTATTACGCAAGGCGGAACGTTCCGCCTGTGTTCCAAAGCCGACAGCTCCGGCAGTTAATGCTGCCTCAGAATCTGATCCGCAATCGCCGCTATTCCGCCCACCACCACTTTCGCGGCCTCCGCTCTTTCGGCTTCCGCGGCGGATACTATCTCCGTCGCGCTGTCATAAAGTTCCTGTGTTGTTTCCGAGTCGTCGCCTAGCGCTATCGCTTTGCCCAGATAATCCTGCGCGAGCCTGAAACTTTTTCCGACGCCCTGACTTTCACCGTCACCGTTGTAATATATCTCCCCCAGCAGCCTGTACCCCATGTAACTTCCGTTTTCTCCTGCCTCCTTGAGATACTTGACAGCTCTTTTATAATTGCGTTTTATATCTTTTCCGTAGCTGTACAAATAACCGAGCCAGTACGCCGAGTTCTTTTCTCCCCGTTTGTATAAACGTCTGAAAATCTTCAGCGCTTCAGGGTGATTTAGGTGCTTTTCAGAGCGCGTGTAAATTACTCCAAGCGCAAAGTCGGGCTCAGACTGATTGGTTCCAGAGGCTATTTCAATGAATGACTTGGCTTTGTCATATTCCCCAGAGTCAAACAGCTGCAGTCCGATATCCCAAGCGTTTTGCGGAGACAGACCAAGCCCTTTGGCCTTTATCAATTCAAAGCTCTTTGCTACGGCGTTTGAAGTACCGATCTTTTCTTTGCCTTCACTGTATTCTGCAGAACCCAATTTCTTCCCGCTTTCGTTATAAACCGACATTTCGGTTATAACGAACGTTTCTTCATAAGGATCCACAACAACGCGATAAGCTGAATAAGCTGTGCCGGTAACGCCAAAGTAAACGTCAAACTGTTTTTTTGTGGCGGGTATCAGAGGTACCGTATGATACACAAATGTCACATTATTCTTATCCCAGCTGACGCTTTCTGTATCTAATCTCAATAACGATGTGGCGTTCCTGTCTACCTCGACAAAATTTTCCGCCTGCGCCGGCGAAAGCGGACACAGCAACGCAGTTGCGGTCAATAACGCGCCTATGGATGATCTCAGCAATTTTTTCACGCTTAATTCTCTCCTTGATATTATTTGGAATATTTATATATTCAGTCCCGGTATCGGCATATTCTTCTTCCCCGGCGCCTTGTTTGTCTTAGATTTCGTCTGCTGTTTTTTGGTACTGCCGTTGTTTGCGGCAGTCTTAGTCTTTTTCTGCTTTGCTGGAGCCGCTGGCTTGGCGTTGGTCTGTTTCGCTCCCGCCGCGGTCGTTGGTTTACTGTTCGCCGCAGCCGCGTTATTGCTCTTGGCTTTGGGCGCCCCTGTTTTGGCCGCTTCTTTCGGAACGGCTTTCGTTTCCTGTTTTGCCGCCGCGGGTGTATCGTCTTTGGGTTTTGAGTCTGTCTCGTCTGCATTCAGCGCAACATTCGCCACCGCAAGATCTTCCGCCATGAAGTCGAACCGCAAAACGCCGATGTGCATCAGGTAAATCCCCGAAACGAGACAGAGTACCAGCAGCATCACCGAGGCCAACGCCGGTTTGCCCATTTTGAAACGCGGCGCGACTTTTTTAGTCTCTTCCGTGTTCTTAGTCTGATCTTGCTTCTTGGGCGCTTCTTGACTTTTCGGCGGGGTCAGGCTATATCCGTATCCCTCTATATGACAGTAGGCGACAAATATTCTCTTCGCCAGATCGTCCAGACCTTTTTCACCCTCGTTCCCGTACTCGCTCCTCCACAGCTTCAATACATCCTTTACATGATTGATGACGCTGCTCGCCAGCTGATAGGGAACATTTTTGTCTGTTCCCGCGCTCACACTCCCTCCCGCGCTTTCATTTATGCGCTTTTGCTCAAGGCCCTGTTTGATTTTATCCAGTTCCGACTTAATCAGCTTCGCTATGAAAAACTTGTTGTAGTCGCTCCGGCTTTCCGGAACGGTAAGAATGTTCTTTGCCTGCTGATACAGACTGTTTCTGAGAGTTTCCTGGTGGTTATGCACCTCGGCCTGCGCGACGCCGCCTTCTTTCTGCCTCGCTAACGGAAACTCATAAAATGCGGTATCATCTATAATCCCGTAGGATTCTTCGCCGGTTTCATATCCGGCTTTCAAAAAATCATATAAGTTACAGCGCGAGTGCGGGATAAGGCACCACAGATTGGCGGCGATGTCCTCGTAAGCCGATTTCTTTTCGGCCTTTTCGGAATACAGATAAAAATCCTCGTAAAGTTTTGTTGATTCCTGCTCATTGACATCGATGCCGCGCTCTACCTTTAAGCCGAACTTCACCTCGGCTCTTTTTTTAACGCGCTCAAAGGTGGCATGCTCCGGGTACTTTATCAGCTGGACAGCTTCTTTAAGGTTATTTTCCGTGATTACATTGCCTTTGTTCGCGGCTATGCCCCTGATCCAGCTGTCAAACTCACCGTAGACACGTTTTTCTGTTTCTTCGCGCTGTTTATGAATCTCAGGAGTATTGTCGTCCCGGAACAGCTTATTAAAGTATCTCCGAATATCTTCTATATTTTCATATAGAATTTCTATGGTCTGGGGATTGGTGCTCTTTTTCGAGTTTTTCCCGCTTAGTACGCCGCGCCCCGTTTTTCTCTCTTTTGAGATTTTTTCCCACTCGACCTTTTTCTGTTCTATAACGTTCAGGATCTCCTGCGGGCTCGGAGTCTCTCCGTTAAGTTCAAGATCAAGATAATAGTAGTAAAATTTTTTATCAAGTCCGGACATCTTTACCAGCCTTTTATCGTCTTTAATCTGATTGCCTGCGTTTCTGGGCCGAACCCGGCAAGGGACGGAGGCGGGCCGGTGTTATTTCCGGTCCGCCCGGCCGCGGCACTCCTGTTATTCGATAGATATTCCTTTAGACTTATCTTTTAACAGGGCGACGTCATCCGCGGACATAATATTTTTCCTTGAAGCATGCATAGTTGCTCTTACTGATGTATTGCTACTCGATTCAAAACCGTATACCTCAAGCAGCCCTTCGTTGTTGAGCGTTAAAGTTACCGTGACTTCATTACCCAATGGCACTACTTTTTTGAAATCCAGCACCGCTTCGCCCAGCTTAAGCTCCTCCCGCGGCTCGTAACGTTCTTCCAGTACATCGCTTTCGTAGACTCCTATAAGAGTTTTGGTACCTCCGGGTGCACCAAAACTCTGTGTTTGGGATATCACGCCGTTTTCCATCGGAGTGTTCTTCAGTATCATGTTGTAACAGTATATTTTTCTGCTTATAGGGTCGTTGGCGGCGACAGCATAACTCTTCGTGGCGGCGACGGTCACCACCTCTTTCATTGTTTTGCCGTGCAGAGAGGGGACCGAAGCTGTGCTCGCGGAAGCCGCCTCAATATAATTAGCCGCGTCGCCGTCAAGCGCGTCGCCGCGCGCCTCCTTGGCCTTGTATTCTTCGTGCTTGTTCTCGTATACGCCCAAGGCATACAGAGCCGCGCCTTTCGCGACAGCCTCGTCCGGATCTACGATGAGAGGCGTTACATTGTATTTGCTCTGCAATATCCTGCTTACCTGGGGCATTCTGGTGGAACCGCCGACAAGCAGAATCTCATCTATCGTGAATCCCTTGTCTTTCGCGGCTTTTATCGCGGCGTCCGTCTTAACGATTGTCATATCGAGATTCGGCTTTGTGAGGCTGTCGAATTCTTCCTGCGTCACCTCTATTTTCTCTCGATCGCTGCCGGCCTGCACGATGACAGAGACCTTTGACTTCGCGGAAAGCTGTTTCTTGGCTTTTTCGACATTCAATCTCAGCGCCTGTGTGTCTTCCGCCTCGGCATCGCCCTGGAAATCGACTTTATCGACGAATTTGTTCCACACATATTCCATCAGCTTCTCGTCCCAGTCCTTGCCGCCCAACTCGTGGTCTCCGTCGGAGCAGACGACTTGTATCTTCCCTTCGCCTATGCGCATTACGGTTACGTCGAAAGTGCCGCCTCCGAGGTCGTATACCAGCACCGTCTTTTCTCCCTCGGATTTGGAACAGCCGTAGTAAAGAGCGGCGGCGGTCGGTTCGTTGATAATTTCGATGACATTGAGTCCGGCGATGATTCCGGCGTTTTTCGTGGCTTCGCGTTCCGTAGTGCCGAAATAGGCGGGGCATGTGATGACGACGTCTTTTACTTCTGTGTTCAGATTCAGAGATGCGTCTTCAGCGAGCTTGCGGACTATATATGACGAAACTTCCTCTGGGGACTTGGATACGCCGTTATATTGTATGGCTTCTTTGGTACGTCCCATCAGCCTTTTTACAAAAGCGACCGTGTGGTCGGGGTCTGTAACTGCGGTATCCTTCGCCGCCTGCCCGACGACGACGGTAGATGAATCCGCGAAGTTTACGACGGAGGGGGTGATGTTGTCCCCTTCAGCGTTCTTTACAACGACGGGACGCCCCGTTTCGTCCACATACGAGATGCAGGAATAGGTAGTTCCAAGGTCAATGCCGAAAATGTATTTTTTACCGTCCATTAAAACCGCCCCTTTTCGCAGTTATAGTTCAGATCGGACTCTGTCAGCCGTTCTTTTTCTTTGTGTAAACGTACACTTTTTCCGCCGAGATAACTCTGCCGCCGCTTTCGTAGCCGTATGAAACGGAGGCCGCTATTTTCCCGTGAAGCGTTTCATCCTCGGTCGGCACCTCTTTGATGGCTTTCTGGCGCACGGGCTTGAACAAATCGCCTGTTTCGCTCCGGTAGTTCCCGATATCGTTGCGCTCCAGTACCTCGTGCAGGTCGTCGATAAACCCGGCGACCTTGCCCGCCGGTATGTTCTGTTCTTCCGCGGGCTTTGAGAGATATGCCGCCGTTATACGGTTAATACTGTCGGCCACTGCGATGATGTCCTGCAAGACCGGTTTGACAAGCTGGAATTTCAGTCCGTCTTTGTATGTCTGAAGTTCCTTGTGCATCGCGTCTACTATTTTTTCTTCATGCGCGACATACATAATGCGTTTGTCAAAGAGCCCCGCAAGCTCGCTCAGCTTTTCCGAAATCTCGCGCTGAGCCTTGCGCACCTCCGACAATTCTTCCGCCAGCCGGGCCGCGCCGTCCGCGCCCGAAGCATCTTCGGCGTGTCTGCCCTCCGAGACGGCGTTCCCGCCGCCGCAGCCCTCCGTCGATTCGGGCGACGTTACGCTTTCGCCCTCGACGCTTGCGGAAGTGTTGCCGCAACGTCCGTCTTCAGTCGGCTCGCCGGCGTTGTTTCCGCAGTTCCTGTCTTCGCTGCACATTAACACTCCTCCTCTGTTCTTTCGTAATTCGGATACGACAGTATCGATTGAATTTTTACCGGTTCTAAAGCCGTTGACGCGTTCCCCGCCATATCACACCCGTGAGCCGAAAGGCGCCTGCCTCACGGCAAGAGAGTGCTAAAAGATGAGCAAAAAGAATACGCAGCAGCCCAGCCAGAGCCAATGAATTGACCAGCACAACATAGTCCACGGCATTCCATAACGCCAAAAACCCAAAAAAATCTCTCCAAAAAGCGCCGGATACCATGCATCGCAAAAGAGTCCTATGGCCACGGCCGCTAAAATTTTTAACGGCAGTCTGTCCTGGAAAGAACAGACATCGTTAGTCACGCACACCCGTTTAAGTGTGCTCACCTTTATCCAGAAAGCTTTTGCCGCGATTGAAGGGCCTCCGCGTTGAAAAGAGAAGCATACGGTTTTTATAAGGCCGCAGAACCAGGTAAGAAGCAATACTATAAATACGATAATTCCGAAAGAGGGGATCGCGAGCTCGAAAAAGAAGGCAAAGACGACTATTATAAATATAAGCCCGATGAGCCCTACAAAGGAATGGACAAATGACATATCTTCATATTCGCGACGCGTCATCCAGCCGCTTGGCGCCGCCATGCCATGCACAAACCCGGCGAAGCACGCCAGCCAGCATAAAATTTTAAGACACCAAACGAAAATCAATTTAAATGCCCAAGCAAGCCACCGGCTTGCCCGTTCTTCTCTATCCGTATTCAACACAGAACCTCCCTGCGCAAAAGCCGCTTGTCACGCCTTGAGCGGCCTTTTTCTCAAAGAGCAAAAACCAACAGCGGCGCGTTCTCACACAAGACGCCTCAAACTTCAAAACCGGGAATTTTTACCTGCAGGATAAACCCGACGACTAAAAATAATATGGCAAATGCCGTATGTAGTGTCGTAAAATCGTCCCGGCAATAATAGCTGCAATGATAAAAATCAACTGCTTAAAAAAATTCCCTATAAAGCCCTCCGGCACTTCCCCGCAAAGAATCGCCTCGTACTCTTCGAGGGCTTTTCTTCGGGCCGTCTCCCGCTTGTTCTCTTGATTATTTTTTTCTTCTCCCATACAATGTCTCCCGTAAAAGTTCCGGCAGATAAGGCGGTAAGTCTTTCGGTTACTTTCTTATCTCCATTAGCGGCAATGCCGCCAACGGAAATAGACTAACATAGAAAGCAGTTTTTTTAATTTGCATCAGAGGCTTTGCCTGTCAATATATTTTTCTGCTGCAAACTTTAAGGAGGCATTTTCGTGGGGAGCGAGAGTAACCTTTCAGACAGAGTCAAAACCGCCCTTGATATGCTGCTCGATGAATATCTGGAGGACGCCGAGCGTATCGCAAGACGCGCAGCGAAATTAAAAAAAACATATCTGATACCAAAAATTACAGGAACCGGCGATGATCTTCCCGACCTTGACGATTTGTTTGAAGAGTATCTCAAACCGGAATCGGACCCGCCAAACCTGCCGCGTATTGCCCTCCTCTCCGACATGACCTATATCTGGGGGCAAAAGGAAATTGCTGTCGTCTTGGCCCGCAGCACCTCCGCGGTAGCGAGAAACTTGAAAGCGCTGGAAACGCCGGAATGGGCGGAGAGGCTGCGCGCCGTCCGCAGGCCTATGAACCACGGCATGAAATGCGCCCAGTTCCTCTATTCCGACGGCATTTTCAATCTTATCCTGGATTATTACACTCATCAATATATATTAACGAGAATCATAGAACCGCGTTCCGGCGAGAATTTGACTCCTGCGCAAGCTCAAGAGGTCTGGGCCTATTGGGACGGGCTGAGGAAAGATAAAGGCGATTGGCCCGCAATTTCCGACGGGGAAAATGACGGCGGCGGCAAATATGTGGTAACGCCCGTCGCTTTGCCCGACTTCGAAGATGAATCCGGCTTTCCCCCCCCTTATCGGGAAACGGCGTCAGTGACGTTCGCAGGGCGAAAAATCTCCGCTCCGTATTCGCGGACTGCCTCAGCACAATGCTTGACAATAAAGCTCTTTCGATAGGGCTGGTGCTGGCGGTTAATTTCACGGACATATTTCACAAAACCGGGCGGCACGTTTATTACACTCTCTTCTTTGTGCTCTGCCCCGCGCTCTGTTTTTTAACGCACAAGCTGACAAGCCCGCTTGACGCGGAACAGCGCAAAAAATTCACCAAATTCTGCGGCGTCGTCATGATCGCCGTGGCGGCATGGGCGCTCAGTTTCACGGGAAGGCTGATAAACGGAGACCTTTCAAAAAGCGCTCTCTCCGACTCTGCTGGCGGAATAACCGCCGCTCTGAACTCCATCCTCGCGTCGCAGCAAAGCGCGGACAAAAAACTGGATAAGATTGACACCGCTCTGAACGCCGGACTGGAGGCAAGCCGGGAGAAAACCGCCGCCCAAGCCAGGGAAAAGATCAAAGACGCCCGTAAATTCGCGAAAGCAATATCTGAAGACGGCATAAACCACACCCCGGCCGAATATGAAAAAATAATCGCGAACTGTGAAGAGTCGCTTGACAGGCTTAATGCGCTTGAACCGCTTGATGACGAACTTTACACTCTGATTGCGGATCTTCATCTTGTGACGGCCGACATTTATCAATTATGGGCTCCCCGCGTCCTGTCCTTTTCTTTGTCAAGATACGAGAGCGCCATCGGGCATCTGGAGAAAGTCGCCGATATCAGAGAACATATTCCTGACGACAGGCTGGCTGAGGCTTATGTAAGCATTGGCAGCTTGTATATATTAGAGGGCGATACAAGACAAAAAAGCAAGATGCTGGAAAAGGCCGACAAATATTTCAGGATGGCTTCGCGTATTCTGGAGGGCACTTCGCCCTCGCTGCAAATCATCTATTACTCCTCATTCGGGTCACTGAGGGCGGCACAGTCTGAAAATCTGCCGCCCGGCGAGCGCGCGGCGAAGGAAAAATATCTCAAAGAAAGCATATCGAGTTTCGAAAAGGCGAAGAAACTTGCCTCCGCCGCCTCAGATACCGGTGTCGGCACGAAGGGCGCCATACTTAAAGAATCAGCTATGGCGACAAGAGAATTTATCGCATTAAAACTGAAAGAGGAAAATCATAACGCGGAAGAGCTGGGAAAACTATGCCTCGATACCATATCGGAAATCCAGGGCTTTATCGAAGGGCTTGACAAAGAAACAGATCAAAAAGCATTGGTATGGCTGAATTACCAAAACGCCGGCCTGCGCTTGCAGCTGTTTGACATCGTTTTCTACATCCCGGCTTTTACGGGAATGAAACGGGAGGAGACGGCGGCGAAGATCGGCGAATGCGCGAAAATTTTAATCGAAGCCGAAGAAAACTTAGAACAGGCTTGGGCATTCAACGGCGACAGCCGCTATATGGATTCAGTGGAAATTCTGGACAAAAGGGCAATGGCGACGTACCGTTCCGCATATTTTCTCGCCGGTGATGAAAAGCAAAAGGCTTTCGAAGCGACCCTGGAACTGTACGACCTTATTCTCAGCAAGGTGAGCAAGGGGGACAATTTGCAGCAGAATATGAGAGCCGCGGCAAACAAGGCTACGACGCTGTTCAATGCCGCTCTGCTTCTTAACGACGAAGAAATGATAAATGAAGCCGTCAGAATAGCCGGGGATTACCTGAAACAGTATTCCTCAACAAATTATCCCGACACGCTCGACACTTTCAGAAACATTATTGATAATGAAGGAGGAGCGCGCAAAATTATAAAGAAAGCGCGTGAACAGGCTTAGCTCGAAAAATCCCGAAGGACGCAAACGGTCCAAAGCGCGCCGAAACTGTAAAACTTGTCCGAACGGCACCGACGTGCCCTGAATCGCCGCGTATCCGGTTCCGATCGCGTTTTTGTTTTAAGTTGAAACGGCGCCCCGCGGGTATCTCGCCTCGCGGCGAGATACCGCCGCGCTCGTGAAGCCGCGTCATAACTTAACCGTGTTATCTCTTCCGCTTTCATATTACAGAAAATTCAAGGGGTGTCAAAAAATAGAAAAACGCGCTAAAACCCGGTTACTGATTCGGTTTTAGCGCGCCGACAGACGATATTTTCAATTAAACTGGCGGTCCTAACGAGATTCGAACTCGTGTCGCCGCCTTGAAAGGGCGGTGTCCTAGGCCTCTGGACGATAGGACCAAAAAAGTGGTGAGTCGTCCGGGACTTGAACCCGGGACACCCGGATTAAAAGTCCGGTGCTCTGCCAACTGAGCTAACGACTCGCGCATCACGGATAGTTATTTTACAGCATTTTATTTATTTGTCAACACACCACCGGAGCTCTTTTAGAAACTTCGCGAGCGCGGCTTTTTGCCGCGTTTTT
>CAYVEQ010000010.1:0-42540 GCA_964450835.1 uncultured Synergistaceae bacterium
CGTGTTCCGTCTCTTTTTTTATATCCGCGCGCAAGAGCGTGCTTTTCGCGGGCGCACAGTTGACAACGAAGAAAATATATTGATATACTTCACGTCAGCCGGGTGAAAGCGGTAAGAGAGCCCCACTCTTCGTGGGCGCCGAAGGGGCAAGACCCGCGGGTCGAAACTCTCAGGCATAAGGATTACCGCCAGATGGCACTCTGGAAGCGTTGACGGCAGCGAGAACGAAAACAGGGAATATCAGCGAATGGCGGTGTTCTCATGAGTTCGTTCTCGTTTTCTTATATCTGAGTCACGAACAACCCGTCGCTCGGCGGAGCGGCCTCTCACGTAGATTTCATAGACTCGACATCGCTTGACGTCTTGAAACGCGGACGCGCTCTTGTCCACGAAGGATGGGAACTGCTCTCAAGCCCCCTTTACGGAAACTTCAAACCGAATCAACAGCCTTACAGAACTTTGCTTCTCAGAAAAAACAGCGTCGCGCGCGGCACGCCGGACGCCGGGTCGCTGTCGCTGATAGAAGACGCCGTGCGTTTCTACGAAAGCTCGCGTAAAGTCATGGCTCCCGGCTGCCTTGCCGAGCGTATAGAAAAAGATTTCCGTTATATTGACGTTGCTTTGCTTGAAGAGACGCTGCGTGAGTACGGGCTGCTTTCGCCCGCCTTCAAAAGCCGCCGCGGCGGCTGACAAAAAGGCCCGCGTGAGCAGCTTCGCATAAATGAACCGGAAGGAGGAATATCATGAAACTCGAGCTGCAGAAAGCCAAAGTAAAGAACATCGCGTGGGGCGGGAGGACAGAGCTTCTCCCATGCGGCACTCTTAATATCAACAAAGAGAACTTCATCGCGGCCGCGGCCGACCGTGAGCATTTCAAAACGCTTAACGCGGAACTCGCGCGCCCCGGCGAGTCGGTCCGCATCTGTCCGGTAAAGGACGTGATCGAGCCGCGCTACAAGACAGAGGGGCCGGGTCAGGTATTCCCCGGAATGCTGAGCGACTTCGATACGGTAGGGAGCGGAAAGACATTCGTCCTTGAGGGCGCGGCTGTCGTAACCTGCGGGCGCGTCGTCGGCTTCCAGGAGGGCATAGTCGACATGAGCGGGGAGGGCGCGCGCTACACACCATTCTCAAAGACGATGAACGCCGTCCTCGTAATCGAGCCGGCCGAGGGAACCGAACCTCACGACTATGAGAGAGCCTGCCGTTTGGCGGGCTTGCGCGCCGCTTTCTACATTGCGGAAGCTGTGTGGAAAGCCGGGGCGCGTGTGGACGAGCGGCGGCTCTACGAACTTCCGTCGTTTGCCGACGCGATGAAAAGCTATCCGGAACTCCCCAAAGTCGCCTACATTTATATGCTCCAGAGCCAGGGGCTTCTTCATGACACATATGTCTACGGCGCCGACGCGAAGAAAATTCTCCCGTCGCTCATTCACCCGAACGAGACGATGGACGGCGCGATTGTCTCGGGCAACTGCGTCTCGGCATGCGACAAGAACAGCACCTACGTTCACCTTAACAACCCCGTTATCCGCGCTCTCTACGAGCGCCACGGCAGGGAGATTAACTTTGTCGGAGTAATCATCACCAACGAGAACGTGACGCTCGCCGACAAAAAGAGAAGCTCCTCATACGCCGTGAAGCTCGCGTCGATGCTCGGCGTCGACGGCGTGATAATTACCGAAGAGGGCTTCGGCAACCCGGACGCCGACCTCATTATGAACTGCCGCAAAGCGGAAACGGCCGGCATAAAGACAGTCCTCCTGACAGACGAGTACGCCGGGCGCGACGGCGCGAGCCAGTCGCTTGCCGACGCCGCCCAGGAAGCCGACGCCGTTGTGACGGGCGGCAACGCCAACATGCTGATTGTCCTGCCGCCTGTGGAAAGACTCATCGGATTCGGCGACTACACGGACGTTATCGCGGGCGGCTTTGACGGCTCGACGCGCCCCGACGGTTCGATTGAAGTCGAGCTGCAGGCTGTCACCGGCGCCACATGCGAGCTCGGTTTCAACCGGATAAGCGCGCTGACATGGTAGGAGGATCGGGACAATGACAAAGAAAAGAATCGTACATTACATCAATCAGTTCTTCGCGGGCATAGGCGGAGAGGAAAAAGCGGGCGAGGTGGCGCCGGAAGCGCGCGCGGGAGCCGTAGGCCCAGGCATGGCTCTCGCGAAAGCCCTTGGAGAAGAGGCGGAAGTCGTGGGAACCGTCATCTGCGGCGACGGCTATTACGCGGAGCACATGGAAGAGGCGACGGAAGCGATAATCAGACTCATCGCGGGCTTTGAGCCGGACGCGTTGATCGCGGGACCCGCCTTCAACGCCGGGCGCTACGGAACGGCGTCGGGCGGAGCGGCGGACGCGGCACAGAAACAGCTCGGAATCCCGGCGGTCTGCGGAATGTACACAGAAAACCCAGGCGTCGATATGTACAGGAAATCGGTATTCATCGTGCCGACGACGGACAGCGCGCGCGGCATGGGCAAGGCCATCCCTGCGATGGCCAGGCTCGTCCTCAAAGTCATCGAGACGAAGGGAAACCCCGGCTCGCCGCAAGAGGCGGGGTACATACCGCGCGGCGTGCGCGTGAACTGCTTCAAAGAGGAAACCGGAGCGGAACGCGCCGTCGGCATGCTCGTCAAAAAGCTCAAAGGCGAGCCTTTTGAAACGGAATACCCGATGCCCAGCTTCGACCGCGTAGAGCCGGCGGCTCCTGTCGACAACATGAAAAACGCCACAATTGCGCTCGTTACCTCGGGCGGCATAGTGCCTAAGGGCAACATCGACCGCATCGAGGCTTCAAGCGCAATGAAATACGGCACCTACGACATCGAAGGCGTAAGCTCCGCTGACGCGGCGCACTACGCGACGGCGCACGGCGGATACGACCCCTCGTACGCGAACAACGACCCGAACAGAGTCCTCCCTGTGGACGTGCTTCGCGAGATGGAAAAAGAAGGGGTCTTCAAGAAACTTTACAGATATTTCTTCTCGACAGTCGGCAACGGAACCTCGACGGCCAACGCAAAGAAGTTCGGCCTTTCGATAGGCGAGCGGCTCAAAGAGGATGGAGTCGACGCGGTGATACTCACCTCCACTTGAGGAACGTGCACCCGTTGCGGAGCAACGATGGTAAAAGCCATTGAGTCATACGGTCTCCCCGTTGTGCACATCTGCACGATAGTCCCGATTTCTCAGACAGTCGGGGCGAACCGCATAGTGCCGGCCGTAGCCATTCCGCACCCGCTCGGAGATCCGTCGAAGAGCCGCGAGGAAGAGCTCGTCATCCGCCGCGGGATACTCGACAAGGCGATTGAAGCGCTCGCGACGCCTGTGACGGGGCAGAGAGTCTTCTAAAAAAACTTAAATCGCGGGGCTGCGGCGTCCCGCGCTTTTTTATATTCCTTCAACCGGTCTTTCGGTCGCGGCCGAGAGTTTTATTATTCATACACACAAAGACCGGACAGCCGGCGAAATTTTATAATTGCCGACAAGCGAGGGAACAGCGCACAAGGGCTTATTTACATAAAAAGGAAACAAAACAGGAGGAATAGAAGAAATGCCAAACGCAGCGGTCAAAGCGGCGGCCTATTCGCTCAACCACACGCCGGAACTGGCGTTCTGGTACGGCAATACTCCGTACGTGGAAAGAAAGACTCACCCCGGCTCGGAATTCCTTAACGAACTTCCCAAATTCGTTCAGAATTACAACGAGGCGGCCCGTTATGCTCCGAACCTTACCTATATCGGCGCGATGGATACAGAAGAGTTCGAGAAACGTCAGCAGCCGTGGCACAGGAACCTCGAAGCCGAAGAGAAGCGCTACGGCAGATACGGCGAAATCATGCCCGAGGATGAGACTCTCGCCCTTATGGACATTTGTGACGTGTTCGACCTCATCTGGCTTGAAAAAGACTTCGCCGCCGCGGTGAAAGAAAAAATAGCGAAGCATCCGCTGATGCGAGATGACATCCTCGCGCGCCTCGAGGCAGGGCACGAACTCTCAGAGATAGAAAACGAGACGGCGAACGAAGGCGCACTCCCGCTCTGCTTCGAAGGCAGGACGGTCGGCTGCGCGCGCCGCGGACATAAAGTGGATCCGAACCTCACAGCCTACGAGCTCATGGTCAACATCTGCAACAAGGCGAGCGCCGTCCTCTCTCTGCTCCACCTTATCAGAAACGCGGGTCTCACGCCCGACGACATCGACTTTGTAGTGGAATGCTCCGAAGAGGCGGCGGGCGACATGAACCAGCGCGGCGGCGGCAACTTCGCGAAGGCCATAGCGGAAATCGCGGGCTGCAAAAACTCTTCCGGCTGCGACGTGCGCGGATTCTGCGCAGGTCCTGTCAATGCGACGATAGCAGCGGCCTCGATGGTAGCGGCGGGCGCCCGCAAGAACGTCGCGGTGGTGGCGGGGGGCGCCGTTCCGAAGCTCTACATGAACGCGCGCGACCACGTCAAAAAGCAGCTTCCGGCGCTTGAAAACTGCATCGGCTCCTTTGCGCTCCTCGTTGTTCCCGACGACGGCGCGACGCCTGTCATACGCCTCGACGCGATCGGGAAGCACACAGTCGGCGCCGGAGCCTCGCCGCAGACTGTCACTTCGGCTCTTATATACGAGCCGCTCCTGAAGGCCGGCCTCTCGTTCGCAGACGTTGACAAATTCTCGCCGGAACTTCACAACCCCGAAATCACACTTCCGGCCGGAGCGGGCGACGTGCCAGCGGCGAACTTCAAGATGATCGCGGCTCTTGCCGTTATGAAGAAGGCCATAGCGAAGCCTGATATGCCGAAGTTCATCAAGGAGCACGGCATGACCGGATTCGTCCACACGCAGGGACACATTCCGTCCGGCGTTCCCTTCATCGGACACGCCGTCGACGCGATAAAGGCGGGAAAGATGAAACGCGCGATGATCATAGGCAAGGGGAGTCTCTTTCTTGGACGCCTTACCAACCTGGCGGACGGCGCCTCGTTCCTCATCGAGAAGCCGCAGCCCAAGAAAGAGGAATCGGCGGTCAGCAAAGAAGATATACGCGAACTTATCCTCGAAAGCCTCGGAGAACTTGCTGCCCGCCTTAAAAAGCAGGTGTAAAGAATGGCAGACAACGCGTCCGTGAAAGCCTTGATAGGCGACATATTGAACGAAATAATCGAAGAAGTCAGAGAGGGAGGCGGGAAGAAAACCCGCGTCGGCCTTATGAGTTACGGGAGCGAGCTCGGACAGGAGGAATTATGCCTCGGCGCGCGCATCGCGCAGCAAAACGACGCGTCGCTCAAAGTCTGCTGCATAGGGCCGAAAGCCGAAGGTTTCGATGACCTCGACTGGATAGAGACTGCGGCGGACGAGCATGAAATCGCCCGCGCGACGGAGCGGGCTCTCGCCGAGGGCGCGATAGCCGGAGCGGTCGCGCTGCACTATCCTTTCCCCGTAGGCGTGACGACGATCGGCAAGGTCTTAACACCCGGCAGGGGACGCTCCTGCTTCATCGCCTCCTCGACAGGCACGGCCTCGCCGCTTCGCACGGAGGCGATGCTGCGCAACGCGATATACGGCATAGCGGTCGCCAAATCCGCGGGAGTGGCGGAGCCGACGGTCGGGATACTCAACCTCGACGGCGCACAGACGGTTTTGCGCGCTCTTCTGAAGCTGAAAGAAAAGGGCTATGATATCCGCTTCGCCGAGAGCATAAGAAAAGGCGGCGGCGCGATCCTGCGCGGCAACGATCTTCTCGCGGGAACGGCGGACGTCTGCGTGACTGACACACTCACCGGGAACGTGCTTATGAAGCTCTTCGGGGCGTGGACAACAGGCGGCGGCTACGAGGCCATGGGCTGGGGTTACGGCCCCTCGGCAGGCGAAGGCTGGGACAAGGTCATTTCCATCATCTCGCGCGCCTCGGGAGCGCCGGTCATTGCTTCGGCGCTCTCGCTCAACGCGGCGGCCGCGAGAAACAGACTTCCCGAAAGAGTGGCGAAGGAGCTTGAGGCGGCGAAAGCGGCGGGTCTTGACGGCATCATCGCCTCGATACGGCCGAAGCCCTCGGCGGCCGGGGAAGAGATCAAAGCGCCGGCGGCCGAGCCGACAGACGAAGAGATTCACGGCGTCGACGTCCTCGAGATTGAAAACGCCGTCAAAGCTCTATGGAGGGCCGGAATTTACGCGGAATCCTCGATGGGCTGCACAGGTCCCGTAATCAAGTTCGCCAAGCGCGGCGAGGAAAAAGTCAAAGAGATACTCGTCTCGGAGGGTTATCTTTAACAATTGGGGAAAGCCCGCGCTCAAGGCGCGGGTTTTTTGTTCCGTGAATCAACGCCGCCGCGGCGCGGAATTGCCGGGCGTTAAGCGCATTGCAGGAAAGCCTCCGCACGGCGGCGAAAGGCAAGAGATACGGAAGCTCTCGCGCCGCGCTGTCGCGGCCTTGCCTTTCAGCTCTTTTCTATTTTGTCAGTTATATCCGCGACTATGTCCCCGATGCCGTAACCTGACAAATCTTCAGCTATTCTGTCGAAGACTCCCTCGCTTCGCAGCGTCGCGACCGATACGGGAAAGTTCAGGTCAAGCCCCCACGTCAGCTGAATCAGACGGAAATCGGCAAGCGAGCTGGCGTGCCTGTACGAGCCGCGGCGCGAGGTGCGTATCTCCGCAACGAGCGTCGGCGAAAGGCCGCCTGTTTTATCGTGGCGCGGCAGCATTTCGTCAATCGTGCCGTCGTCAATACGGCTCTGCACCATGCGGAAGAGGTCTATCTTGTCGGCGTCGCGCGCGAGAGCGCACCACCTGTAACGGGCAAGAGGCGTATCGGGCGGTATTTCGAGTTTATTGTGAAAGCGCACGGCGGCCAGGACTTTTTCTCTGTCGTCCGGCTCTGCGTCATCCCAGCCGAAGCGCTCCGACAAAATTTCCGCGCCTCTGTCGCCGTGGTCGAAGCTTGCGGAATCCTGAAAAGTTTTGTAGTTGCGGTACTGCTCGAAGCGCGCCGTGTCGTGCAGGAGGCCGACCGCGTGGGCAAGCCATCTGTCGCGCGCGTCGTTCCACTCAAGCGCTTCCGCTATCGAAAGCGCGATCGAGCGGACGCGGCGGCTGTGCCGTCTCTTTCGCTCAAGCATATCTTCAAGCGCGCCGCCTTGTCTGAAAGAATCGACGTAGCCGGCAAACCATTTTTCCGTCCGTTCCGTAGAATACATCTGATTTTTCCCCTCCGGTGCCATTGTAATATACTCGCGCGGCTCAATCAATAACAGGCGCGGGCGCGTTTGGCGGCGAAAACCCGCGACGGGAAGAAAAAATTTTGATAAGAAGGATAATCGAATCCGGCACGGAAAAGCGCGGCGGCCGCGGCACCTGCGTCTCGCTACGCCGCGATGGGGCGCTCGTGATGACCGGCGGCAAGACGAAGCTCGCGGACGTCCATGCCGCGACGCGCCGAAGATCGTGGCTTTGCGGGCCCGCGACGGCCGCAAGCGGGGCCGTGCCGTCTTTTACCGTGACCCGCGCCGATAAAGCCCGCGCATTCGCTCGCGCCGGTTTCCGCGAGAGGCCTGAAAAAGTGCGCGCCGTCCGGGCAGGCTGCCCGATGCTTGCCGCCGCCGGCTGCGCCGTCAAGCCAGCCGGGATAATAAAGAGCGGCGTGGGAAACGTTAAGGCCGCGCGAACGTGCGCGCCGTTTTGAAGCCCTGCCGAAGGCCGCCGAAATTATCCGGCACGGCGTTTATCTCGGGCGCAGGCGGAACGATAAAGAGGAGACGCCGGGGCACAGCAATTATGACCTGTTCCACCATTTTTAAAAGCAAATCTCAGCCGGCGGAAAAACAGTTGAAGTCATTGTCGATGTCGGGCAATACGTGCCCCGTCAAGTTACGTATGAGTATTTGAGTTATAACATGAATCACTCGGGAAGAGAAAGTTTTATCCGCAAGAAAGAGCAAATCACAAAAAACGCGATAAACAAAAACGGCGTCACGATCCACGGGATTAAAAGACCCATTTCACGAAACACCGTCTTTGATGCTGACAGTATAACCCCCTTTTACGAGGTTGTCAATATCCGAGTTAGGGCCGCGCGAGGGGACGCCATGCCTCGGAGTTCTTGAAGCTCCGGCGAAGCACACCGCCGGCGCAAGCCGGACGAAAACCGCAGTCGGCGCCGCCGCGACAGAGGCGGACGGACGTCGCGGACTATGAGAACGAAAAAACAAAAGGCGGCCGGAGAAAAACTCCGGCCGCTTAACGTACGCGATGCTTTTCTCTAGAATTTTACGATTTTCGGCTCTTTGCCGAAAGTGCAGAAAGAGGCGGTCGCGTTCTTCAGCCACAGCACTTCGCCGACGCCGTCGTCTTCCGAGTAAAGCCGGCGGAGCTGCGGGTTTTCGTCAAGCATCCGGCGGCGCGCCTCGACGCGCGGGTCGAGCACAGTTTCGGCCGCGAGGCGGAGCCACGTCGTCCCGTCTTTGCTCATCGTGCAGAGTTCGATGTTCGGGTTCGCCATCATCTGTTTGAAGACCGGTTTCACGTTGCCCGTCTGGATATAGAGTCTGCCCTCGAAGATCGCGACCACTCCGAAGGGGCGCACCCGCGGCCTGTCGCCGTCGATTGTCGCCAGATAGAAAACGGGATTTTCCTTCAGAAATTTGTAGACTTCTTCCATTGCATGCATTCCTCCCCGTCTCATGCGGATTTTATTAAATTGTACCACCGCGCCGCCTTTTCAGCCGCGCGCTAATGAGAGGAAATATTCAAGCACGCGCAAGTCGTCCGTCATCTCGGGGTGAAAAGCGGTAACAAGCATCCGTCCCTCGCGCGCAGCGACCGCGCGCCCGTCCACGGAGGCGAGTATCTCGACGTGAGGGCCGCGTGACGTTATGTAGGGAGCGCGGATAAAGACCATCTCAATCTCGCCAGCGCCGGCGAAGCGCCCGCGTGCCGTAAAGCTCGAAAGCTGCCTTCCGTAGCCGTTGCGCCTGACCGTTATATCCATGGACGCGATGTGGCGCGCGTCGTCGTTTTCGATATTTTTCGCGAGCAGCACCATTCCGGCGCAGGTTCCGAATGCCGGAAGCCCCTCGCCGATCATCGCGCGCAGCGGCTCGAAGATTGCGAACTCGCGCGCCAGCCGCCCCTGGACCGTGCTTTCGCCGCCCGGAAGAATCACCGCGTCAAGGCCCGCGAGGGTGCCGGGGCTTCTTATCTCGCGCGGCTTGGCTCCGGCGCGGCGCAGCGCCTCGCAGTGCTCGGTGAAAGCTCCCTGAAGCGCGAGCACGCCGACTGTGAGAGGCGCGCTCATTTTCCGCGCTCCGCCATAAGCAGGGCGATCTCGTCAGCGTTCGTCCCCGGCATAGCCTCGCCCAAGTCTTCGGAGATTTCCGCCAATATGTCGGGGTTCTGATAATTCGTAACGGCTTTTACGATTGCGGCGGCGCGCTTTTCAGGGTTCCCGGATTTGAAAATTCCGCTGCCGACAAAGACGCCCTCGGCGCCCAGAGTCATCATAAGAGCCGCGTCTGCGGGCGTGGCCACGCCGCCCGCCGCGAAGTTGACGACAGGAAGGCCGCGCAGCTCGCGCAGCTCGCGCACTCTTTCCACGGGAACCCGCAGCTCCTTCGCCGCCTCGTATATTTCGTCGGCGCGCAGCGAAAGCAGCCGCGCTATCTCTGCCCGCATAACGCGCATATGACGCACGGCCTGCACTATGTCGCCTGTGCCCGGCTCGCCTTTGGTGCGTATCATCGAGGCTCCCTCTTCGATGCGGCGCAGCGCCTCAGGCAGGTCGCGCGCGCCGCAGACGAAAGGCGCTTTGAAGGCGGTCTTGTCTATGTGATAGAGGTCGTCTGCGGGGGTGAGCACCTCGCTCTCGTCGATGTAGTCTATGTCGAGCGCCTCGAGTATGAGCGCTTCGGTTATATGGCCTATGCGGCACTTCGCCATCACGGGAATGGAGACGGCGCTCTGAATGGCCTTTATCATCTTCGGGTCGCTCATGCGGGCGACGCCGCCCGACGCTCTTATGTCCGCCGGCACGCGCTCAAGCGCCATGACGGCGCAGGCTCCGGCCGCCTCCGCTATGCGCGCCTGGTCCGGCGTCGTGACGTCCATGATTACCCCGCCCTTCAGCATACGGGCGAGGTCTCTGTTGAGCTTTACGCGGTTTTCTTTCTCTGTCATATCTTGTGTTCCTTTCGTGGAGATTACACGGCCGTGCGATGTTGTTATAAAATATATCTGTCATTGGTTCAATGGCCAGATGTGGCTTATTTTAAGATGACAGACGGGAGCGCGCGATGGTTACGGATTTTATAGAGCTTGACAGAAATTCAAAAGAGCCGCTGTGGAAACAGATTTATTCGTCGCTCGCGTCTGCGGTCGAAAGCGGCGCGATAGAACGCGGGGCAAGGCTGCCCTCGCTGCGTGAGCTTGCCTCGGCGCTTTCGGTGAGCCGCTCTCCGGTGGAGAACGCTTACGCGAGGCTGGCGGTCGAGGGGTATGCCGAGAGCGTTCCTAAGAGCGGATGCTTTGCCGCGGGCGCGCCGCTGCGGACGGACGAAGGCAGACCGCCCGGGCACGAGCGCGAGAGCCGCCCGCTCTTCGACCTGCGCCGTGGGACAATAGACGCTGAGGCGGCCGACGACCTGTCATGGGGAAGGTGCGTGCGCGCCGCGCTTAAAAGGCGCGGGGAGATAATTTCGCGGGGCGACCCGCGAGGCGAGCCGGAACTGCGGCGCGCGCTCGCCGCCTATGCCTACCGCGCGCGCGGCGTGAAGAGTGCGGCGGAAAATATCGTAGTTGCCTCCGGCACGCAGCAGCTGCTTTTTCTTCTCTGCCGGGCGCTCGGACACGCCGGGCCGGCGGCAGTTTCCGAGCCGGGCTTCGAGGAGGGTGAGCGCATACTGCGCGACTGCGGCTGGAGCGTGGCGCGCGCGGAAAGTCCGGAAGAAACCGGCGCTGCGCTCTTTCTTGAGATTTCGTCAAAGCGTCCGGCGGCATCTTTCGCGCGGGCCGACGCGAGGCGCAAAGCTCTCGCGTCGTGGGCTCGCAAGGGAGGACTGCTCGTCGAGGACGATTACAACGGGGAGCTGCGCTGGCGGGCACGTCCCATCCCCGCCGCTCAGGCGCTCGAGCCGGAACATTCCGTCTACATCGGGAGCTTTTCGCAGATGCTCCTGCCGTCGGTGCGCATAGCCTACATGGCTCTGCCGCGCGCCGTCGCCGAACGGTGCGCCGCAGCGGCCGCTCTTTACGACCCGACCGCGGGAAAGGCGGAACAGCTGGCCCTCGCCGGATATATCACAAGCGGCGCTCTCGAGCGCCATCTGCGCCGCTGCCGCAAAATCTACCAGAAGAAGAGCCGCCTCCTTTCGGCGGCTCTGCGCGGGGAGCTCGGCGTCGACTTTCAGATACTCGAAAGCTACACCGCGGCGCTGATTCCCTGCCGTTTGCCGGGCGAGGCGGCGCGTTTGGCACTGGCCCGCGGCGTAGCGGTGGAGGAGTGGAGCGGAGCGGTCGCGCTCTTTTTCTCCGGCATTCCGGCGGGTGACATAGAAAGCGCCGTATCCCTGCTTCGCGGCGCGTGGCGCGGCTCGCCGCTCTTCTCCGGCGGCATTTAGAGCGGCGGGAACTCTCGCCCGCGTTTAAAAAATTTTTTCTTGCGCGCGCCATGAAAGAATTTTTTTTCGTCCGGTTGCGCGCGGCGGCAAGGCACCCGTGTCCGCTGAAAACTTTTTCGATCCCGCTCTCGTGACGTCAGGAACGCAACGCCCGCCGAAAGATTTTTTTCCGCGCCCGCGGCGGCGAAGTATACGCGCGCGCCGAGTGCGAACGCGGCGCCGTTTGTCCTCTCCTTTATGCTATACTTGTATATTAGTATAAGAGACTTTCCGCGTTAAAGACGCCGCGCCGGCCGATCGCGCGAACGGCAGGGAGCGCCGTTCCGTCGCGAAACCACGGGGAGGTATGATTGTGGAAAAACAGATAGCCCTAATCGCAGGCGAAGGACTCCTTCCCGTCGCGATCGCGAGCCGGCTGACGAACCTCGGGACCCCGCCTGTCGTCTATTCGATAAGAGAGCAGACGGGCGAACTCGTGAGATACGCTCTTGACGTGGTTAATATAACCAAGCCGGACTTCGGCTTCACGATAAGCGATATGAAGAAGCGCGGCGTGCGGGAGATCATAATGGCGGGCACGGTTTCGAAAACGCTGGTCTTCAAACCCTCTCTCTTCGACCTCACGACGCAGCGCTTTCTGGCCAGCCTCGTCTTCCGCGACGACCACTCGATACTGGGCGCGATTGTCCGGTTCCTCGAAAAAGAAGGCTTCCGCGTCTTGAGCTACCGCGACATAATCCCCGACCTTCTCGCGAAAAAAGGACGTGTCGCCGGACGGACCCCCACACGCGAGGAGACGGACGACGTAAAATACGCTTTCGACATCTGCAAAAAAATCGTTCCGCTCTCCTTCGGACAGACCGTCATAGTTCACAAGCGCTCCGTAGTCGCTGTTGAGGCGATGGAGGGGACTGACGCGACCCTGCTTCGCGCGGGTTCTCTCTGCAAGGGCGGCATCGTCGCCAAGATGATGCGCCTCGACCAGGACGACCGCTACGACATACCGACCGTCGGCCCGGACACGCTTGTGCACATGGCCGAGGCGAGGCTCACCTGCCTCGCGCTCCACGCGGGCTGGACTCTTGTGCTCGATCCCGAAAAGTTCGCGCGGGTCGCCGACGAGAGGCGGATAGCGGTAATAGGAGTGGAAGTTTGTCGATCTTCGTAAGCTCGGGCGAAGCCTCGGGAGACCATTACATGGCGCGCCTCGCGGTGAAACTGCGCGAACGCGGATACGACGGCGACATCTGGGGCATGGGCGGCGTCGAATCGCGCGACGCCGGAGTGCGCGCCGAATGGAACGGCGCGCGGCTCCAGCTGCTCGGCCTGACGGAAGTGATTTCCGCGATACCGTCGATACTCGCGCTGCGCCGCGAAATGGTGGAGCGCGTAATCGAGCGCGCACCCGAAGCGGTCGTTGTCTGCGACAGTCCCGACTACCACATGAGGCTGCTTGCCGCGCTCCGCGCGCGCGGCTACCGCGGCAGGATTTTCTACATCTCGCCGCCGACCGTGTGGGCGTGGCGCAGCGGGCGCGCAGACTCCCTGCGCCGCGACGTGGACGAATGTCTGCCGCTCTTCAGGTTCGAGCACGAGTATCTGCTTTCGCGCGGCTGCACGAGCGAATGGAAGGGACATCCTCTGCTTGAGGAATACAACAGCCGCGGCAGCGAAAGCATAGGGACTGATTACGACAAAGAGAAAACCGTGGCTTTTCTTCCGGGCAGCCGCGGCAGCGAGATAAAAACCCTGTTGCCGATAATGGAGGAGGCCGCCGCGGCTTTAGCAGCGAAAGGCTGGCAGCCGGTCTTTTCCGTCGCACCTGGGCTTAATCCCGCTGTGCGCGAGAGCATGATAGGCCGCTTCGCCGAAAAAAATATACGCCACTACGACGGCCCGGGCGGGGCTCTGATGGAAAACGCCCTCTGCGCCGTCGGAGCGAGCGGTACGGTAACGGTTGAAGCGCTGCTGCGCCGCCGCTATATGGTCGTCACTTACAGGCTCAACCCTCTTTCGGCTCTCGTCGCCCGCTGCGTTATAAAGACAAAATATTTCGCGATGGCGAACATTCTCGCGGAGCGCGAACTGTTCCCCGAGCTTCTTCAGGAAAGGGCAACCGCCGGGAATCTCACAGAGGCGGCGCTCGCGTGGCTTGAGGACAGGAACGGCCTGCGCGGTGCGGCGAAAGACGTGATGGAACGTGCGCGCGCGAAGCTCGGCGAAGAGGGAGTATATGATTTCTGGTGCGACAGGATAACGGGGGCGGCGGCATGACGCTCAATCTCGCGAAAAAAGAGGAATGGCGATCCTATGCGCGTCTTCTGAAATACTGTCTTCCCTATATGAGGCGCCTCGTCTACGCAGTAATCTGCATGGTACTCTCAGCTCTCTTCGGCATAATCCCGCCGTGGCTCATCAAAAACGTCGTGGACGACGTGATGATAGAGAGAAAGTTCTATATGCTCAACATTCTCTGTGTCGGCGTCGTCGCCCTCTATATGCTTAAAGCGCTCTTCGCCTACGCTAACCTCTACCTGATGACGTGGGTCGGGCAAAAGGTCGTCATCGACATACGCCTTGAGCTCTACGACCACACGCAGAGACTGTCACTTCTCACTCTCTACAAAAAGCGCTCCGGGGAATTTCTCTCTCGCATAACGAACGACGTCGCGACGCTCCAGAATATTTTAGGCAGCGTCATTGTCGACTTCGTCGTGCAGGGCGTCACCTTCGTCGGAATAATCGGCCTGCTCGTTTTTCTTAACTGGAAGCTCACGCTCGCGACATTCACGATAATCCCCGTCGCTGTCCTGGTCATTGACAAGGCTGCGTCGAAGCTGCGCCGCGTCGGCGCGGTGATTCAGGAGCGTCTGGCGATGGTGGCGGCGATAGCCCAGGAGGCGCTCTCCTCGATAAGGATAGTCCGTGCTTTCGCGACGGAGGAAGAAGAATACGAGCGCTTCCGCGCCGAGAGCGACCTCCACTTCAAAGCGCTGATGAAGGGTACGCAGGTGCGCGGCATACTTGAGGGCTTCGTCGAGGTGATACTTATCGCCGCTCTCGCCCTGATACTGTGGATTGGAGGGCGCAGCGTATTCGCCGGCTCGCTCACCGTGGGCGGGCTGGTAGCTTTCTGCACATACGTCGGCCTGCTGGTGCAGCCGGTGCGTGTCTTAAGCCGTGTCGTGAGCACGATACAGCAGGGAGTGGCGTCAGCCGACCGCGTCTTTGAAATTCTCGACGAGGAAAACGAAGTGCCGCTCGCGGAAAACCCGATAAAACTCGCGGATATGAAAGGGCGCGTTGCGTTTGAAAATGTCAGCTTCGGCTATGACGAGTCAAAGCTGGTGCTAAACGACATAAATTTTGAAATACGCCCAGGCGAGAAGATTGCCATCGTCGGGCCGACAGGCGCAGGAAAATCAACAATCGCCGACCTCGTGATGCGCTTCTACGACCCGCGGGGAGGCGTCATAAAAATCGACGGCACAGACCTCCGGTGCCTTGATCTGAAATCATACCGCCGCCAGATAGGTCTCGTGCCGCAGGATCCCGTGCTGATGAAAGGCACTCTCGCCTACAACATCGGCTACGGTTTCCGCGGGACATCGGCGGACGACCTTGAAAGAGCCGCGAAAATCGCCGGCATTTACGATTTCATCAGGACGCTTCCCAAAGGCTTTGACACCGAAGTCGGCGAGCGCGGCGTCACGCTCTCCGGAGGGCAGCGCCAGCGCGTCGCGATAGCGCGCGCCGTGGTGCGCGACCCCCGCATACTCATAATGGACGAGGCCACATCCTCGCTTGACGCTCTCGTCGAACAGCAGGTGCAGGAGGCGATGCGCAACGCGATGGAAGGACGCACCGCAATCATCATCGCCCACAGGCTTTCGACGATACGCGACGCGGACAGAATACTCGTGCTGCGTGACGGAGCCGTCACGGAGTCCGGCAGGCACGACGAGCTGATGGCGCTTCACGGCCATTACTACAGGCTCTTCAACGCCGGAGAGCATCAGGAAACCGAATAGGATGTCGCGGCTCCTCCGCAGTTATCTGAAATACGCGCGCGGCGAGGCGGCCTCGCCCCTTTGGGGTGTGCTGTGGCCCTGCCAGTTCGCGACCCGCGCATGGATGCGGCTGCGGATTGAATTTTACCGGCGCGGCATCTTCGCCGTAGCCGACCCCGTGCTGCCGGTCGTAAGCATCGGCAACAACAGCCTGGGAGGCACAAACAAGACGCCTATGGCGGAATATATCGTGCGCCAGTTTGCGGAAGCGGGCATAAATGCGGGGCTCGTAAGCCGCGGTTACAGAACGAAGGAACACCCGCCGCTCTGGATAGGACAGGATAAAAAAAGCACGAGGCGCGACTTCGCCGGCGACGAGCCTCTCATGCTCTCGCGCAGGCTTCCGGGGACGAAGGTCGTCGTGTCGCGCAAGAGGATAGAGGGAGTCAAGCTGCTCGCGTCGCTCGGCGCGGAGATAGCCGTAACCGACGACACATTCCAGCACAGAAAGATGGGGCGCGACGTTGACATCGTGCTTGTGGACTCGACCTCTCCCTTCGGCAACGGGCAGGTCATTCCCGCGGGCGCGATGCGCGAGCCGATGTCGGCTTTCAGGCGCGCCGATATAGTCGTGCTGACCAAGGCCAATCAGGCGAGAGAGGGCGCGGTTGACGAAATCAGAAAAAAACTTTCTCCCTATGTCAGCGGCGACAGAATATTTGTCGCTGACATCACACTTGAGTCATGGATCGCGCGCGAGCCCGGCGAGGCGGAGCGTTCTGTGCCGGAAGAAGGCTTCGTGCCTCGCGGCAAGTATATCGCTCTTTCCGCCATCGGCAGTCCCAGCGGCTTCTACCGGTTCCTGGACGAGCTTGGTGTCACTGTCGTTGAGCGCAGGACGTACCGCGACCATCACATACTTACGGAAAAAGAGACAGCGGAGCTTGAACGGCTCGCGGCGGAGCGCGGCGCCGACGGTTTCGTCTGCACGGAGAAGGACCTCGCGAACATACCGAAGGAGCTGAGCCTCAACCTGCCGCTCTACGTGCCATGCATCAAGACAGAGCTGCGCGACCCTCTCGCCTTCAAGCTGAAAATCTTGGAAAAGCTCCGCCCTTCCTTCCTTGTCGCCTCAAACGGCAACGGGGAAGACGCGATCGGCGTAGTGCTCGCGAAAAAACTCAAGGCGCGTTTCCCCTGCGCCAACGTTGACGCCTTTGCCCTCGTAGGCTCCGGCAAACCCTACACGATGAACGGGATTAACGTCGTTTCGCCTCCCGCCGATATGCCGAGCGGAGGCGTGGTCAAGTACCGTCTTAGCGACTTGGTCGGCGATATGCGCCACGGCTTAAGCGGCGCGATACGCAGCCAGATGAGGAAAATGCGCGAGCTTTGCGGGAAATACCGCACGCCTGTCTGCGTCGGCGACGTTTACCTGCTTTTGAATCTTCTCTGGGGGCAGGGGAAGAAACCGCTCTTTGTCGCCACGGCGAAGTCAGTGCATCTGAACGGCCACATGAGAATAGAAAAATGGCTCATGCGCCGCCGCTGTGTGCTCGTCTGGACGCGCGACAGCGAGACGGCGCGCGAGCTGGTCGATCGGGGCGTGCCCGCAGTCTTTCAGGGAAACCCGATAATGGATCTTCTTGACGAGACGAACGAGCCGGCCTTCGCTTGGAAAGGCAAGGGCTTCAAAATACTGCTTCTTCCCGGCAGCCGCCCGCGCGCCTACGAGGATATAAAACTCGTGCTCGACACAGTGTCGCTGCTCGCGTCGAGGATGGAGTGCTGTTTCGTCATGGTGCCCGCGCCTACGATAGACATAGGGAAAATGACGGAGAATCTCGAAGGCTGGACTCTCTCGCGTGACGGGACGGAGCTTGTCTCGGCCTCGGTTTCCGTCGCCGTCTGCCGCGCGCCTGTCGCCGCCGCTGCCTACGGGGCGGAGCTGCTGATAGGGCTGGGCGGCACGGCGAACCAGCTTTGCGCGGGGCTTGGCGTGCCGGTCGTGTCGATAATGGAGCGCGGGAAACTGCTCCAGAAAAAACTGCTGCGCGAAGCGGAGGTGCTCGTTCCCGCCGCACCGGCGGCGCTTGCCGACGCAGCCGCGCGCATATTGACTGACCCGGAACTGCGGCGCCTCATGCAGGAGGCCGGTATAAAAAACCTCGGGCGCATGGGAGCGCTTGACAACGTTGTGGATTACTGTGCGAAAGAGCTGGGCTGGGAGGCCCGCTGCCGCGTCTTTGAAAAATATAAAAAATATCTCGACCTGCTCGTTGAAGCGGGAGAGAAAGGCGAAGGAGCTGATGAGAATGTCAGACGCAAGTAGCGTCAGAGTGGTGAATGTCGGAAACGTTCCGGTCGGAGGCGGAAGGCTCGCGGTAGCAGCCGGGCCCTGCGTGCTCGATACCTTTGACGAGGCTCTGATGATCGCTGAGACGATGAAGGAATACTGCGCGGAATTCGGCTTCGGCTACATATTCAAGGCTTCTTTCGACAAAGCGAACAGAACTTCGATAACAAGCTACCGCGGCCCCGGCATCGAAAAAGGCCTTTCATGGCTCGCGGCGATAAGAGACAAGGCGGGAGTTCCGGTCGTCACGGATATACACGAGCCGTGGCAGGCGGAAGCAGCCGCCCGCTGCGTCGACCTGTTGCAGATACCGGCTTTGCTCTGCCGCCAGACAGACCTGCTCGTCGCGGCAAGCCGCACCGGCAAGCCGCTGAATATAAAAAAAGCGCAGTTCATGGCCCCGGAGGATATGGCGCAGGCGCTCGGCAAGTGCCGCGAAAGCGGCTGCCGCGACGTCATACTTTGCGAGCGCGGCACGGAGTTCGGCTACCATGAGCTTTCCGTGGACTTTCGCTCGCTTCCGGTCATGCGCGCGCTTGGTGTTCCCGTTATGTTCGACGCGACGCACAGCGTGCAGAAACCGGGCGGCAGGGGAGAGACGAGCGGTGGCGACAGGTCGTTTGTCCCGCCGCTGATACGCGCGGCCGTCGCGATAGGCATTGACGCGCTCTTTATGGAGGTGCACCCTGCTCCCGAGCGCGCCAAATGCGACGGGCCGAACTCCTTGCCTCTTTCCAAAGTGCGCGATGTGCTGCGCGAGGCATACGAAATTGACAAAGTCGTGCGCGCGAAGCTCGGCATGTCTCGTCTCGACCGGGAGGATGAACAGGCATGAATCTTCCGTACGAACGCGACGAGATAGCTATATCCGATGGCGAACTCACCGCCGCCGGGCTTGACATACTGCGCAAAGAGGCATCGTCGCTTGAAGCCGCCGCCGCGCGCATGGGAACGGAAATCGCCCGCGCCGCGCACCTCGTGAGCCGCTGCCGCGGGCGCGTGGTTGTTTCGGGCCTCGGCAAGTCCGGCCACGTCGGGCGCAAGAGCGCGGCGACGTTCTCGTCGCTCGGCGTTCCCGCCTTCTTCCTGCACGCGACGGAGGGCGCCCACGGCGACTTGGGCATGGTATGCCGCGAGGACGTAGGCTATTTTCTGAGCAACAGCGGCGAAACGCGCGAATTGATAGACATCATACCCTACTTCAAGAGGATAGGCGCGCCGATAATCGCGGTAACGGGCAATCCGGCCTCCTCTCTCGCGCGCGAGGCCGACGTCGTGCTCAACTGCCACGTAGAGGCGGAGGCCGACCCTCTCGGACTCGCGCCGACGAGCAGCACGACGCTTCAGATGGCTATCGGCGACGCGATCGCGGGAGCGGCCACTCTTCTGCTCGGCCTTCGGAAAGATGATTTCGCACTTTTCCATCCGGGCGGATCACTCGGCAAACGGCTGCTGCTGCGTGTGCGCGACCTTATGGGCTCGGGCGACAGAGTGCCTGTGACAAATGTCCGCGCGAGAGTGCGGGACGCGATTTTCGACATCACGAGCAAAGGCTACGGCGCGACCGCGATAGTCGACGACGACGGGAAGCTCGCAGGCGTGTTCACCGACGGCGACCTGCGGCGCTTCCTTGAAAAAAACGGCGACGAAGGACTTGAGCTGCCCGTGTCGCAGGCTATGACGACGCACCCGCGCGTAATAGCCCCGGATCGCCTTGTGGTCGAGGCCGTGCGCGTTGTCGAGCGGTGGGAAGTCTCGGTTCTCATAGTAGTCGAGGACGAACGCCCCGTTGGCATGCTCCACATACACGAGATACTCAAAGCGGGGGTGGCGTAGCTGTCGCTGCCGCTGTCGGCATACAGAACGGGAATAGATATATTCTTCGCGCTCGCCCAGAAAAAGCTCAAGGCGAAATACACCGAGGGCAACGACGAGCGTCAGGGAATAATCTCAAATGAGAAGATCGCCGCGCTGCGCGGCAGGAGACCTCTTTGGATACACGCGGTTTCCGTCGGCGAGGTTCAGGCCGCAGTGCCGTTTGTCAAAGCCGCGCGCGAAGACGGGTGGCGCGGCCCCGTCGTCATCTCGACGACGACGCAGACAGGGCGCGCCATGGCGGAGCGCTTAGGCCGGGGCCTCTACGACTTCCACATATATTATCCCTGGGATAAACGCCTCTTCGTGTCGCGCGCGCTTGACGCGCTGCGGCCGGCAATCTTCGCCGTCGCTGAAACCGAACTGTGGCCCAATATGCTCTTTGAGTGCCGCGCGCGCGGCGTTCCAGCCTTTCTCGTCAACGGGCGGATATCCGACAGAACATGGGCGCGCGTGAGCGGCGGCGTTTCGCGAACGCTCGCGCGCGAAGCCTACTCGCTCTTTGCCGCTCTCCTCATGCGCGACCGTGAGGACAGAGAGAGACTTGTCCGCGTCGGCGTGGACGAAGAAAAACTTTTCGTAACGGGCGACTGCAAGATTGATTCTCTGCTTGCGCGACGCAACCCCGGCGCGCGCGACAGACTGGCGGCGGCGCTCGGCGAGTCTGAGCGCCCGATATTCATAGCGGGAAGCACTCACACCGGCGAAGATGAAAAAGTTATAGAGGCCTTCGGTATCCTGCGCGAACGCCACCCCGAGGCGCGTCTTATCATCGCGCCGCGCCATCCCGAGCGCGCGCGGTCGGTTGCCTCTCTTGTGCCGCAGCGTTATAAAACGGCGATGTTCTCCTCCTTGACCGAAGGATGGGATGTGCTGATAATAGATTGCATAGGCTTGCTCTTCGACCTTTACGGCGTCGCGCGCGCGGCTTTCGTCGGCGGCAGTTTCGCAGACAAAGGCGGGCAGAACATACTTGAGCCGTTCTCGTGGGGCGTGCCTGTGCAGTACGGACCTCACATGGAAGATTTCGCGAGCGCTTCGCGCGCCTTTCTCTCCTGCGGCGCGGCGTCGCAGGCAGAGGGCGCGCGCGGCCTCGCGCGGGCGTGGCTTGAAATCGCGGACACACCTGAGGCACGCGGCAAATGGCTTTCGCTGAGCCGCGAATACTTCGACAGGTCGCGTGGCGCGGCGGAACGATCCTGGAAAATTGTAAAAAGCCGCGCGGAAGATAGCTGGGGAAAAAATCTATGATGGCAGACCTCCTGAGGATAAAAATTTTTCACGGCGAGTGCCCGGGGCGCAAAAACCCGCGCTTCTCCGTCATGCGGCGCGTCGGTAATAACTTCGGACAATGAACGCGAACGGCGAACTTAAAGTGATAGTGATATTAAACGACGGCATACGCGGCCACGTAAACCAGAGCCGCGGCGTCGCCCGCTGGCTCTCGCGTCTCACGGGAGCCGAGGTGCTCGAGGCTGAAGTTCCGCTTCTTACAGGAGCCGCGAAGGCGCGCGCCAAATCCTCGTCTAAAATCCTGCTCGGAGGCACGAGGCGCGACGCCCGGGACTGGCTCGCCTCGTCGGGCGGGGAACAGCTTATCCGCCGGGTCGGCCAGTGGTTCGCCGAGCGCGGCGTGCAGGAAGGCGCTGGCGCCGCGCTCTTAATCTCTGCCGGAAGTGCCCCCGCCCCCTACAACATAGCGCTCGGCTACATCTGGCGGTGCGCCTGCGCGACAATCATGACTCCTGCCGTCTTGGGCACGGAACCCTTTGACTTCGCCATCGTGCCCGAACACGACTATCCGCCGCGCAAGCCGAACATCTTCGTCACGCTCGGCTCGCCGAACAGCGTTGTGAAAGAAGACCTCAAAAAAGAGGCGGAGGCGCTGCTCGCCAGGTACCCGTCACAGGCCGCTCGGAAATGGTCGATACTCATCGGCGGAGATGACGCGAACTACGAGATAACTCCCGAATGGATAAAAAAACAGCTCGGACAGATTCTCAACCTCGCGAGTCACGCTGGGGCCGACGTATTCATCACGACGTCGCGCCGCACGAGCGGTGCCGCCGCGAAAATGGTGAAGACTCTCGCCTCTCACTCGCCCTGCGTCAGATACCTGCTCATAGCGGCGGAGGACCCATTCAACCCGATCCCCGCTATGCTGGGCTTCTCGACTGAAGTATTCTGCACTGAAGACTCGGTCAACATGGTATCGGAAGCGGTAACGGGGGGACACCGCGCGGTGCTCCTGCGGGTCGGCCATAAAAAAGGAATAAAAAGCCTGCTCCAGCGGCTCACCGCGCAGCTCGTAAGCGTCGGCGCGATACGTCCCTCGCTGCTGTGGGGAATACCGCGTTTTGACCTCGTCTTCGACCACTTCGCACACGCGGGAGGTCTCGTGGAATATGGTGACTGGCTGCGCCTGCGCCGCGAGGAAGAGAAAGAGCCGAAAGAAACGGCGAACGACTTCAACGAAGCACGCCGGGCGGCGCGATGGATACACGACAACTGGAAACTTCCTTAAAAACAGACAAAGCTGTGATACAATCATTGCGTACTGCGGATGAAACAAAACCGGCGCCGTCCGGAAGAATAAAGAAAGGACTGGTAATATGAAAAAACTGCTCACGCTGACGCTTGCCGCCTTGATGATCGCCGGGGCCGCGCAACTCGCGCTTGCCGCAGACGACGACACCGCAAACTCTATAATGTCTCAGATAAAGACATTCAAGGCGAACTACCAGGAAAAGACAGGCGAAGAGGCATCGGAAGAGGCGGCTAAAGAAAAAGCGCCGGAAGCGGCATCCGAAGCCGAATCATCTCCCGAACCCGAAGCGGCGCCAGCACCCGAAGCGCAAAAGAGCGAAGCTCCCGCCGCGCCGAACCCAGCCGCCGCGGAAGTGGAAAGACTGACAAACGAAGCCGCCGCCAAAGCGGCGAAAGAATTGGAAACCTCCGATAACAACCGTGGCGTGACGAAGCAGCCGACGGAAGAAACTGCTCCTGAACCCGCCGCGCCGGAGCCGGAAGAGCCGGCCGAAGCCACGGCCAAAGCGCCGGCGGTTCAGATTCTCCCGCAGGTAGAGCCGCCGCAGCCTCAGCCGCAAGCCGTGTCTCCTGCGCCCGCGGCCCCCGCGAAAAATCCATCTCCGATGCAGGCGGGAGACGCCGAAACGGCAGAGAGCTTAAGCGTGACAGCCGACTGGCTCAAAGCGAACCTGAACAAAGTCGTTCTTATCGACGCGCGTCCCGAAAGCCTCTACCTGGGCGGACACATCCCTGGCGCGATCAACGCTCAGTGGACCTACTTCGCGAACATGAACGCGAAACAGGGCACCGAACAGTGGGGCGTAATCTGGAACGAGGCTACGATGGCAAAACGTCTCGGGGCGCTCGGTATCGACGGCAAGAAAACCGTAATCGCCTACTGCGACGCGGGCGGCTGGGGGCAGAGCGGATGGACGCTCTGGATACTCCGTCAGGCCGGCGTCAAAAACGCGAAGATACTCGAGGGCGGAATCGGCGCATGGAAAGCGGCCGGCGGCAAGATGGACAAGAGCAAAGTCAAAGCAAAGACCGTGCCTTTCTCCATCGGCAAATACATTCCCACATACACGACGACGACGCAGTGGATTATCGACAACTTGGGCAAGCCGGAACTTGTTGTGATCGATGTCCGCACTCAACCTGAGTACAACGGCAAGATCCGCCCATTCCAGGAAAAGCGCGCAGGGCACCTCCCAGGAGCGATACACATCCCGCGTGAAAACTTCGTGACCGACGACGGGCGCTTCAAGAGTGCGGAAGAGATGCAGGCGCTGCTTGCCCCGTACGGAATCACGGCCGACACGGAAATAGTCCTATACGACACAGCGGGTGTCCGCTCCGCTTTCGTGACAATGTGCCTGCGCAGTGCTGGATACACAAAGAGCCGCAACTACGACGCGGGCTTTCAGGCTTGGGCGGGCAATCCCGACCTTCCTATCGTGACACAGTAAATGCGCTAAAGAAAATATAAAAACCAAAAACCGCCCGCGAGCAAGCGGGCGGTTTTTTTGCGGCGCGCGACCGCGCGCTGTTTTGAGAAATCATGCGCGGCTGTCAACGTTCTGCCGCTTTCGCGGCGCGGGTAAAGGCGCGCGGAATTCCGCGAGTTTGTCCGTGTGACGGCGGCCGGATTTTTTTGCGCCGCGTCGTGCGGTCAAGCTGCTTTTGCGAGCTTCCGGCGCGTGAGTGAAGTAAAATTTTTTTTTGGTACCCCGGCGCGCGTGAGGGAGGTTTTTCCAAATCGCGCGACTTTTGGCGGGCTCCTGTGGCTTTATGATTTTCACAGCATCAGCGTTCTTCCGACGAGTTGTCGTCTTTCCCGCCGGAATTCAAGGCCTCTTCTTCCGCTTCTTCGCGGTCGATGTCATCTATGTAGCTTTTCCAGATTTTCAGCGCGGCTATGGCAAAGAACGTGCCGCAGATAAGCCCCGCAGCGGTCGGCAGAGGCCGCGGTGCTCCCATGGCGTAACTGCCGAGGCCTCCGAGCGCGTAGCCGTAGGCCACGATAGTCGATATCGAAAGAAGAAGCACGGCAAGTCTTTTGTACATGGCGCTATTTTACGGCCGGCCGGCGGCGCTGTCAAAATTCCCGCGCGCGGCGGCCACGCTCTTTTGTTGCGCCTGCGGTTTTTTATGCTAAGATTGTTAATTGGATTTGTTCCGCACCCTGCCCGCCGCGTGTCGCGCGTGCATAGCGGGCGGAGAATACGCGGAAATTGTCCCGAACATCGTCGCGCGCGAGGGCGGACGCGAGGAACCTAGCATCTATCACCGCGTCGGGCTTATTCGCGCGGCGTTTTCCCGTAGGCCGCCGCGAAGGCGACTGAAAAAGCACAGAAAGGGGCCGCGTATATATTATGCCTAATATGACCGATATACCGTCTTTTGACCTTACAAGGAACTACGCGAGGGTTAGAGAGGAGATTAACGTCGCCGTGCTGCGGGTGCTTGAGACGCAGCATTTTATCTTGGGGCCGGAGGTGGAGTCGCTCGAACGTGAGCTCGCGTCCTATCTTGAGGTCAAAAACACCGTCGGCTGTGCTTCGGGCACCGACTCGCTCCTGCTCGCGATGAAGGCGCTCGACCTGAAGCCGGGAGACGAAGTCATCACGACGCCCTTCACTTTCTTCGCAACCGTGAGCTGTATCACCCGATGCGGCGGCACGCCGGTATTCGCCGACGTCGACCCTGTCACCTACAACATCAGTTCGGAGAATATCCTGTCGAAAATCACACCGCGCACAAGGGCCGTGCTGCCGGTTCATCTTTTCGGACAGATGTGCCCGCTTGAGGAGTTCAAAGGCGAGCTTGACGCGCGCGGCATCGCTCTTGTAGAGGACTGCGCGCAGGCGATCGGGGCGCACCGCGTGATTAATGGGCGCGTGACGCGCAGCGGCTCCGTCGGCAGGATGGGCTGCTTCTCTTTCTTCCCGACTAAGAATCTCGGCTGCTACGGCGACGGCGGCATGGTTGCCGTCGCAGACGACGAGGAGCTGGCGCAGAGGCTGCGCAGGCTTCGCGTGCATGGCGCCGGAGCCACCTACTTCCACGATGAGATCGGCATCAACAGCCGCCTCGACGCGCTGCAGGCGGCTATTCTCCGCGTGCGTTTGCGTCACTTGGAGGGCTGGAACGAAGAGCGCCGTATCGTCGCCGGCCGTTACATGATGCTTTTCGGCGAGAAAGGGCTGCTTGACCTCGTGACACCTCCGGCTGAGCTTTCCGGCGGCCGCCACGTCTACCATCAGTATGTCGTGCGCGCCAAACACCGCGACGAACTGCAGAAATATCTTGCCGGACGCGGCATAACGACGCGAGTCTATTACCCGCTGCCGCTCCATTTGCAGCACTGCTTCGCCTACCTCGGCTTCAAGCGGGGTGATTTCCCGAACGCCGAGGCTCTTTCGGAGGATGTGCTTGCGCTGCCGATGTTCCCGGAATTGTTGCCGGAGGAGCAGGAGCGCATTGTCTGTGAAATCGCCGCTTTCTACGCGGAGCGGAGGCTTTAATACAAGTTTAAGATTAACGTGGAGGTGTCAGATGTACTATCCGTTTTTTGACCCGACTGTAATTGTGCTTATCCCCGCGATTCTGCTCTCGCTCTGGGCGCAGATGAAAGTGAAGGGAGCTTTTGCCAGATACAGCGGCGTGCGGGCCGCGAGCGGCTTTTCGGCTTCCGATGTCTCGCGCAGACTTCTTGACAGAAACGGCCTATCCGGCGTGCGTATCGAACGCGTGCCGGGCGAGCTCTCGGATCACTACGACCCCGGCTCGAAAGTGCTGCGGCTTTCCGAAAGCGTGAACGCCAGCTGCAGCATAGCGGCGATAGGCGTCGCCGCCCACGAAGTCGGACACGCGGTGCAGGATAAGGAAAACTACGGCTTCCTTAAATTCCGCAACGCCATTGTTCCCGCCGTGCAGCTCTGTTCCGCCGCGTCGATGCCGCTCTTCCTGATAGGACTCATCATGGGTTCGCTCAATCTTCTGAACATAGGGATACTGCTTTTCTGCGGCGTTCTCGTCTTTCATCTGGTAACTCTGCCGCTTGAGTTCGACGCGAGCGCGCGCGCGCTCCGTATGCTGCGCGAGACGAATATCCTCTCGCAGCAGGAAATCGGCGGCGCGAAGGCCGTGCTTGACGCGGCCGCTCTGACCTATGTCGCGGCGCTGGTGATGACCGTGCTCCAGCTCGTGCGCCTGCTTGCTCTGCGCGGAATGAGCCGCCGCGACTGACGGAACCCGCCGTAAAATAAAGGGTCGCGATTTGTCTCGCCGGTTCCTCGCGAACCGGCGATTTTACGCCTCTGTGATATAAAATAGCTAATTGAGAAAGGCCGCGCGCGACGTGCCATGCAAGGGGTTGATAAGATGAGGGGACTTGAAGCCGTGCTCGCCATTTACGGCGAGGTGCGCGCAGGGGCTTTCGCCTCCGAGGCGCTGCGGAAAGTGCATCAGGATATAGCGCCCGGCGACAGGAAGCTCGCCGCGACGCTGCTTTACTGCACGCTGCGCAGACAGAGCCTCTGGAAAACGATGCTCATAAAATATTGCAGGCGCAGCCCCCGCGAGCTTCCGTCTCTTACGTGGAACGCGCTGATGATAGGAATCGCCGGCATTGTGGAGCTGCGCCACTTCGCTCTGCCAGTTCTAATAAACGGACTTGTGCAGGTGATCAAAACAGGGGGCGGCGAAAAAGACGTCGGCCTCGTCAACGCTGTGCTTCACACTGTTTCCGACGAAAGTCCGAAATTTTTGGAATCGCTGAAAAAAAGCGGCGCGCTGCGCGACCACGCTCTTTACAGGGGCGTTCCGGGCTGGGCGGCGGCGCAGTGGTCGAAGGAGCTTTCCATACAGGAGGCGAAAAAGCTCGTAAAGTCAATCGGCATGAAGACCTATCTCTCGCTGCGGCTTTCAAGCGGCGTTGACAGAGAGGAGTACATAGCGGCGTACAACGCGTCGGGACGGCACGCGTGGCCCTCTCCCTTTCTTGAGAGATCGGTGCGCACCGCCGCGAATCCCTTTCCGCTTGAGCTTCCGGGCTACGGCGAGGGCAGGATAACGGTGCAGAGCGAGTCGTCGATGCTTGTCGCGGAGACTCTGGCGGAGCGCGCAGGGGGGCGTTATCTTCTTGATATGTGCTGCGGCCGCGGCATAAAGACGGGTCAGCTGGCCGACGTTATGCGTGACGCCCGCATAGAAGCGTGGGATATATCACAGCCGAAGCTCAATTCGGCGCGATTTGAGGTGATGCGTATGCGAGCGGAAGATCGCGTGAAATTCAAGCGAGGCGACGCTCTTTCTCTTTCGCCTGACGAGGCGCCCGACACGATACTGCTTGACGCGCCCTGTTCCGGCAGCGGCACGTGGGGTCGCCACCCCGAAAGCAAATGGCGCTGCACGCCGGAACAGGTCGAGGAAAACGGCAGGCTTCAGCGTGCGCTTCTCGAACGCGCGGCGGAGATGCTGGCTCCGGGCGGGGTTGTCATGTACAGCACATGCAGCCTCTTCCGCGCCGAAAACGAAATTACAGTGGCCGACGTCATGAGCCGGCATCCTGAACTTGTGGAGATACCTGTCCCCCGCCGCGCTGACTTCATGCGGCGCGGAAGACCCTACGGCACGGTCATAACGCCTGCGCTTCCGTGGGTGGACGGTTTCTACATAGCGATGCTCGCGAAACGGCGCGCCACGGCGGGGGTGAACTGAATGGGCAGGATACATCGCTGGGGAATGTTCGCGGCTTTAGTTGTGATTATCGCCTGCGCCTATCTCGGAGTGAAAATGGTATTCGTCGAGGATAAAGAGGTCGCGGTGCCGGGCGTGACGGGGATGCAGCTTGTTGACGCCTTAAACGCGCTCCAGTCGCGCGGCCTTCTCGCCAAGGTCGACAAGATCGACGCCTCTGCGCCGGCTGACACGGTGGTGTCGCAGAACATAAGCGCCGGAGAAAAAGCCGCGAGAGGCAAAGTCGTGCTGCTTCGTGTCAGCAAAGGAGGTGCGGCGCGCGCGATACCCGACGTGCGCGGCATGAAATTCGAGGAAAGCGTAAAAACTTTGAGCGACGCCGGCTTCAAGGTGGACCGAGTAGTCCGCGTTACCGATGCGCTCACGGCATCGGGAACGGTAATCGCTCAGAACCCCGCAGCACCGCAGCGCGTCTCCTCAAACAGCATGGTCACACTGCTCGTCAGCAGCGGGGCGAAAGGCGAAAACTCGTTTGTGACCGTTCCGGATCTACGCGGCTACAGTCAGCAGTCCGCGATAGATATGATAGAGCAGCTCGGCCTCAAGCTGGGGCAGACTGACGAGGCGCCTTCCGACTCGATGCCCGAAGGCAGCGTGCTTGCCTCAAAGCCTAAAGCGGGAAGCAAAGTTCCAGCCGGCTCCATTATCAGTCTGACATTCGCGCGCGCGCCTCTTCCGACTGACGCGCCTCCGGCCGAGGTTCCTCCCGCGAACGACCAGGACCCGGCGAGGGCCGAAGCCGTGCGCAAAGTCGTCATAAAAGAGACAAAACCTGAAACGATACCGACAAAGATACCGCCTCGAGACGAAACAAAAACAGAGGAGCCGCCGCAGCCCGAAGAGCCGCATGTGACAGAGCCGCCGAAAGAGCAGACGCCGCCTCCTCCGCAGCTTCCCGCCGGTTCCAAAACGGCCAAAGTGCGCTATCAGGTGCCGCCGCTCGCCAAGCCCTTATCGCTTAAAATCGAGCTTATGGACGATTACGGCACGCGCGTGCTGAAAGACGAAACGGCAAAGAGCGGGGAATACATCTCGATGGACGTTCCTTATTCCGGCGAGGCGAGAATAACGATATATCTCGGAGGCGACTTCGTATGGCAGGACCGCTACAACTGAAGAAACTGAAAAAAGAACGCGGAATGCTCATCGCGCCGTCGCTTCTTTCGGCGAACCCGCTTGACATAGGCGGAGAGATAGAAAAACTGCGGGGCGAAGCCGACTGGCTGCACGTAGACATAATGGACGGCCATTTTGTCCCGAATCTCTCTTATGGTCCCGCCCTCGTGAAAGCGCTGCGCGGGCGCCTGCCGGAAGCGTTCATAGACGTTCACGTAATGGCCCGGCCCGCGGAGGATTTCCTTGATATGTTCATAGCGGCGCACCCTTCGCTGCTAACGGTGCATGTAGAGGCGGCGAAGCACATCCATCGCGTGATGGGAAAAATAAAAGAGGCGGGGCTGCTCGCCGGCGTTTCCATAAATCCCGGAACGCCTGTCGTTATGGCGGAGCCTGTGCTGTGCATGGCGGACCTCGTGCTTGTCATGTCGGTCAACCCGGGGTACGGCGGACAGGCTTTCATACCGGAAACGCTCGAAAGAGTGCGCGAGCTTAGGATGCGCCGCGCTGAGCTTGAGCTCGGCTACGTTATCGAAGTCGACGGAGGGGTGAACGCGGAGAACGCGGCCGCACTCCTCGAGGCAGGCTGCGACGCTGCTGTCGCCGGCAACGCTGTCTTCGGACAGCCGGACCCCGCGCGGGCTGTCCGCGATATACGCGCCTCTCTCCTATAGACTTCCTCTGCAAAAGATATCAGAAAAGCCGCGGATACTTTCCGCGGCTTTTCTGTATGCTCCGGCGCGGCTCGCGGCAGAACGCGCGAGTCGAGACGCGAAAGCCGTTATGCGCGCGTGCGGAAACGCGGCGACCTTGTTGTGCTTGCGGGAACTGCGTGTCTGACGCGCCGGCGGATGACGGCGTGCGCTTGTGGCGTTGAACCGAATCTGTGAGCCGAGCGGGCAAGCGGCGCGGCGCGGAAGTTCTATTGCGCGCAGCGCGGAGCCGGGTACGCGTGCGTGTGGCGGTGTGCGCGTGTTATGCCTGTTAAGATTCTCTCTCGAAAAAAGTGCGCGCGCCGGACAAGGGCCGCCCGTTGCACGCGTGCATGAAAAAGGCGGCTCATAGGCTCGCGGCGATTTTGAAAAAATCTTTTTCAGACGAAAAAAAGCGGAACGACGATCGGAGCGCATAGCGTCACAACGCGGTGTCACGCGCTGTCTCGGGGTTAACGATATGTCTTCGCCGCCGTTCCGCTTAGAGGAAGGTAATCTGTAGAGATAATTATATACCGCGCGTAAAAAAAACACAACACCAGGACGGGCTGGATTTGTGAAAATCAGGGCAAGTTGCCTACAGTGCCGCGACGAGGCGAAAGCCGCGGCAAGTGTAGAAAAGCGAAAAAAGGAGAAGCCTTGGCTTCTCCTTTCGTTATATTATTTTGCAGATTTCTTCAAAAGGCTTGCGCAGCTTCGGGCGCGTCGCGTCATTTTCCGCGTATCCGACAGCGACAACGGCGCGCACCGTGTCTCCCTGCGGCAGCCCCAGCAGTGCAATTACGTCTTCGTTCGTGAAGCTGCCGATAATGCAGGAGGCAAGGCCTATATCCTCCGCCTCAAGCACGAGGTAGGCTGTCGCCATGCCGACGTCTCCCTCGGAAAAGAGCCTTGTGTCGCTGTATTGCTTCATGACTTCCGGCTCGAGCACCGGCTTTTCTATTTCCGAAACGACGATGAAGGCGGGGACGTTCACGCTCCATCCGTTAAAGCCGAGTACCTGCGTGATTTCGGAGAGAACGCGCCTTTTTTCCGCGTCAGTCACGATCGTGAAGCGCCATGGCTGGCTGTTGCAGGCAGACGGGGCAAGAGAGGCCGTCCTGACGCAGCGTGCCAAGAGTTCGGGCGCCACAGGATCGCTTTTGAAGCTTCGGCAGCTCTGTCTGCGCGCGGCGAGGTCGCGAAAACTTTCCATCTTCGCGGTCCTGTTAAAATTCCAGAGTCTCGCCGGGCTTTAAGATGATTATTTCTGTGCCGGGCGCGTTCTCTTTCGCCTGCATTTCAAAGACTTTCGGATCGGTTTTGAGCGCGGGGAATGTATTGTAGTGCATCGGAACGGCGCGGATGGGACGGATAAGGCCGACGGCGCGTGCGGCGTCCTCGTAGTCCATTGTGAAGTAGCCGCCTATCGGCAGGCAGGCGACATCGATTTTTTCCGCCTCAAGCAGCTTCATGTCCATCGTTAGGCCTGTGTCGCCCGCGTGATAGATTTTTCTTCCGTCGACCTCGATGACGAAGCCGCAGGCCACTCCGCCGTAGCGGACGTTGCCGCCGGCGATGATGGGGTCTCCGTGCCACGCCGGTGTGAGCTTCACGCGGCCGAAGTCGAATCGCGCGCGTCCGCCTATGTGCATTCCTTCGACTTTGATCCCTTGGGAGGCGAGCCAGCCGGCTGTCTCATTGCAGCTGAATACCGCGGCTCCGGTGCGTTTAGCGATTTCCACAGTGTCGCCGAGATGGTCTCCGTGGCAGTGGGTTAGGAATATCGCGTTTACGTCGGTAAATTCGTCCGCCTTGGCGGCGGCGAGCGGGTTGCCCGTGAGGAAGGGGTCGATGAGGCCTTTCAGCCCCGTGCCTTCGATGTAAAAGGCGCTGTGTCCCAGATAACGAAGTTTCGGCATTGATTTTAACCTCCATAGAATGATTGAAGTGATACGTCACGCCTCTATTATAAATTAAATCGCATTGCGTGAACACATCGCGTTGCGGGAGCCGCGCGGGACGTGCCGCCGGTTCGGCGTGTCACGCGAAATTTGCGCGCGCGATCGCAATAAAAAAAGGACGGCGCCGGGCCGTCCGTTTTTTTATAGCTTTACGAGCCGCGCCTACACGAGAGGCTTGACTGTTTTTATCGAAAGCTCTTCCAGTTGCTTTTCGTCGACTTCGGCGGGAGCCTCCGTCATCGGGCACTGTGCCTTTTGGTTTTTCGGGAAGGCCATGACGTCGCGTATCGACTTGCTTCCGGTCATGAGCATCACAAGGCGGTCAAGCCCTATCGCCAGTCCGCCGTGCGGCGGTGTACCGTAGCTGAGTCCCTCAAGCAAGAAGCCGAAGCGTTCCTTTGCCGCCTCCGGCGTGAAGTTGAGCGCGCGGAAGGCCTTCTGCTGCATCTCAGGGTTATGTATTCTTATCGAGCCGCCGCCGAGCTCCGTGCCGTTGAGTACGACGTCGTAGGCGCGCGAGCGGACTTTGCCGGGCGCTGTGAGGAGGTGGTCCATGTCCTCGTCCATCGGGGCCGTGAATGGGTGGTGGACTGCGGTGTAGCGTCCGGTCTCGTCGTCCCATTCAAAGAGCGGGAACTCCGTCACCCAGAGGAAGCGGAAGCCGTCTTCGACCATTCCGCGCGCGCGGCCAAGCTCAAGGCGTATCTGCCCGAGTATCTCGCAGGCTTTGCGCCAGCTTTCGTCGGCCATGATGAAAAGAGCGTCGCCGTTTTCAATCCCTGACAGCTCGCGCAGTTTCGCAAGCTGGCCGTCGTTCATGAATTTGACAAGAGGCCCTTTCAGCTCGCCCTCTTTTGCCTGGAAGTTCGCCATCCCTTTCGCGCCGAGCGCTCTCGCGCGGCTTTCAAGTTCCGAGAGTTCTTTGCGCGAAAGCGAAGCGCCTCCCGGCAGCCGCAGTCCCTTTATTGTGCCGCCGTTCGCGGCAAGCTGGGCGAAGGGGTTCTTTCCGCCCTCAAAGGCCGCCTCTATGCTCACCATTTCAAGCGGTATGCGCATATCGGGCTTGTCGATGCCGTATTTGTTCATCGCCTCGTTCCACGTCATGCGGAGGAAGGGCGTTTTTATATCCGTCCCGCAGATCTCCCTGAAAAGTCCCGCGAGGTAGTTCTCGACAAGCGTCATTATGTCATCTTCTGTGATGAAGCTCATCTCGATGTCTAGCTGGGTAAATTCGGGCTGACGGTCGGCGCGGAGGTCTTCGTCGCGGAAGCATCTGACTATCTGCATGTAGCGGTCGCATCCCCCGACCATGAGAAGCTGTTTGAAAAGCTGCGGCGACTGGGGCAGAGCGTAGAAGCAGCCCGGATTGACGCGGCTCGGCACGAGATAGTCGCGCGCGCCCTCCGGCGTGGACTTCGTTAGCATCGGCGTCTCTATCTCGATGAAGCCGTTGTCCGCGAAGTAGTTGCGCGTGTAGCGCGTGACGTCGTGTCGGGTGCGCAGGTTTTTCTGCATCAGGTCGCGGCGTATGTCAAGGTAGCGGTATTTCATGCGAAGATCCTCGTTTACATCGTCTGCGTTGTCGAGCTCAAAAGGCGGCAGCTTAGACGGCGAGAGGACGATGAAGTCCTCTACAAGGAGCTCAACTTCACCTGTTGCGAGTTCCGGATTTTCAGTTCCCTCCGGGCGTTTGCGCAGCTTTCCTTTGACGGCGAGGACATACTCGCTGCGCAGCGCTCCGGCGCGTTCGTGCGCCTCCGCGCCGAACTCCGGGTTGAATACTATCTGTGTCACTCCGCTCTTGTCCCAGAGTTCCACGAATATGATCCCGCCCAGGTCGCGGCGGCACCTGAGCCAGCCGTTGAGGATCGCTTCTTTTCCCGCGTCTTGCGCGCGCGGAGTTCCGCAGTACATCGTTCTGCGCCACGACGCGTCAAAATATCTTTCCATTGACAAATTCATCTCCGGTTATGGATTGTGCCAGCTATTCGCTGAGTTTGTTTATGAGCCGTTCCGGCGTGAGCTCTTCCTGCGCGCCCGTTGCGAGGTTTTTGAGCGTCGCGATGCCTTTCTCAAGCTCGCTTGCTCCGAGAATGCAGGCGTAGCAGGCCGTGCTGCCGGCGTTTTTCATCTGCCCTTTCATCCCGCGTTCCATGTAGTCGAGCTCAGCCGATATTCTGCGCGTGCGGAGTTCGCGGGCGAGAGCCGCCGCCTCTAAGCGCGCAGAGGGGTCCGCTGCGACGACGTAGACTTTCGTCGCGGGCTTTTTACCGAATGTGCAGCCCTGACTTTCCATGGTGAGCATGACGCGCTCTATGCCGGAGGCGAAGCCGACGCCGGGAATGTGCGGGCCGCCGATGGACTCCGCCAGATTGTCGTAGCGTCCGCCGCCGCAGACGGCGTTCTGCGAGCCCAAGTCGCCCGACTGGATTTCATACGCGGTCTTTGTATAGTAGTCGAGACCGCGCACGAGGCGTTTGTCGAGCGTCACCGAGGCGCCTATTCTGTCGAGGCCGCGGCGCAGCTGCGAGAAGTGATCTTTGCATTCGTCGCAGAGGTATTCCATGACGGCGGGCGCGCCGTCGGTTATCTCTTTGCATATGGGGCTTTTGCAGTCGAGTATGCGGAGCGGGTTTCTGTCAAACCGGCTCTTGCAAGTGTCGCAGAGCTCGTCGTATCGCGAGGCGAGGTAATCCTGGAGCGCTTTGCGGTAGACAGGCCGGCATTTGGGACAGCCGACGGAGTTGAGTATTACCTGAAGGTTCGAGAGTCCGAGCCTGCGGTAAAGCTCCATGGAGAAATCTATTACCTCGAGGTCGACGAAGGCGTTCTGCGCACCTATCGCCTCTACGTCAAGCTGCACGAACTGACGGAAACGCCCCTTCTGCGGGCGCTCGTAGCGGAACATCGGGCCGATGCTCCAGAGCTTCGCGGGCTGCGGTTCTCTGCTCATTTCGTTTTCGATGTAGGACCGCACCATAGATGCCGTGAGCTCGGGGCGAAGCGTGATGCTGCGTCCGCCTTTGTCTGTGAAGGTGTACATTTCCTTTTCGACGACATCTGTCGTCTCTCCGACGCCGCGGCAGAAGAGCTCCGTATGTTCAAAGATGGGGAGATGAATTTCCTTGTATCCGTAATCGTCCGCGACTTCGCGGCATTTTTGCGTAACGTAGGCCCATTTCCACGATTCGCCGCCGAGTATGTCTCTCGTGCCGCGCGGAGCCTTTACTGCTTCCATGCAAACCGCCTCCCTGTGATTTTGAACGGGCTGAATTTTCCCCCCGCCGGAATTTTTTCCAAAAAAAGCGAAAGCGTCCGAAGACGTGCCGCTCGGACAGTTATGATACTTTATAAGCGCGCGCGAAAGCAAGCGCCGGCGACTTGAAGCGCCGAGCTTTTATCTTGTTTCCGTATCTGTCGCCGCGCCGTCGCTCCAATAGTATCTTGTCACGGGGTTCTTGCCGCCGCCGAGCGGGCGAGGGGCGGCGCCGTTCCACGACGCGTCGGTGCGCGACGGGTTGCCGCAGCGCAGACGGATCGGAAGCTTTCCCGTGACTTTGAATTCTTTCTTCTCGCCGGGCTTCATCGTTCCCTGATAGAGCACCTCCGAGCCGCGGCTTACGCGCAGCCAGCTTCTCGAGCGCGCTGTGACTGCAAGCAGAGGCTCTTTTGCCGCGGACGCGGGTTTCGCATGCGTTTGCTGTGCGCTCTTCGCCGGGGCGGCGGGCGCAGGTTGTGTAGACACGCCTGCCGTCGGCTGCGTCGGTGTTGTGGGCTTGGGCTGCGCTTGTGCCGTTGCCGCCGGCTGCGCCGAGGCGGCGGGCGCAGGCTCAGCCGCTTCCGGAATTTCTTCTTCAGACGCTTGGTCTTGTCCGTCCATCCAGCTGAGGTCTACGGAGTTCGTTTCGCCCTCTTGCGGCTCGGCGAGCTTTTCGCGCTGTTCGCGGACAATCGGCGCCGTCCCGCCATCGAGCGGACTTGTGCCTGTAATTGATATTTCGCCTCTGTAGCGCAGAGTCACCCACACGGCGGCGGCAAGAGAGGCCGCGATTATCAGATATATCCATAAGCGCGGCGAGCGGCGAAAGACGCCGGGAGCCACGGACATATCGGGCTCTCCGCACGGTTTCAAGTTCTTGAAAGCGACGGCGCCGCTTTTCGTGAGCGGGTCGTACTTGGCCCACATATCGTGCGCGTTCAGAAAAGCGCAGTACTGGCGCAGAAAGCTCCTGCAGTAAGGCCCTGCCGGCAGCTCGTCGAGATTCCCTTCTTCGATTGCCGAGATATATTTTTTCTGTATTTTCGTGGCTTCGGAAGCCTGAGTCAGAGTCAGGCCCTGAGCTTCACGCAGCTCTTTGAGCTTGCTCCCCAGTTCGGTGATTTTGTTCGTCTTGTCGTAGGCTTCGGTCGCCGTTGCCGCTCTTGTTACGTCTGCCATCGGCTTGCCTCCCCGTTGTTGAGTTCGCGCGCGGCCGCGCACCTTTATGCGTACAACAAATGATAACCGATAAGACTGAAAAATAGAATAGCAATATATGCGGCGGCGCTTTGTTGCCGCGCCGCTGGGCTTGTGCTAATATGCGGTTCAGCTACATTCTCGCTTAGGGGGTAATTCATGAAAAATTATTTTTTGTTCTTCGTCGCGCTGTGCGCCGCTTTTTTTTCGTTTTGTGCGCCGTGTCCCGCGTTCGCCGCTTTTCCGGAAAAGATAGAGCGCGTCGCCGTTGTCGGCGTTTTGCCTTTTCCGTCCGTCTTGTGCCTCTATCTCGGCTCCGCGGATAAAATCGCGGGCGCGCCGCTCTCTTCGGTGAACGCCGCGCGCGAGGGACTGCTCGGCGAGATTTTCCCCGAGCTGCTGAAGGCGGAAACCTCTTTCGCTTCAAGCGGCGGCGTAAATATCGAGGAGCTTGTCGCGCTTCAGCCCGACGTTGTCTTTTATCTTTCGTCTGACAAGGCTGCCGCACGCTCTCTTGAGAAGGCGGGACTTGCCGCAGTCGCCGTCTCTCCTTCGGGTTTCGGCTACGATGCTTCGCTTATTTACCTTGACTGGCTTAATACTCTTGCGGAAATTTTTCCCGAACGCGCCTCTGTCGCGCGTCGCGCCGAAAGCTGGTGCCGACGGATAGACGAACTCGTGCGGCAGCGTGTCGCGGACATTCCGCGAAACGGGCGAAAGAGGGCGCTTTTTATCGTGCGCGCGGAAAACGGGCGCGTCGTGACGTCGGGGAAAAATTTTTTCGGACAATACTGGTGCGACGCGGCGGGCGCGGTGAACGCGGCGGAGGAAATTACGGCCGAGCGCTCGGGCGCTGTCGTTTCGATGGAGCAGATTTACGGCTGGAACCCCGACGTGATATTCATAACAAATTTTACAAGGCAGATGCCGCGCGAGCTTCTATCTTCGCGGGAATGGCAGCCTGTCGCGGCGGTAAGACGCGGCGCCGTTTACAAGATGCCGCTCGGCATGTACCGGTCTTACACGCCGGGCGCTGACGCGCCTCTTGCGCTTCTGTGGATTGCGGGCGCGCTCTACCCTGACGCTTTCTCCGATATCGACGTCGCGAAGACCGCCGTGAGTTATTACCGTGAGGTTTTCGGCGTCGAGGTTGACGAAGGACGCGCGCGCGAGATTTTCGCGGCTCCGTTCGTCGCGGGAGAGAAGCAGTGAAAAGCCGGAGGATTCTTTTCCTTCTTTGCGCAGCGGCTCTTTGCGCGGCATTTTTCGCGTCGCTCTGCGCGGGACGTTTCCACGTTCCCGCGTCTGATGTTCTCTCCGCTCTTTTCCCTAAACTTTGCGGAGATGCCGCGAGTGACATCGCGCGCGGCGTCGTCCTCAACATCAGGCTTCCCCGCGCGCTTCTTGCCATGCTTGCGGGCGCGGGGCTTGCCGCCTCCGGAGCGGCCTTTCAATCGCTTTTCGCGAACCCTCTTGCCACCCCCGACACTCTGGGCGTCGCGACGGGCGCCTCCTTTGGCGCTGCTCTCGGCATATTAGCAGGATTTTCTCCCGCCTTCGTTCAGCTTTCCGCCTTCGCCGCGGGGCTTGCCGCTGTCGCGGCCGTTCTCACGGTCAGCCGCGTGCGCGGAGAGTATTCGACGATAATGATGATACTGGCCGGAATTGTCGTAAGCGCTCTTTTCTCGTCGCTTGTCTCTCTTGTCAAATTCGCGTCGGACCCTCAAGATGTGCTGCCCGCGATCACTTTCTGGCTTATGGGCAGTCTCTCAGGCGCGACGCGGGAAAGTCTCGCGCTCGGCGTTCCTCCGATTACTGCGGGATGCGCCGTGATTTGGCTTTCGAGATGGCGGCTGAACGCGGCCTCTTTGTCTGACGACGAGGCAGCAGCGCTTGGGGTTGACCTGCGCCGCATGAGGATTGTCGTAACGGCCGGGGCCGCGCTCGTTACGGGCGCGGTCGTTTCTATGTGCGGCCTAATCGGCTGGGTCGGACTGCTCGTCCCGCACGCGGCGCGAATGATCTTCGGAGCCGACAACAGGCTAGTCGTCCCCGCGAGCTTCCTATTGGGCGCCCTTTTCCTGCTTGCCGTGGACACGGCGGCGAGAAGCGCCGCGGCTGCAGAGATACCCGCATCGATACTGACTTCCGTTGTCGGCGCGCCTTTTTTCATCTTCTTGCTACGGCGCGGCGGCGGGATAAGGCCGTGATTTTCGAGACGCGCGACGGCGCTTTTGGATACGGCAGAGAGTTCATCGTTCGCCGCGTAAATTTCAGTGTCGCGAGCGGCGGGGCGACGGCGGTGCTCGGCGCGAACGGCGCGGGAAAGACGACGATAATCAAGTGCGCCGCGGGGCTTCGCAGGTGGAGCCGCGGCGCCTCGTACATTGACGGCAGGGAGACGTCATCGCTTCCCCCGCGCGAGTTCCGCCGCCGCGTGGGCTATGTGCCGCAGTCGCGCCCGCCGCTCTTTGCATGCACAGTGGCTGAGATGACGCTTCTGGGGCGCATTCCCTGTATGGGTCTCTTTGCGGTGCCGGACGCGCGCGACATGGCAAAGGCGCGCGAGGCGCTTGAACTTGTCGGAATATCTCACCTCGCGGGAAGGCTCTGCGGAAGAATCAGCGGCGGCGAGTATCAGCTCGCCGTACTGGCGCGCGCTCTTGCATCCGAGCCGTCGCTTTTGATCTTAGACGAGCCGGAGTCGAATCTTGATTTCAAAAATCAGGCGCGCATCCTCTCCGTCGTCGCCTCTCTCTGCCGCGAGCGGGGAACCTCGGCGCTTTTCAGCACTCATTACCCTGAGCACGCGCTTGAGCTTGCGGACAAAGCTCTGCTCCTCATGCCCGACGGCTCGACAATCTTCGGCGTTTCTCGCGAACTGGTGACGGAGGAAAATCTCCGCACGGCGTTCGGGATTCCTGTTGCTTTGCACGGCTTTGAAGCGTTCGGGAAAAGCCGCGTCGCTGTTGCGGCGGACTACGAAAACCGCGTCCGCTAGAACAGCGTGTATGCGGGGTGGGGCGTGCGCCTCTCCGCCGATTTGCCGGCGCCGCATATCGCGCGAAGCGCCGTGCGAGTTTATTGACGCGAGGCGCCTCCGGCTTTTATACTAAAGCCATGTTCGGGATAATTTCTTTAGCTCTTGCTCTGTACGCGATTTTTCGTTTCGCTTTCCGCCTCAGAACCTCGCGGCGGCTGAAGGCTCTCGCCTCGCTGCTCTTCGCGACGGCGGCTTTTAAACAGCAATTCTTCACGCACGTGGGCGGCCATTTCTTTTCGCCCGAGCTTCCGCGCTTCGTCATAGAGCTGTACAGCGTCCTCTTCGCCGCGCTGGCTGTTCTCTGCCTGCTTACGCTTGTCATGGACATTTGCTCTTTGCCCGGCGCTCTATCTCGCGCCGCTACAGCGTGGCGAACGGGAGGACTCTGTTTTCGGCGCGGCGGCGAGCCCGGCATCCCCGGCGCGCTGGCGGCCTTTATGCTCGCGCTGTCGCTGGCCGTCGGAGTTTACGGCGTTTATGAGGCGCAGCGCCAGCCGCGCGTTGTAGCGCGCGAAACCGACGTCGCGGGACTTCCGCCCGAGTTTGACGGATACAGGATAATTCACTTAAGCGACATTCACATAAGCGCCTCGCGGCGCGCGCCGTGGGCTGAAGAGCTTGTGAAGCGCGTCAACGAGCTTGAGCCGGATCTAATATTAATTACCGGAGACTTCATCGACGGGAGTGTCGAAGCGAGGCGCGGCGATGTCGGGCCTCTTTCGGAACTTCGGGCGCGGGACGGAGTGTTCGGCGTTTTAGGCAATCACGAGTATTATTTCGGCAGCCTCGAATGGAAGGCGCGCCTTGAGGAACTCGGCATAAAAATTCTGACAGGCGAAAACAGAGTCATAAGCAGGGGAAGCGCCTCGCTCGCGGTCGCGGGCTTCGGAGAGGAAGCGGCTGACATTCCGCGCGCCACTGCCGGAATCCCGGAGGGCGCGACAGTCGTGCTCATGGACCACCGCCCGGGGCGGGCGCGTGAAAACGCCTCCTCGGGCGCTGCGCTTCAACTCTCGGGTCACACGCACGGAGGCATGTCGCCGATGCTAGCCTCCATGGTTGCGAGATACAACGCGGGCTTTGTCAGGGGATGGTACGACGTGGAGGAAATGAAACTATTCGTCTCGCCAGGCACGGGGATATGGAACGGCTTTCTCTTCCGCCTGGGCGTCCCCTCGGAGCTGACGGTGCTGACCTTGCGCAGCGGGAGCGGGTGAGCCAGGACGCAACCGAAAAGCAACGGCTTCACGAAAAATCAAAGGAGGCGGATAGAGAGCGTGAAAATCCTGATAATAGACGGGCAGGGCGGCGGCATAGGCCGCCAGGTAGTGCAGGCAGTGAAAGCGGAATTTTCCGACGCCGACGTGACGGCGGTCGGCACGAACAGCATCGCCGCCGCTGCGATGCTGAAAGCGGGCGCCGACCGCGCGGCGACTGGCGAAAACTCAGTAAAAGTCTGCTGCCGCGCCGCCGACGTGATAATAGGCCCGGTCGCTATTGTAATAGCCGATTCTCTGCTCGGCGAGATAACGCCGGCTATGGCGGCGGCCGTCGGGCAGAGCTCCGCCTCGCGGATACTTATCCCTGTCAACGGCTGCGGCAACGTAATAGCAGGAGTGCCGGATCTTTCCATTGCGCGCATGGTGGCGTGCGTCGTCGGCGAGCTTAAAAAACTGGCGTAGGGCAAAGGTAGCGCAGCGCGGCTGTTTGTGGAACAAAAAAGGCGCGCCGCCCGGCGCGCCTTCCGCATGTTTATCCGTGGATCACGCGGTCGTCTTCAAAAAAGTCCGTGAGGGCATTTTTGATGTAACTGTCCACGATCTCTTCCGCATCTTTCCGGATTTCGTCGCGGTGCTCTTCGAAATACTTCGCGGCGGACTCTTTCTCCTTCTCGGGAATTGAGGCCATGTCCACAAGGCATTCAATGCACCGTGAGAAGTCCGGCAGCTCTATGTGGGCGAGCGCGGCTTCTTTTTCGTGGCGGCGGTGTACGCTCGTCGCGAAGACCGTGTTCGTTCCGCTCTTGCCAGCGTTCATCTCTTCGGCGAAGTGGCGCGCGTCTGTCTCGTGATCGAAAACAAGTACCGAGCTTACGCCACCCGCGTCCTGACATACGACAGCCCAAACTTTTTCCTGCATGAAAGACACCTCCGAAATGACAGTTGCTTTAACAGCTGATAGTATAGAACAAAATGGCGCGCAAGAGCCACCGCCGCCTGATTTTGTCCGCGTAAGAATGTGCAGCGGCGCGCGTGTTTTTTGTTTTTTGAAGTCAGCGAGCCTTGTCTTGTCCGGCGACGGTTTGCCCGTCTGCCTCAGCGCTGCGCCCCCTTAGCCCGGATTTCGCGTGTGCGGAGGACGTGACAGTCTTCGCGAGATTTGCGCGAGCCGTTTAACGGGCGCCGGCTTCGCGGCTGCCGGGTTTTATGCCGTCATAGCTGTCGCGGAAGATTGTCTCTTCCGGCGCGAGTTTTCTTTCGTGAAGAGGAGAGGGCGCGGCGTCCGGCGCGGGGTAGCCGAGCGGAAGTATTGCGACGGGTACGAGGCAGTCCGGCAGCGCGAACTCATCGCGCACGGCTACGGGGTCGAAGTAGCCGACCCACGTCGAGCCGAGTCCGAGCTCGGCCGCCTCGAGCATCATCTGTGTCGTAACGATAGAGGCGTCGACCGCGCCCATGTCGTACCCGTCGAAGCGCCTCTTCCAGCTTACCGTGCTGTCGTAGCAGACAAGAAGCGAGAGCGGGGCGTCGAAGTGGTACGGCGTGCATTTTTTCAGTTTCGCGCGCGCCTCCGCGCTTTCGATGACGAGGACGCGTTGCGGCTGATAGTTAACGGCCGTCGGCGCGCATCTTCCCGCATCGAGCACAGCGTCGAGCTTTTCTTTTTCCACGGCGCGGCTGTCGAATTTTCTCACCGAGTAGCGTTCGCGGGCAAGTTTAAGAAAGTCCATATTTTTTCTCTCCGTTCGTTTGACGTGTCTGGCGCGGCGAAAACCGCGCGGGTTTCTTCGCTTTCGTGTATTATATGCCTTTCGTGCGATTCGCGTAACGGCGAGGCGCAAGGCGCGGGCGGCTCGTCCGCGCGGATTGACAATTTTCCGAGCGCGTACATATAATAGCAAGACTG